>CAIMLG010000199.1 GCA_903842235.1 uncultured Verrucomicrobia subdivision 3 bacterium
CCGGCGCCGCCGGTCCGGTCACGCCGATCTCAGTGGTGCAGTGGTCAAAATGAATTTGATCGAATGAAAAATAATGGTCGCAGGCCGGGCCGGCGAACAGCGCGGCCAGGTCCAGCAGGTCCACCTGTTGGTCATGGGCCACCTGACGCGTGATGTCCGCATACTGGTCGTAGATCCGGTTCACATCGCCTAGGACATTGGAGCCCAACGGGCGCAGGTCGCGGCGTGGCGCGGTGACCAGAATCGGCACGGCGCCCGCGGCGCGCACGGCAGCCACAAATTCGGCCAACACGGCGCGATATTCATCCGGCGGCACGCGGAAGGGCAGGTCCCCTTTGTGCCGCGAAAAACCTTCCCGGGCTTTTTGCAGCGCGTGAATGAGCAGGGCCAGGCTGCGTCGGGCCACCATTTTTTCATACACCGCGGCCATGGCCGGCGCCATGGAAAGCGCCATGAAATCACGGTCCGGCTGGCGCCCGTTCAAACTTTTCATCAGGTCATTCCGTCCGAAGGCGATCGTCACCACGTCCGGCCGCAAGATGGCGGCCGTTTTTTGAAACAGGCGGAGCCCTTGCAGGAAGGGAACAGAATTGGTGGTTAGTGTTCCCGCGTTGGATGCAGCCGTCGAGCAGGGAGAAGTGCGTTTGACTTCCCGCCACTGAACCCCCAGTATTCAAGCCAACGTCCTCGCGGTCGGCATGGTGCCGACCCTGGAGGGATTCAGTGCTGTCGCGTAACAAGGCGAGCAACCATGAAACCTGCATCCATTCACGCATCCTTATCCCTGCTGTGCTCCATGCTCGCCCCCGTGCTGTTGTCCAAAGCCACCGATGCGCCGATGGGCGTGGAGCGGGTGGCCGCACAGTTTTCGCCGGCCTATCAATCGCAGCCGGCAATCAACGATGAGCAGATCCGCTGGGTGCAGGTGGATCTGGGCCAGACGAGAAAAATTGACGCGGTGAAGCTGCTGCCCCTGCGCATTTGGAGCAATCCATCGCAAGGCTTTCCGGCGCGCTTCAAGATCGAGGTGGCCGATGACCCGGAGGGCAAAACAGCGGTGCTGGTCACAGATCGGTTGAGCGCAGATTATCCCGATCCAAGAGACGCCGTCGGCATTTTCCCGTCCGGCGGAGTGCGCGGGCGTTATGTCCGCCTGACCGCAACGCGGCTGCGGCAGAAACTACTGGCGCTGGCCAAGCTGGAGGTGATCGCCGAAGGCCGGGATGTTGCGGTGGGCTGTCCAGCTTCCGATTCGGAACAGGGCCAGCTCGGCGTGACCGTGCTGACGCGCCCGCCACGGCCGCAGGGCGAGGGCGTGGTCACCGACCATCCCGAAAATGTGGTTCCTGCTGAGCGCTGGAAACCCGTGGCCTACCAGGCCCAGGCACCGCGTGGCGGGGTGACGCTCGGCGATGGGCTGTTCAAGCAAGCGCTGGAAAACAATATCGGCTATTTGTTGTCGAGTTTTTCCGTGGACGAGATGCTGCAGCCGTTCCGCGAGCGCGCCGGGCGACCAGTCCAGCCCCTGCCGCCACGGCTCTGCACTTTCTGGTTCATGGATTTGCCGGGATCGGCGGCGGGCCGCTTCCTGATGGGCGCCGGCAACACCTTGCGCTGGATGGACCATGC
>CAIMLG010000200.1 GCA_903842235.1 uncultured Verrucomicrobia subdivision 3 bacterium
CCCTTCGGGCTCCCTCCACCATGCCCGCCCACTCATCCTTGTAGCGTATTGATTCCCCGCTTTGACGTCACGAACTCAGAAACGGCGGGCCAACGAACCGATTATAGTCCATTTCCCGGTGGTTGGATCATATAATTCCAGGCTGGAGACAGTGTTATTCAAGCTGTTTAGCCCCCCAGAGACCAACACTTTTCCATTTGGTAGTAACGTTGCTGTGTGGCCAGCGCGTGGAGTGTTTAGCGACCCGGTCAAAGTCCATCGCCCGTTGGCCGGATTATACAATTCCGCGCCGGAAATCTTTTTGGCCTTGCGCGGAGAGTAGGCCAGTCCGGCGGCGGCGTCAATTCAGGCCGGGCTGCCCAAAAAGTTCTTGCCCAAGCCGGCGGGCGGGATTAAGACATTTTCACGCTTTGCTGGTTGGCAGGGTGCAGCGGGCTAAAATAAATGCGGTTCTCCAGCAAAGGCTCCTTGCCTGCGGGTCTGGGTCGGAATGGAACCACACAGTTATGAGTTACATTGACCCTGACCTATTGCACGGTGCCCTGTCGGACGTGGGCACTTTCATCACCAACAATTCGGCCACCATCACGGCCGGTGGCGTGACCACGGCCACGCTCACCACCAAGGCCACGGCCATCGAGACCAACCTTTCCAGCACGAAAGGCATCCGCGACCAGAAGAAGACGGAGTTGACAACGGCCCAGAAAAACTTCGCCGCCAGCGCGTCCACGAATTACCGCCTTCAGCGATTTAATTGACCTGCTGGCCGGCGCGGTGGGCAAACACACTCCGGCGGGCGAACAGGTGCTGGGCTATCGCACCCATGTCACCGGCGGCAACCATCACGCCAAACCGGCGTCCGCCCCAGCCGCCAACCCGGTTCAATAACCCGCCGGAAAGCCGCCCGGCAGCCGCCCAACCGCCGTTTCGGAGGAGTTCCCCTCTGGAACGGCGGTTTTCTGCATAAATGCCTCGGCTTTAAGAAAAAGCACGGGGACTTTTTCCAACTCTCCCGCGCTTTTTCCAACTCTCCCCGGCCTTTTTGGAAAAGCCCCCGCGCTTTTGGGGACGGCGGCGGGGGAGGAAGCGGCGGCGGGGGCGCTTTTGGGAACGGCGATGGGAGAGTTCGCGAAGGCGGGGTCGCCGCTGGTGCCGGCGGGGCGGCTTTTCGCGCCGGCGGGTCGGGAGCCCGCAGCGGCGGATGGATTATTTTCCGGATTCGCCCAGGGTTTTCAATTGCCGGTCGGTGATGATCCAGACGAAGCCTTGCCGGGCAGCCTGTTCCTGCACTTTGGCTCGCTGCGCGGGGCTGCGGGCGTATTCGACGTCCAGCACGGGTTTGTGCGCGGTGGTCAGCGGGGCCAGGCATTCCAGAATGAACCGGGCGTCGGCCGGTTTTTGCAGTTTGTCGTTATTGGTGAAGAGGTCTTCCACGCCGACGGCATCCACGGTGGCGAGGAAATCCGCATGGGCCAAAAGCTGCGGGCCATTCTGCGGAATGACTAGGGCGGCGGGATTCGACTGGCGGGCGCGGGCGGCGACGAATTTCACCCAGTCCACCATGTCGCGCCGGTAACTTTGTTTCGTTTCCGGGTTCAGCCGGTCATCGCGGAAGTTTTTTCCAACCTGCTCGAAGGTCTCAAAGCCGTCCACGATGTCGAGATACACGCCGTCAAAGCCGGCCGCCATGATCTGATCCACCTCCACGAGAATAATTTTTTGCCACGCGGCCTGCCAGTATTTGACGCGGTAGTTGCCCTTCCATTCGGGATTCTGCGCGAGCAAAAAATCCGGTGCGCCCGAATCCGGTTTGCCGTCATGGTTTGCGTCCCAGGCCGGCTGCCAGTAAACGCGATAATCCTCCGCCTCGCCGATGGACAAATACGCGATGACTTTGCGGCCGGCCCGTCCAGCGCGAATGGTGGCCAAATCCTCCCGCGTCCACGGTTGTTCGCTGCTGAAGCGGGCGTCGAGCACCAGCCAATCGCGACCGCACGCCGTCAGTTGGGCGACGACCGCCGCTTTGGTCTTCGCCAGCGCGTCCGCCTGCAGGACATAGGCGAAGGAGGCGGGTGCGGGTTGGGCGGATAATCCTGAGATGGTGGCGGCAAAGACTAACGAAAGAGCGACAAATATCTTCATAGCGATTTACAAATTCACGATGGCCGGATCGCCGTAGAGCGTGAAGGAGCCGGTGCGCTCGATCTTCACGTCCATGAGCTGACCCTGATGGCGCGGGCTGCCGTCGAACAGCACGATGCGGTTGCAGCGCGTGCGGCCGGTGTAGCGCGCCGCGTTTTTCTTGCTCGGGCCTTCGACGAGGATCTGCACCTGCCGGCCAATGAAGGCGTCGTATTTGCGGGCCGCAATGGTATTGACCAATTCCAGCAGCCGATGATTGCGCTCCTCACGGAGGGATTGCGGCACCTGATCGGGCATGGTGGCTGCCGGCGTGTCGCGGCGTTCGGAATACTTGAAGATGTAGGCATTGTCGAATCCCACCGCACGGCAGAGCGACAGTGTCTGTGCAAAATCTTCCTCCGTCTCGCCGGGAAAACCGACGATGATGTCGGTATAGAGGCCGATGCCCGGCTGAGCTTGGCGCAATTTCTGGATGAGGCCGAGGAATTTCTCCCGGGTGTAGCCCCGATGCATCAATTTCAACAGCCGGTCGCTGCCGCTTTGCAGGGGAATGTGGGCACTTTCGCAGAGCTTTGGCAGCCGCGCATAAGCTTCCACCAAATCGTCGCCGTAGCCTTTCGGATGCGGCGAGGTGAAACGAATGCGCTCCAAGCCTTCGATCTCATGAACCGCTTCGAGGAGTTGGACGAAGGCGGTTTTGCCATCTTTTACTGGCACATCGCGTTTGGCGAAACTCGTCACGATCTGGCCGAGGAGAGTGATTTCCTTCACGCCGCGCAAAACGAGTTCGCGGCATTCGGCGACGATGTCAGGAATGGTCCGGCTGCGTTCCTCGCCGCGCGTGCTGGGCACAATGCAGAAGGTGCAATGCTGATTGCAGCCTTGCATGATGCTGACGAACGCCGACACCGAGGTCTTCGCGCTGCCGTTGAGCAGGTGTTCGCGGATGGCCGACTCGCTTTTCGCCTCGGCGGCGGTGTCCACGATCTTTTCGCGTTTGCCGGCGAGCAGTTCGTCCAGATATTCCGCCACCCGATGAAATTTCTGCGTGCCGAGCACCAGATCCACGTCCGGCAATTTTTCAATCAGTTCCTGGCCGTGGCTTTGGGCCATGCAGCCGAGGAAGCCGACGATTTGGCCGGGACGATCCTTGCGGGCGTGGCCGACGACATTTTTCATCTTGTTGATGGCCTTTTGCTCGGCCGCGTCACGGACGCTGCAGGTGTTGAGCAGCACCACGTCGGCGGCGGCCTCGGATTGGGCCAAAGAATAACCCTTGGCGATGAGCTGCGCGGCGACGGCTTCGCTATCGCGCTCGTTCATCTGGCAACCGTAAGTCTTGATAAAAACGCTCGGCATAGTTCGAGAGTGCGGGAATTTAATCTATCCACCGGGGCTTGGAAAGGTGGCAGTGCGCTTAGGGAGGGGATAATTTTTGCTGGCCGGTTCTGTTGCTGGGCCTGATCCATCCAAACAACAAAGTCAGCTAGAGAGGGTCGAGATAAAATTATTGTGAAAAAGGACTGGCAATTTTTTTTTGGCGGCGTTTAATTGCCATCAGGTATGAGAACCGTAGCGATAGTTCAAAGACCGTCAACCTTTAACCTGGAGGACTTCCCATGGACCTGCATCACCCGTTCGTAAAAGAGTTCCCGGCGCATCGCGAAACCATCCGCAGCCTCAAACTGGCGGATGCCAAGTTCCGCGCTTCGTTCGAGGAGTATCACCAGTTGGACGATGACATCTGCCGCGTCGAGGAGGACGTGGAGTTTGCCTCGGACCAGCAAATCGATGAAATGAAGTTCAAGCGCGCCAAGCTCAAGGACGCGCTTTACGCCGCCGTGCAGAAGCACGAAATGGTGGCGCGTTAAAACCGTTTCAGGCCCCCCCCCACGCCTGTCAGGCAACCACGCGTTGCTGCCGGTGGAAGATCGCGGTGACGGGGAATTTATTTGCCCGCTCCGGCGGGCGGGTTGGCTTGGGGGATGACAATGCCGACATCAATGTATTGGCCGCCGCCGGTTTGATGGCAGTGGACGGCAATGTGGTTGACGCCCGGTTTCAGAGTGGCGAGCGCGTCGGGATTAATTTTTTGCTCCATGTAGATGGTGTCATATCCGGGCAGTTTCGCCGCCAGCACGCCGTTGAGATAGATTTCCGCATCTTCATCATGATGCACGAGGAGGGCCGCGTGGCTCACATCGGTCGGGCCCAAGGTAAATTCCCGCCGCAGCCAGATGTCCGCCGTATTCCACTTGGTGGCCAACTTGATGTTGGGCGTCTCCGGGGTGCCGAAGCCGGCAATGCCTTCCGACCAATTGGTGGCGGTGAATTCCGGTTTGAACCACTGGTCACCGGGGTTTTCGATGGTGTATTTCCACATCACGCGCTGATTCAGGGCGCTGGGCATGATGATTTGGGCATAATTGCCCTGATTTTCACCGAGATTAACGGCGAAGGTCATCACCGGATCAAGTTTGAACACGGCGCGATCGTAGGTCATCAAGCCATTGCATTCCGTTTCCACATCGGTGGTTTGCGTATAGACGGCGGCACTCAAGCCGAAGGAATAATTCAGGGTGTGAACCCGCATGGCAAGCTGGCGATAATGGAGGTTCAGGTTGTCCAGGTTAGTCATGGGTTGATAACCCCAGGACTGGCTGGTCCAGGTATGGCCGGGCAAGCCGAGACCGAGGCCGCCGAATTCGCCGAGCACGGCCGCCCGGTCGGGTTCCGGTGGCGGCGTCTCCGGGCCGGGGTAACTGTGAATGTCCACCAGATCGCCGACACGCTTATCGGTCCAACCGCTGGCGTTGTCCACCAATCGCGTGGGATCAAAGGCTTTCAGCCAGGCCACCAAGCGCTCGGTATCATACTGGCCCCAGCCTTCGTTGAACAACACCCAGACGATGATTGAGGGATGATTGCCCCGGCCTTCGAGCATCTGCTGGAGCTCCGTCTCGAATTGCAGGCGGCTTTCAGGGGCGGAATTGTTTCCGCTGGGCATGTCCTGCCAGACGAGCAATCCCAGTTTATCGCACCAGTAATACCACCGGTCGGGTTCCACTTTGACGTGTTTGCGCGCCAAGTTGAAACCCATCCGCTTGAGCGCCTCAATGTCAAAACGCAAGGCCTCATCCGTCGGCGCCGTATAAATGCCGTCCGGCCAGAACCCTTGATCCAGCGCGCCCATTTGAAACGTAAGCCGGCCGTTCAGCGCCATGCGCGTTTTGCCTTCCTCATCCTTGAGGAGCGCAATTTTCCGCATGCCGAAATAGCTGGTCACGGAATCCACCACCCGGTCGCCGTCCTTGAGCGTGATTTTCAGATCATAAAGAAACGGATCCTCCGGCGACCACAGGTGCGGCGCGGGGATCGGCAGGCTAAAATCGCGATTCACCGGGCCGATGACGCGGGCGATTTCCGAGTTGGTCGCCCGCGCCACCACCTCCACCGCCAGGGATTTGCGGAGCGAGCCGGCGGCGACTTTGATGTGCAAGGCATTATTATCCACGTCCGGCACTAACCGTAGCTCATCAATGCACATCGGGGAGACCGGCTCCAGCCAGACGGTCTGCCAGATGCCCGAAGTCGGCGTGTAGAAAATATTCTCTGATTTGCTCGATTGCTTGCCGTGCGGCTGGTCGCCATCCGTCGGGTCTTCCACGGCCACGACCATTTCCTCCTGGCCGTTCCACCGCAAGTAGTCAGTGATGTCAAAACTGAAACCATCATAGCCGCCGCGGTGCTCGCCCACGGGCCGGCCATTGATGCTGACGCGGGCCTGCCAGTCCACCGCCCCAAAATGCAGCCGCACGCGCTGCCCGGCCCAGGCGGGCGGCACGGCAAAATGCCGGCAATACCACAGGGTGCTGTTTTCATCGAGGCGTTGCATGACGCCGGAAAGCGCCGATTCAATGGGAAAGGGCACCAGAATCTGGTTGAAAAAAATAGTTGGGGCGGGCGCGGTGTTGGTGCTGAGCGAGTAATCCCAAAGGCCGTTGAGATTGAGCCAGTCGGGGCGGACGAGTTGGGGGCGGGGGTAGGCGGGCAGGGCGTTGCTCGGGCTGACTTCCGCCGCCCAGCGGGTCATCAAAAAGCCGGGGGCCGTGGCATTGGTGTCCGGCCGGGCGGGTTGCGTCAGGGCCGCCGTCAGGCCCAGCAGGATCGACCACCGCCGGAGGGTTGGGGGCGGGCGGAAGCTTCGGGTTGGCGGGCCAAAAACAAGGCGCATAATTTCAATGCTGAAGATATTTGGCCACCGCCTCGCCGCCCGTGCGCACATGCAGTTTTTGGTAAATCCGGCGGATGTAATTACGCACGGTATGAATGCTCAAGCCCAGCTTGTCGCCGATTTGTTTGTAGGCCTGGCCTTCCGCCAGCCCGTGCAGCACTTCGCGTTCGCGGGGCGACAGCGTGGTGGCGTCGTCCGACACCTGTGCCGGCTGGAGCGACTGCACGACTTTGCGGGCGATGGGGGCGGACATGGGGGAGCCGCCTTCCTGTACCTCGCGAATGGCCTCCAGCAATTTGACCGGCGAGAGCCGCTTGAGCAGGTAGCCGCTCGCGCCCGCCGCCAGCGCGCTGAAGATTTTTTCGGTGTCCTCAAACACGGTCAGCATGACAATCTGGGCTTCCGGCAGAATCGGTTTGAGCAGGCGCACGCATTCGATGCCGCTCATGCCGCCGAGGTTGATATCCATCAGCACCACGTCCGGCTTTTGTTTGGGCAATTGGTCCAGCGCTTCCTTGGCGTTGCTGTGGACGCTCACGCATTTGAAGCCCGGGGCGGCGTCCACATAGCCCGCGATGTTTTCGCGGAGATCTACTTCATCATCCACGATGGAGACTCGGATAATTTTATTCATAGTTATGATTTGTGTTGGGGCGGCGGCGCCGCCGTGAGCGGCACGTAAAAGCACACCGTCGTGCCTTGGCCGGGCCGGCTTGTGATGGCGCATTGGCCGCCGGTGTCCGCAAGGCGTTGCGACATGTTGCGCAGGCCGTTGCCCGTGCGGCCGCCCCCGGCTGGCTCGGTTGCCGGGGCCGGGGAGCTGACTTTGCCGGCCTCAAAGCCGCAGCCGTTGTCTTCAATCTTAATTTGAAATTGTGCCGGTTCAAACTTCATATCAATGCGGACGAGCGTGGCGCGGCCGTGCTTCAGGGCATTGTTCAGGGCTTCTTCGAACGCGAGGAAGATGTTGTGGCGTGTCTCGGCGGAAAACGGATGGTTCGGCAGGCCGCTGGGAATGTGCAGCTGGCAATCCACGGCGGTGTTTTGCAGATACTCGGTGGCATACTGGCCGAGGTAATTGGCCAGGTGCTCCAGCGTGTCGTTGTGCGGGTTCACCGCCCACACGATTTCATCCAAGGTTTGCAGCAGGTCGCGGGAGGTGTGGGCGATGGAATATAGTTTGCGGGCGACGGAATCCTGCCCCTGCAATTCGCCCTGGGCCCGTTCGCTCATGAAGGAAATCTTGGTCAGCTTGGAGCCGATTTCATCGTGCATATCCTTGGCGATGCGCATGCGTTCCCGTTCCATGGCTTGTTGGGCGGCCAGCATTTCCAATTTGCGCCGCAAGCGCCGGTTGAAAAATCGTCGCACGGTGAGGGCCACCAGCCCCACGGTCAGGCCGGTGTAAGCCGTGAATGCCCAGCCCGTGCGCCAGACCGGCGTGGGAACGCGAAAAAGGAAGGCCACGCCGGGTTCAAACCAGACGCCATCCGCCGTGCCCGTCTGCACTTGAAAAGTGTAATCGCCAAATGGCAGGCGGCCGTATTGCACTTTGCGCCGGGCTTCCGTGTCGGCCACCCAGCCGGGGTCGAACCCCTCCAGCCGGTGCCGGAAGCGGAGGCTTTCCGGCGCGGATAAATTCACGGCGGTGTAATGGATTTCCAGTGAGCGCAAATTGGCGGGCAGGCGGGTGGGCAGTTGGGGCGGCGCGTTGCTGGCCGGCGAGATTTTGATGGCGCGGGGCGGCAGGGGCTGTTCATTGACGAGAATTTCTTCAATCAAAATGGGCGGAGTGTTAAAGCTGCCCATGGGGGCGCGCAGATCCAGAGATACAACGGCGTTGGCCAGGCCAAACCATAATTTTCCGTCGGGCGCCTTGGCTGCCAGTGGCCCGCCGTAGGCCGGGGCGGTGATTGCGGTGGCGGTGGTCTGGTGGACCAACTGAGGCCGGAAGGGCGTTTGGCCGGATAACAAGGTGGCGAGCTCATGTTGGGTGATGCGGTAAATGGAGGTGCTGGTGCTGAACCACAAATCGCCGTCGGCACTGCTTAAAATGCCCATGATGGCGGCGCGGTCGTCCAGTGAGAAGGGATGCAAATCCCAGGTGAGCAGGCTGCCGCTGGTCTGGCAGGCCAGGCGTCCGCCGGCCGTCCCGATCCAGAGGTTGCCTGCGGCATCCTCGTGCAAGACGCGAATGGCTTTGCCGGCGAGCGCGGAGCGGGAGCCGGCGGAATGAAAGACTTCGTTGGTTTCCCGAAAGATGCGTCCGTTATTGAAGCCGATCCAGACCCCGCCACTGCGCGCGGCGAGGATGGCGGTGATGGTTTCGGCCGGGAAGCTGACCTGGGTGCCCATGCGGTCCAATTTACCGTCGCGCAAGCGGTGCAAATCACCCGTGACGGTGCCCACCCAGACGGTGCCCGTGGGTTCCACGGCCACGGCGGAAATGTGATTGTCGGCGAGGCCGTTGGCGGTGGTGTAATGCACCGAGCTTTGGTCGGTTAAGCCGTAGAGGCCCGCGCCGGGCGTGCCCACCCATAAATGGGCGTCGGGTCCCACGGCCAGGGAAGCGACCAAATTCTGCACTTCGCGGGCGCTGTCGTTGGTGACGCGTTCAAAAATTTCATCCTGGCCGGCATAGAGGCCGCCGTGCTCAAAACCCAGCCAGGCGCGGCCGGCGGCGGTGAACCCCAGGCAGATGACGGGATGATTGGGCAGGCCGGTGGTGGCATCCAGCACGCGGACATTGCGGGGCTGCAGCCGCACGAGGCCGCCGCCCGCCGTGCCGAGCCAGAGATTGCCTTCATTATCTTCGCAGAGCACCCGCACATCGCTGGTGAGCCCGCCGTTGCGAAGCGTGATGGGGATGAATTTATCGTCGGCAAAACAATAGAGCTCCTTGCCGCTGGTGCCGATCCAGAGTTCGCCGTGCCGGCCTTCGCACAAGCCCCAGATGCGCATCGAAGCGCCGGCGTCGCCGCTGGTAAAATGGTTGAGATGCTTGCCGGCGGTCAGGTTGACCAGATACGTGTCGCCAAACGCCCACAGGTTTTGGTTGTGGTCTTCGTAAACGCCGAGCGATTCGGGATTGCGGCCCGGGCTGTCAGTTTGAAATGGATAAGGATAAATCTTTCCGTCCCGAAACTGGCACATTCCGCCCTTGGTGGTGATCCAAACGGTGCCGGACCGGGCGACGTGAACATTGGAAACAAAATCGTTCGGCAACCCCTCCTGCGTGGTAAAGCGCGTCAGCGTCTGGCTGGCCAGGCGGCACAGGCCGCTGGGGGTGCCGAGCCAGAGGCTGCCGCCGGCATCTTCCGCGATGCTATGGACGGTGGCGCCGAGCAGGGGGTTGGTTGCCTTGAACCGGGCGACCAAGCCGGCGGAGTAATAAAGCAGCCCGTCGCCTTGCGTGCCAATCCAGAGTCGCCCGGTGGAATCTTCGCAGAGCGCGGTGACGTTGATCGGGGCATTGGTTTTCTGGCCGGTCGGGGCGAAGGTCACAAACCGCACTCCATCAAACCGCGCCACGCCGGCGGCGGTGCCCACCCAGAGGTAGCCATCGCGGGTCTGGAGCACGGCGGTCACGGAATCGTCCGGCAAACCCTGCTGCTTGGTCCAGACGTTCATGGCCAGGTCCTGCGGCAAAAATTGCGGCCTGGCGGCCCCGGTCCAGGCCGGCAGGCTGACGAGCAGGGGGAGGAGGATTCTGGAAAATGCGAAGGCCATTCGCCGCCGGGTGATGGTCAAAAGCCTCCCGCCGTGGGCGGGAGGCTTTGGAGCTATTTTCATCCGACGGGTGCGGCGGGTGACCGGACCCGCCGCCGTGCTGGACCGCGCTGGGCGGTCATTACGGTTTCACCGAGAAACGATATTCGATGACGTTGTGGAACACCTGGCCGGGCTTGAGCACCACGGACGGGAAGCTCGCTTGATTCGGCGAATCGGGGTAGTGCTGCGGTTCCATGCAGAAGCCGTTGCGGAATTTGTAATTCCAGCCGCCTTTGCCGGTGATGGTGCCGTCGAGGAAGTTGCCGGAGTAGAATTGCAGGCCGGGTTCCGTGGAGAGCACTTCCATGACGCGGCCGCTGGTGGGTTCATAAACCCGGGCCATCAGGGTCAGGTCGCCGATTTTTTTGTTGAGCACCCAGTTGTGGTCGTAGCCGTTGCCGTATTTGAGCTGGGCTTCATCGTTGCCGATGCGGGCGCCGATGGCCGTGGGCCTGCGGAAATCAAAGGCTGTGCCTTCCACCGGGGCGAGTTCGCCGGTCGGGATCAGGGTGTTGTCCACCGGCGTGTAGCGATCGGCGGGGATCTCAACCACGTGGCCGAGGACGTCGCCTTTGCCGGCGAGGTTGAAATAGGAATGGTGGGTGAGGTTCACCACGGTGTCTTTGTCAGTGGTGGCGGTGAATTCCAGCTTCAGCGCGTTGTCTTCCGTCAGGGTATAGACCGCCTTCACGGTGAGCGTGCCGGGGTAACCTTCCTCGCCGTCTTTGCTGACATAGGTCAGTTCCAGGGCCTGGCCTGCCGGGCTCATGAACGGCTTGGCGTTCCAAACGACCTTGTCAAAACCTTTCAAGCCGCCGTGCAGGGCGTTGACGCCATTGTTGGTGGCGAGCGTGTAGGTCTGGCCATCCAGCGTGAAATGGCCGCGGGCGATGCGGTTGCCGTAGCGGCCGATCAACGCGCCGAAATACGGCGTATCCTTGAGGTAGCCGTCCAGATTGTCATAGCCGAGCGTCACGTCGCCCAGTTGGCCGTTGCGGTCGGCCACTTTCAGCGAGGTAACCAGACCGCCGTAGCTGCTGATGGTGGCTTCGCTGCCGCATTTATTGCGCAGGGTGAATAATTTCACTGGCACCCCCGCCTTGTCCATGCCGAACGGTTTTCCCGCTATTTTCCCTTGGCAGCAGCACGTGTGCGTGGCGCATCCTACCAGGGCTATCGAGACGACGGCCGCAGCCAGGAGAATTGGTTTTGCGATCAGTTTTTGCATATGCAGTTAGAATGTTGAATGTTCTTTTTTCGTTTGCGCTGTTGGTCAGCCACGGGCAAATCTAGCTGATGGCTTTTCGGATGCAATAATGGACTGTGGCATTTTCAAAGTAATCCGCGCGCTCGCCAGGGGTGCCTCCGGACCCGGTCCAGTTTGGCCAACTGCCCGGCGCGCGGCGTTTACGCCGCTTCACCCTTCGCAGTCCCACCGGCAAACCCAATTGACGGCCATCCCTCGGTCACAGACGCGGCCTGCAGGCCGCGTTTCTAGGACCGTGTCCGGCTGCGCCCGGGCAAAGGGCGTGGCCTTGAAAAATCCCAACGGGATTACGCCCCAAAGCCCAGGGTTGCGCGGCCCTAGCTACCCTGGGTCATCGTCCGCAAAAATCCCCAACCGCAACGCGGTTGCGGCCATCCCCGGCAGGTCGGATGCCAGCCGCCACCCCGCCGGCAGGGGCAGCGCGCCGAGCCAATGATTTCTGCGCTGCCGGTGTTTGAGCCTCGTCACCCTGGCTGCCACGCGGGTTTGAAAGAGCCTCTGTCTGGATTGTGGCCGTTTCATGCCACATGACGCCACCACCGTTCGCCGATAGCCTGTTGAACGCCGTTAAACCGTTATGCCAAAGCTTGTGTTTTGGTCAGACGGACTAATAAAATAAGATTTCACATGAATATTAATTTCCTTCGTCCTTTGGGCCGGCTGGCTTTGTTGGCCGCTTTGGCTTTCACCGGTTCGGCGCAGGCCGCCGAGACCTTCCGCCCGCCCTCCGTGCCTCTGGTGGCGTGCAATCCCTACTTCAGCATCTGGTCGCCCGGCGACCAGCTGACGGATGTGGCGACCACGCACTGGACCGGCAAATCCCAACGCCTGACCAGTCTGGTGCGGATTGATGGCCAGACGTTCCGGCTCATGGGGAATGATCCCTCGGGGATTCCGGCCTTGCCGCAAACGCAGGTGGAAGTGCTGCCCACGCGGACGATTTATTCATTTGCCGGCCAAGGCGTGAGCCTGAAGCTGACGTTCCTGACCCCGGCTTTGCCCGAGGATCTGGATTTGCTGGCCCGCCCGGTAACGTATCTCACCTATGAATGTGCCGCGACGGATGGCAAAACTCACGCGGTCGAAACTTACTTTGATGCGGCCAGCGAATTGACCGTCAACACCCCCAGCCAGCCGGTGGTTTGGTCCGCCGAGACGATGCGCGGCGTCACGGCCTTGAAAGTGGGTTCAAAGGAACAGTCCGTTCTGGGCAAGAGCGGCGATGATGTGCGGATTGATTGGGGTTATCTGTATGTGGCCGCCGCCACCAGCCAAAAGGCGCAGTTGGCCCAGGTGAATGCCGGAGCCGCCCGCACGGAATTTGCCGGTTCTGGAAAACTCTCGGCGGCGATTCCGTCGTCGGCCACGGTCAGCCAGCCGGCCGGCACCGCGCCGGTTTCTGCGCTGGTGTTCCATTTTGGCAAAGTCGGCACCCAGCCGGTCGCGCATTGGATGATGCTGGCGTATGACGAGCTCTACGCGATTCAATACATGAAGCATAACCTGCGGCCCTACTGGCGCCGGAACGGTTGGGAAGCGGCTGATTTGCTGAAGGCTTCGGCGAAAGAATACGAATCCCTGATGAAACGCTGCCAGAAGTTCGATGCCGAGCTGATGGCGGATTTGATCAAGGCGGGCGGCGAAAACTACGCCAAGCTGGGCGCGCTGGCCTACCGCCAATGCTTCGCGGCCGGCGTGTTTGCGGCGGATGACAACGGCCAACCGCTCCAGTTCTGCAAGGAAAACCATTCCAACGGCTGCATCAGCACCTCCGATGTTTTCTATCCCATGGCGCCCCAGTTCCTGCTGTTCGGCCCCTCGGTGGCCAAGTCGTTCATCGTGCCGTTCATGAACTACGCGGTGAGCGAGCGTTGGAAGTTCCCTTTTGCCCCGCACGATCTGGGCACCTATCCCAAGGCCAACGGCCAGGTTTATGGCGACGGTGAACGCGGCGTGAACAATCAAATGCCGGTGGAGGAAACCGGCAATTTGCTGTGCCTGTTCGGGGCGGTTGCAGAAATGGAGGGCAACGCCAAGTTCGCGAGCCTCTATTGGCCCCAGCTTGAACGGTGGGCGGCTTACCTCAAGGACAAAGGCTTTGATCCCGAAAACCAGCTCTGCACCGACGACTTTGCCGGTCACCTCGCCCACAACGTGAACCTGAGCGTCAAGGCCATCTGCGGCCTCGGTTCCTTCGCCAAACTGTGCGAACTGCGCGGCGATCAAGCCCAGGCGGCCGAATACTTCAAGCTCGCCCGGGAATTTGCCCAGCGCTGGGTGCAGGAAGCCGATGCCGGCGACCATTTCCGGCTGGCCTTTGACCGCCCGAATTCCTGGAGCCAGAAATACAACCTGGTCTGGGATCGCGTGCTGGGACTGAAGCTGTTCCCCGCCGCCGTGGCCCGCAAGGAACTGGATTTCTACAAGAAAATGCAGAATCAATACGGCCTGCCGCTGGATAATCGCGAGACCTACACCAAGCTGGACTGGATTACTTGGACGGCCACGCTGACCCAGGATCGCACGGATTTTGATGCCTTGATTGCCCCGATCATCACCTTCTTGAACGCGACGCCGGATCGCTCGCCGATGACGGACTGGTATCAGACCAAGTCCGCCCGGAAAGTCGGCTTCACCGCGCGGCCCGTGGTGGGCGGCGTGTTCATGCAGATGCTCTATGACAAACCGGTCTGGCACAAATACGCCGGGCGCGATCAGGTAAAGGCCGCCAACTGGGCGCCCCTGCCCAAGTTGCCCACGGTGACCGTCGTGGTTCCGGCGGCGGACCAGGCGCCCGCCAAGTGGAGTTACACCACCAGCCAACCGGCCGCCAATTGGGCGCAGGTTAATTTTGATGCCACCGGCTGGGCCGACGGCCTGAGTGGCTTCGGCGTGCGGGACACGCCCGGCGCCGTGGTTGGCACTCGGTGGAATACCGGCGATATCTGGCTGCGCCGCGACGTGGAAATCGCGGCGGATCAATTGAAAGGTCTGGAACTGTGGTTTCACCACGACGACGATGCCGAAGTCTATATCAACGGCGTGCTGGCGCTGGACGCCGGTGGTTTCACGGCGGCTTACGAGGCGTTCCCGCTGATCGGCGCGGGCAAGGCAGCGTTGAAAGCCGGCAAAAACACGGTGGCCATTCACTGCCATCAAACCGGCGGGGGCCAATTTGTGGATCTGGGCTTTGTCCGGACCAATCCCGTTCGCCGCTAGCAATCGCGAAGTCCGCCAGGTTCGCGCGTGCCGGAGATTTCCCAAGGCCGCTCGCTCCAATGGCGGGCGGCCCCTTAAAATTCATGACAACGCTCTTGGCCGGTTGTCCGCCGCTGGCGCGGGTGACCGTTAAACCCATTATGAACCGGCGCTTGGCCGTTGGTTTGATCCGGCAGACCATTTTTTTGGCGCTGCTCGGAACGAGCTTGGGTTCCGCCTTCGGGGCGGGTCTTAATTGGCCCACGAATCAGTTGTTGCCGACGTTCTCCGCGCCCGCCCCGGTGCTGGATGTCATTGATGTCAGTTCCGCCAGCGCGGCGGAGATCGATTTGTTTGCCTCGTTGGAGGGCCTTGTCAACCGCACCCAGCCGCAGATCGCCTGTGTGAGCAGCGGTGATGGCGAAGGCCGGCTGACGTGGCTCAATCTGCACAACCTGACCTACACCCTCACCAACGGCTACGGCGTCGTGCAAAAATATCGCTCGTATTACAACGGCCTGGTGGTGACCGATACCAACCTGCTGGACACGCTGAACCTGGCCACCACGATCGCTGGCGTGAGCAATGTTCTGATTTGTGATCCGAGCTTGCTGTTCACCCTGACTAACGCGCCGTATAATCTGCCGATCGCCCAGGATTTGCGGGGCCGCTTCACCACCAAATATCAGGTTTACAATTATCTCTACACCAACCTGTGGCCGAATTGCCCCCATCGCCTCTGCTCCGGGCTTTACACCAATTTGCACGGCAATCTTCGGGATTATCTCGTGGCGGTCAAGGCCGCCTGCGTCTGGCTGGATCCAGCCAACGGGGTGGATGCCCTGACGCTGGCTCCGTTCATGGCCGACCTGGCGGCGAATAAATCCCTCTACATCGGCTGGTGGCCCAGTGAGGCGGACGGCCTGAACTGGATCGCCCAATACGGTATTCCCGTGCTGGCGAGTGATTGGTATCGCAACGGCTCCGTGTTCAGCGGCGTGGCCCAGCCGATCAATGTGCCAGAGATTCCGCCGCCGCCGCCGCTGGAAAACAAGGTGTATGTGGCGCTCATTCTTAGCGATGGCGACAATATTCAATACATGCAGCACGTGTTGAAAATGTGGTGGGACACCCCCGCGCGCGGCGCGATTCCCCTCGGCTGGACCGTCACACCCTTGGCGGCGGAAATGGATCCCGTGTTGTTCAACTATTACTGGAGCACGGCCACCACGAATGATTGTCTGGTGTCGGGACCATCGGGCGCGGGTTACACCCACATGCAGAACTGGAGCGCCGCGAACATGGCCGGGTTTGCCAAGCTTTCCGATCCGTATCTGCGGCGTTCCGGCCTGCGCATCATCACCGTTTGGGACGATGTGACGACGGGCGTGGCCCAGGCTTTTGCCACGAACTGTCCGACGCTGCTGGGGTTGACCGATCAAAACGAGAACAACGGCACGCGCGTGGATCTTGGCTTGCGCACGATCCTGCTGACCGTGGGTTATTCTTCCGACACCAATTATTTCGTCAGTAAAATCACCAGCGCCGCTTCGAGCTGGAACGGCACCGCGCCTCTGTTCATCGCGGCGCAGGCGGACACTTGGCATTTAAAGCCCGCCGACATGGTGGTCGTCGCCAGTGCGCTGGATACCAACAAATATAAAATCGTCCGCCCGGATCATCTGTTCATGCTCTACAACCAGACCTATGCCCGGCCGCTGGCCGTGACGGAAGCGCCTGGCCGGATTACGGCTAGCAACGCCGTATTACGTGGCGTCGTCACCCCCAACGCCACCAATTGCACTGCGTGGCTGGAATGGGGCACCAACAGCAACTACGGATCGAAAACCACCGTGACCAACATTGGCGCACTGGCCACGGTGAAGCCGGTCGCCGCCACCATTGCCGGTTTGTTGCCGCAGCGGATTTACCATTATCGCGTTGTGGCGAGCAATATATTAGGCATGGCCTGGGGCGCGGACCGGCAATTCACTACCGGCGGCCGGCTGAAAGCCTGGGGCAACACCACGTTGGGCGAAACCAATGTGCCGCCGGGCCTAACCAATGTGGTGAGCGTCAGCGCCGGTGCCAATCATGGCCTCGGTTTGAAAAACGACGGCACGGTGGTGGCCTGGGGCGACAACCATGCCGGCCAGACGAATGTGCCAGCCGGCTTGACCAATGTCATCGCGGTGGCGGGCGGCGGGCAGCACAGTTTGGCGCTGTTGGCCAATGGCACGGTGGTGGCGTGGGGCACGAACACCTACGGCCAGACGAATGTCCCGGCCGGCTTGAGCAACATCGTGGCCATTGCCGCTGGCGGCTTTCATAGCCTGGCGCTCGCGGCGGACCAGACGGTGACGTCGTGGGGCTACAACAATTTTGGCCAGACGAATGTGCCGGCGGGCTTGAGCAACGTGGTGGACGTGGCGGCCGGGCAATATCACAGCCTCGCCTTGCAAGCCGACGGCACGGTGACGGTTTGGGGCAATAACAGTTACGGACAGTGGAATGTGCCGGCGGGCTTGAACCGCGTCGTGGCGATTGCGGCCGGGCAAAATCACAATCTGGCGCTCAAAGCGGACGGCATTTCCCCGCCCAACCTCTTCCCAGTTTGCGAATGGGCGGCCGACGCGTTGCCCGGCAGCGATGGTTCCGCCGTCAGCAATTGGACGGATAGCGTCGGTGGCAAAAGCGCGCTCCAAGCCACGGCGGCCAATCAGCCCAAGCTCTACACCAACGGGATCAATGGCCACAAAACCGTGCGCTTCGCCAGCGCGGCCAGCCAGTTCCTCACCGTGCCGGCGGCGGCCAGCCCGCTTTCCGGGGCCAGCGATTTCACCTTGGCCGTGGCGTTCAAGACTTCCACGCCGGGCGATTTGTATAATTCCTTCTACGAAAACACCGGCCTGCTCGGTTGCGAACAGCCCAATGCCGTGGCCGATTGGGCGCTGGGCCTCAACGGGAGTCAGCTCGCCGGTGGGCTGGGGGCGGGGGCGGGCGATTGCAGCACCGACGTCAGTCTTTACGGGGGCAGCGTGACCGATGGGAAGCTGCACATCGCCCTGTATGTGCGGTCCGGCAGCATCGTCCGGTTGTATGTGGATGGCGTGATTGTCGCGGCGCAGGATGGCCTCTGCTCCGGGGCGCGCGGTGCTTATGATTTTCAAATCGGGGCGATGACCGCCGCCACCCATTTCTTCAATGGCGACCTTGCGGAAATCCAGCTTTTCAACCGGGCCTTGAACTGGCCGGAAATTACCACTCTCACCAAAACCCTCGCGACGACTTACGGCCTGAGCGGCGTTGCCGGCGCGGCGGTTTGTAAATGGACGGCGGACACCTTGTCCGGCACCGATGGCTCGGTCATCAGCACTTGGACGGATGGGTTTGGTGGCAAGAGCGCAGTTCAGCCAACCCTCGGCAACCGGCCCAAGCTGTATTCCAATGTCTTGAACGGCCACAAGGTGGTGCGCTTCTCCAGCCCCAGCAGCCAGTATTTGACGGTGGCGGCAGCGGACAGCCCGCTTTCCGCCGCCGGCAGTTTTACGGTCGTGATGGTGTTCAAAACGACGACGGCGGGCGCGGTTTCAAGTTCATTTTACAACAATACCGGCTTGCTTGGGGCGGAGCAGTCCGGCGTGGTGGGCGACTGGGCGCTGTGTCTCAACGGCAGCCAGCTCGGAGCTGGGCTGGGCGGGGGCGCCAACGGCTGCGGCGCGGACCTGGGGCTGTATGGCGGCTCGGTCACGGACGGCAATCCCCACATCGCGATGTATGTCCGGGCCGGCGACACGATCAATCTGTATGTGGATGGTGTGCGGGTGGCAGCGCAAAGTTCCCTCTGTCCCGGCGCGCGGGGAAATTATCCGTTTCTCATTGGCGCGATGACGGCCAGCTCCCTGTTCTTCAACGGCGACATTGCGGAAATTCAGCTCTACAATCGCGCCTTGAACGCCTGGGAAAACACCAGTGCCAATGAAATCCTCGCGGCGACGTATGGCGTGGGCAGCGCGGCCGGCCCCGTGGTGGTTTGGGGGAATACGGCCAATAACCTGGCGAATTATCCCAGGAATTTAACCAACGTGCTCGCCGTGGCGGCGGGCAGCCAGTTCAACTACGCCTTGAATGGCAACGGCACGGTGACGGGCTGGGGCTACAACGGCCAAAACCAGACTAATCCGCCCGCCAATTTGATCAATGTGACGGCCATCGCGGGCGGCACCAATTTTGGCCTCGCCCTTGGCAATCAGCCGCCGGTGGCCAGCAACGTCACGGTCGCGGGCTACGTGGATCACGACCTGACCTTCGCCTTGCCGGTCGCCAATCCCGATGGCGGCGCGCTGAATTACCGCATCCAGACGTTGCCGGCGGCGGGGGCGCTGTATCAATTCAGCGGTGGCGGTCGCGGTTCGTTGATCGGGGCGCCCAACACGTTGGTGAGCGACCCGGCGGGAAAAGTGGTTTTTGCCCCCGCCCCCGGAGCCGCTGGCAATCCGTATGCAACCTTCACGTTCACCGCTGATGACGGCTGGTTTAGCGCGGGCATGGCGACTGCGACGGTGAGCATCAATCAGCCGACCGTGCCTCAGTTTACTAGCCTGGCTTGGGGTTCGACCAATGTCGGCGGCAGTTTTAATTTGAATTTCCAAGGCGCGGCGCAGGCGACGTATAGCGTCTGGACCTCCACCAATCTGATCGATTGGAGCAAGCTGGGCACCGCCGCCGAGGATAGCCCCGGCCAATATGGCTTCTCGGATGGGAGCGTCACCGATCACCCGCAGCAGTTTTATCGGATTTATTCTGGTCAATGATGAACGACTCTCTCAAAATCAGGCTGGTCCGCTTGAAAAAATTGGCGGCTGCGCCATGCGGATTGTCGCCGCTCCGCAACCCCTGAATTCTATGCACAAATCCTTCCTGCTCCTGTCCGCCACTCTCGGCCTGGCACCGCTGGCGACTGCGGCCGATTTGCCGCCGCCGTTTCCGCCGGACACGAATCAAATTCTCGAACGCACCTGTTTTCAAACCGGCAAAGCCTGGAGTCCCGATGCCAACCTGCGTTCCGATGTCGCCATCGTTTACGGCATTGATGCCGGCCTGCCGCAGCGGATCGGGACCTGGCGGGATCGCGGTTATCGCATTCACGTCATGACCGGCGTGGCGTGGGGCGAATACCAGGATTACCTCTACGGCCGCTTCGACGGCATCAATCACGAGGACGAGGCGCAAACCGAGCGCAACGGCAGCAAAATCGGCCACGGCGGCGATGTGTATTACATGTGTCCCGGCACCAATTACGGGAAATTTCTCTGCGTGGGCGTGCAGCGGGCGCTGGATGCCGGGGCGGAGGCCATTCATCTGGAGGAACCGGAATTCTGGGATCGCGCCGGCTATTCCGAGGGCTTCAAACGCGAATGGCAGAGCTATTACCAGGAAGCTTGGCTGGCACCGCACAGTTCGGTGGATGCCCGCTGGCGCACGGGAAAATTAAAATACTTCCTCTACCGCCGCGCCTTGCAGCAGGTGTTCGATTACGTGCAGGCTTATAATCAAAAGACCGGCCGCCACGTCCGCTGTTATGTGCCCACGCACAGCCTGCTCAACTACGCCCAATGGTGCATTGTCAGCCCCGAATCCAGCCTGGCCCAGTTGAACGGCTGCGATGGCTACATCGCGCAGGTCTGGACCGGCACCTCGCGCGAGCCGAACAAATTTCGCGGCGAAGTCCGCTCGCGCACGTTTGAAACCGCCTTTCTGGAATACGGCATGATGCAAAACCTTGTGCGTGCCACGGGCCGGAGCGTTTGGTATCTGAACGATCCCATCGAGGATAACCCCAATCACGACTGGACGGATTATCGGGTGAACTGGGAATCCACCTTGGTCGCCTCGCTGCTGCAGCCCGACGTCTGGCAATATGAAGTCGCGCCGTGGCCGGAGCGGATTTTCAACGGGCGTTATCCGCGTTCCGCCCCGCGCGACGAGCGCCAAGCCATCCCGCCGGCTTACGCCACCGAGTTGCAAACCGTCATGACCACGCTCAACGACCTCAAGCAGCCGCGTGTGGAATGGGATTGCGGCACCACCGGCATCGGTGTGCTGGCGAGCGATTCCATGATGTTCCAGCGCGGTCAGCCCACGCCGAGCGATCCCTGGCTGGGTAATTTTTATGGCCTCGCCATGCCGCTGCTCAAGCGCGGCCTGCCGGTGACGCCGGTGCAGTTGGAAAATGTCACCGTGCCCCATGCGCTGGACAACCAGCGCGTGCTGTTCCTGAGCTACGATGGCCAGAAGCCGTTGTCGCCGGCGGTCCATGCGCCGCTGGCCCAATGGGTCAAAGCCGGCGGCGTGCTGGTGGTGTGCGATGCGGATGCCGATCCCTATCTCGGCGTCCGTGAATGGTGGAACCGCGACGGCAATCATTATCTGACGCCGCGCCAGCATCTGTTTGCCCAACTCGGACTGGATGACTCGGTGGCTCCGGAACAATATTACCGGCTGGGCAAAGGCGGCTTGCTCTGGCTGCACGAACGCCCGGCGTCCCTGACGACCAGCGTGGCCGGCGCAGAACGCATTGTGGCCGCAGCCAAGTTCGCCTGCCAGGCGATTGGTTTGGCGTGGCGCGAGAAGAATTATTTGCTCCTGCGGCGCGGTCCTTACATGGTTGCTGCCGGGATGGATGAATCCCTTGCCGCCGCACCCCGCGTGGTGAAAGGGCGGTTTGTGAATTTGTTTGATGCCCGCCTACAGGTGCAAACCCAAGTGGTCATCCAGCCGGGCTCGCGCCAGTTTCTGCTGGATCTCAACGCGGCGCGAACTGGGCGGCCGCATTTGCTGGCCGCCGCCTGCAAAGCTTTGCCGCAGGCCGCCAATCATTCGCAGCTCCGCTTCACCGTGGAAGGCGTGGCTCAGACGCCGGCGATCATGTTGTTCGCAGCGGCGCATGCGCCGAAAGCCGTGATGCTGGCCGGTCAGAAGCTGGAAACCTTCGAGTATTCCGCCAAGGAGCACTTGCTTTGGGTGCATTTCACCAACGAAGCGGCCCCGCGTGAACTGGTTGTGACCCTGTAATTTTCAAAAAAAACGATGGCGCTTATTGCGGCATCAGGAATATCATTCGGCACAGCTTAATTCCATGGTGCAAACCGACGTGGATCGTTTATGGGCGCGAAACGCCGCTGGCCGATCCACAAACTAAATAAACACAACAACACAACCGGAAAATAATTATGCGAATCCAAACACTACCGATCCTCCTTACCTTCCTGGTCATGGGCGTCGCTGACGCGATGGGACCGCTGTCCTCGGCGGCCAAAGAAAACTATGGCATTTCGACCACCATGGCGACTTGGATGCCATTCTTTGTGTTTATTGCCTTCGCCATTTTCAGTGTGCCGGGTGGCGTGCTCGCGGCACGTATTGGCAAGAAAAACGTGCTGCTGCTGGGCTTGGCCCTGAATACCGTGGCGGTGGCGGTGCCGGCGTTCATGAATCCTCCCTACATGCTGCTGCTGGCCTGCATTTTTCTGCTGGGCGTGGGCACCACCTTCCTGCAAGTGGCCGGCAATCCCATTATGCGGGACGTCAGCGCCCAAGGGGACTACAGCCGAAATTTAGCGCTCGCTCAAGGGGTCAAGGGCATTGGCAGCGCGGTTTCCTCTTCCGTTCTCTCGATTGTTAGTTCGGTCGCGTTTCTGTCGGCCATGGGTTGGCGCGGTGGTTTCCCGATTTTCTTTGTGCTCATGGCGGTTGCGCTCGTGGCTGTGGCGACGCTGAAGGTGAACGAAACCAAGGCGGATGTGCCGCCGAGCATTGGCAGTTCGCTGGGGTTGCTGGGTAATCCGACCTTTGCTATGGCGGTGCTGGGAATTTTCCTCTACGTCGGCGCGGAAGTGTGTATGGCCACCTTCTTGAAACCGGCGTTGGCGGGATTAGGCTTTGATGACAAAGCCTCGGCCTTCCTAGGCGCGTCGCTTTTCTTCGGCATTCTGACCTTCGGTCGCTTGGTTGCCGGGGTGGTGAAAGTTAGCCCGCGCACCTTCTTCCGGCTTTCCGCCTTCTTGGGCTTGGTTGGCTTGGTGCTGTTGATGACGAATAACAAATATCTGGCGGTGGCGGGCGTGGTGGTGGGCGGCCTGGGTTTTGCCAACATCTGGCCGATGCTTTTCTCGATCACGGTCGAAGAGAAGCCCGAGCGCGCCAGTGAGCTGTCTGGCCTGATGTGCATGGCGATTTCCGGCGGCGCTTTGGTGCCGATGGCGATGGCCAAAATGGTGGACAATAACATGAAGACCATGGCGTTCGTGGTGCCGGCGGCCTGCTTTGCCTACCTCCTGATGCTCTCGCTCAAGGGCGGCAGCAAGAAGGCCTAACCGCGTTCTTGGCAGTTCAAAGCAGATGATGACGGCCAATAAACGCATGGCCATGACCTTGGCCGCGAGCGGAACGAACTTCCGCTTTGCGGCGCTCGGTGACAATTAGTTGGGCGCAGTGGCGTTTGTCTGGCAATAACTTGATCGGTATAAATCTAACTCTTTAACCTCTAACCATTCCCGCATATGAATCGCAGAGACTTTATCCAAAATACCGCCTTGATTGCTTCGGCTATGGCAATTGCCCCCAGCGTGATGGCGGCCGAAGCGAGCGCATTCCGCGCCGTCCGCACCCCCTTGGCCAAACGGAAATTCACCAGCGTGGCTGTGGAGCGCACGATTGAAGAAATCCAGGCCAAGATCGGGAACAAGGAACTGGCGTGGCTGTTCGGGAATTGTTTCCCGAACACGCTGGACACCACGGTGGATTTCGCCATCGTGGACGGCAAGCCCGACACCTACGTCATCACCGGCGACATTGATGCGATGTGGCTGCGCGACAGCTCGGCGCAGGTATATCCGTATCTGTCGTTGATGAAGGATGACCAGCCGTTGCAGCAATTGATCGCGGGCGTCATCAACCGCCAGACCCGCTGCATCCTGCTCGATCCGTATGCGAACGCGTTTTACAAGGACGCCTCCAAGGTCAGCGAATGGAAGACCGATCTGACCGAAATGAAGCCCGGTTTGCACGAGCGCAAATTTGAAATTGATTCGCTCTGTTACCCGATCCGGCTCGCTTATCGGTATTGGAAAAATACCGGCGATACCCAGCCGTTCGATGAAACGTGGCAAAAGGCCATCGCGCTGATCCTGCAAACCTTTCGGGAGCAGCAGCGCAAGACCGGCAAGGGGCCGTATCACTTTATGCGCCGGACCGAATGGCAGACGGACACCGTGCCGGGCCGCGGCTATGGCAATCCGATCAAGCCGGTGGGCTTGATTTGCTCCGTCTTCCGCCCGAGCGACGACGCCACGATCTTCCCGTTCCTGATTCCGTCCAATTTCTTTGCCGTGGTCAGCTTGCGCCAGGCGGCCGAAATGCTGGAAGCCATCCGGCACGATAAATCTCTGGCGGATCAATGTCGCGCGCTGGCCGATGAAGTGGAAAAGGCACTGCACAAATATGCCATTGTGGACCATCCCGCTGCCGGCCATGTCTATGCCTACGAGGTGGACGGCTTTGGCAATTATTACTGCACCGATGACGGTAATATTCCGAATCTGCTGACGCTGCCCTATCTCGGCGCGGTCTCCGTGCATGACAAAATCTATCAAAACACCCGCCGCCTGTTGCTGTCGGATAAGAACCCGTATTACTGCATCGGCAAGGTGGCCAACGGCCTCGGCGGGCCGCATGTGGGCATGGACATGATCTGGCCGCTGGGCCTGGTCACGGAAGGCTTGACCGCCACGGAAGATCACGAAATCAAGCAGTGCCTCGATACCTTGCAGCGCACCCATGCGGGCACCGGTTTCATGCACGAAGCCTTCCATAAGGACAATCCGCAGAAATTCACGCGGGCCTGGTTCGCCTGGGCTAATACCATTTTCGGTGAATTGGTCCTGAAGACCTACCACGAACGTCCGAAGCTCCTGAATTAATTTCGGTTCCCCATTTCTTATATTATGAAAAAACTGGGCGTCATTCTCACCTTGTCGCTGAGCGGGTTTGCTACGGCTTTGGCCGGCAGCCAGCCGCTCTTTTCGCTGGTTAATCCGCTGATGGGGACCGACTCCACCGGCGGCTTTTCGCATGGCAACGAATATCCGGCCATCGCGCTGCCGTTTCCGCTGAACACCTGGGCGCCCTATACCCAGCCCCAGCGCGATTCGTTCTACTACCAATACAGCCAGAACAAAATCCGTGGCATCCGGCAGACACACCAGCCCAGTCCGTGGATCAGCGATTACGCCATGTTCTCGCTCATGCCGGTGGCGGGCAAACTGGTGGTGTCGGATGAGGACCGTGCGTCCACGTTCAGCCACGAAAACGAAATCGTCCAGCCCAGCTATTACAGCGTCCAACTTGATACGTGGAAGGCGCGGGCGGAAGTCACACCGACTGAGCGGGCGGCGCGGTTCCGGTTCACCTTCAACGGCGGCGATGATTCCTATGTGGTGCTGGATGGTTTTGACAAAGGCGCGGCGGTGCAGGTCATCCCGGGCGAAAACAAGATTATCGGCTCGGTTCGCTATCGTTGCGGTGATGTGCCGAACATTTATTCCAGTAATTACTTTGTCATCATCTTCGATCAGCCCTTCGCGGCATCTGGCGTCTGGTCGCCGGGCTCCATCCAAGCCGAGGTCAGGCAGCTCGATGGCAAGCACGTGGGCGCCTATGTGAAATTCCATGCCGAAGCCGGGGATCAGGCATTGTCGCCCCGGGCTCAGGCGCAAACGTCCGGCGGCCGGAAAGCCGGCGGCCACGGTGCGCTGACGATTGGTTGCCGTGTGGCCTCCTCGTTCATCAGTCCGGAGCAGGCCCAGCGCAATTTGGATCAGGAAATCGGCAGCGCGAATTTTGACACCATCCGCAGTCGCGCTGAAGCCCGCTGGAACGAGATGCTCGGCCGCGCCAAGGTGGACGGCGGCTCCGACGTGCAGCAACGCACGTTCTACAGCTGCCTTTACCGCTGCATCCTGTTCCCGCACAAATTTTACGAAATCGACGTCCAGGGCCAGCCGACCTATTTCAGCCCCTATGACGGCCAAGTGCACACGAATGGCGTGCTCTACACGGACAGCGGTTTTTGGGATACGTTCCGCGCCGCGCAGCCGTTGTATAATTTGCTCTATCCCGAAGTGAACGCCGAGATCCTGCAGGGCGTGGTCAATGCCTCGACGCAAAGCGGCTGGCTGCCGGCGTGGGCCAGCCCCGGCCACCGCGAGTGCATGGTGGGGAATAACGCGTTTTCGCTCCTGGCAGATGGCTGGGTGAAGGGGGTGCGCAATTTCGATGCGCAAAAAGCCGTGGCCGCCATGATCCATGACGCCAATAACAGCGGGCCGATTTCCACCATTGGTCGCGACGGGGTGAAGTTCTATCAGGAAAAGGGCTATCTGCCGTATTCGCCCGTGCGCGGCGAAACCAGTTTCCGCGAAGCCACCGCCAAGACGCTGGAATTTGCCTACAACGATTACTGTCTGGCCAAGCTGGCCAATGCTGTGGGGCGCACCGCTGATGCGGAAGTCTTCGCGCGTAGCGCCATGAACTGGACCAATGTCTTCGATGCGAACATCGGCTTCGTGCGCGAGCGCAAGGCGGATGGTTCGTGGGTGGAGCCGTTTTATCCGAATCAGTGGGGCGGCGGCTTCACCGAAGGCTGCTCCTGGCATTGGACCTGGTGCGTGTTCCACGACATTCCCGGCTTGATGCAGTTGATGGGCGGCGAAAAAGCCTTCGGCGATAAACTGGATGCGGTTTTTACGACTTCCTCCGACGTGCGCACCGGCAGTTACGGCGGGATGATTCATGAAATGACCGAAATGGTCGCGGCGGATATGGGCCAATACGCCCATGGCAACCAGCCCATCCAGCACATGCTTTACCTCTACGATTACGCCGGTCAGCCGTGGAAGACGCAATCCCGCGTCCGTTGGGCGATGGGCAAGCTCTATGCACCCACGCCGGACGGCTATTGCGGCGACGAGGACAACGGCCAGACCTCCGCGTGGTATGTGTTCAGCGCGCTGGGCTTCTATCCGGTTTGCCCCGGCGATGACAATTACCTCATCGGTGTGCCGCTGTTCGACCAGGCCACCATCACCCCGGCGCCGGGCAAAACCTTTACCATCACGGCGAACAACAATGGCCCGTTGAAACCCTACATCAGCGGGGCCAAGCTGAATGGTGAGACTTTCAACCGGACCTATCTCCAGCACGACGAATTGCTGCGCGGCGGGGAACTGGTCTTCCGTCTGACCTCCGCGCCCAATTACAAATGGGCGGTGGATCCGGCCAGCCGGCCGACTTCGGCTTTGGCCCGGCTGCGGGAAGAAATCTCCAAGGCGAAATAATCCGGGCGAACTTGGCTCCGGCCCTTCACTTTCCGTTGCGTTCCTTGAGTGCAACGGATTTTTTTTGTTCACCATTGTTCCCAATGCACATAGTCGCGGTTGAACCGGGTGCGCGGTTCCTTGAGTTCGCCCGGATGCCCAATGGCAATGCCGGCGATGGGTAGAATTGTTTCGGGCAGCGCGAGCAGGTCTTGGATTTTCTGGATCCGGTCGGCGCGGGGGTGGATGCCCAGCCAGCACGCGCCCAAGCCCAACGCATGCGCGCTGAGCAGCAGATTTTCGATGGCGGCCGAGCAATCTTGCAGCAGGTAGCTCAGTTGGCGGTCGTGGGCGGCGTCCAGCTCGCCGCAGACCACCATGCCCAGCGGCGCGGTGGCGATCATGTTGCCGTTGGGCAGGGCGGCGGCCATGGCGTTCAGCGTGTCCCGCTTGCGTATGACCACAAATCGCCAGGGATCTTTGCCTACGGCGGAAGGCGCCGCCATGGCCGCCTCGAGCATTTGCCGGATGGCCACCTCGCTGATGTCGCCGAGCGCATAGGTGCGGATGCTGCGCCGGCCGCGCAGGAATTGGAGTTTGTCGTTGGGGATGGAGTTCATGGTTGCCTTTAAATTGAAACCTGGTCACAGGCGAAACTTCATCCGCAGTTCGGACAACAAGGTGGCTTCCCAGGTCGTTACATGGCCATCGCTCGTCATCAGGCTTTCCACGGCGGCGAACACCTGCTTCTGCTGCGCCCGTTCGGCAAACGCGTCGGCCAGCAGCAGCGCCTGATTCTTGGCTTTGAGCAGCGATTGGACGAACGGCCGGATGCGGGTGACGGCGGCGTCGAACTGGCGTTGTTGGTCGCTTTCTTCGGCGTGCCCCATCGTCTTCAGCAATTGTTGCAGGCGCTCGTCTTCCGCAGAGGAGAGATGGCCATCCGCATACATGGCGAGGATCAGTAGGTCGAAAAGCGCCTGCTGTTGGGTGATGGTGAAGTTGGCGAGATCCATTTCCATGCCGACAAGATGCCAGATTTGCCGGCCACTGCAAAGGCGGCACCGCCCAAAATATCTTTAACCTTGGACGGCGGTTGTCCTATCCACGTCCGTAAAGTAGCGGGGTATGAAATTGAAAAACCGCGTTCTGTCCAACTTTCGCCGTCCGCAAGTCATTGCCCGGTTCGGCTCCGCCAAACTCATCCGGTGCCCGCTCGCCGGGTGGCGTTGCCATCATGAACTCGTTGGCGGCACCGCAGCCGACCGCACTGCCGCCTACGAATGGGCTTCTTTGTTCGCCCCGGAAATTGTGTTCCAGCATTTCCCTCATGCCGCTTGACGGCGGGAGGGTCCGGAACCGGACAAATTGCCGCCCGTGTGCTATGTTGCGGGAAGAAAGGCGCTTTATGAAACCAGTATTGACCTTGGCGGAGAGCGCGGAGTTGGAACTGCTCAAAAACGTGCTGGAAGAGGGCGGCATTCATTGTGTGCTCAAAAATGCTGACGTGGTGCAAGCCTTGCCCGTCGAGCCGTGTCACGAGGAATTATGGGTGCTCAAGGACGAAGACCTCCCGCGGGCGCAGGAGCTGTGTCATGATTGGTTCGCCCCCGCGTTGGATGACTTCGACCAGTGGTTTTGTCCGCAGTGTCAGGAGCCGCTGGGCCACCAGTTTGATTCTTGCTGGCGCTGCGGCATCCGGCGGAACGCGAATCCGCCGTAAGCGGGCCATCGTCCGGGCTGGCGGGGCGGGTTGCGGCTATGGCCGGGCGGCGGGCTTGCCGATGCAGTAAAGGGCTTTGAAACCGCGCACAAAAAGCTGGCCTTGGCTGATGGCCGGTTGCGCGTAAGCCTGCTCCCCCAATTCATTCTTGGCCACTAATTCAAACGTCGGGCCGGGTTTGACCACGTTCATGACCCCGTTGTCGTTGAGGAAATAGACCAAACCGTTGGCCATGATGGGCGAGGCATGATGCTGGCCGAACTCCTCTTGCCACAACGTCTTTCCGGTGGCGGCTTCCAGGCAGCATACTTTCGTGCCGGCCACCGTCAAAAAATATTCCCCGCTGGCGATGGGGGAAGGCACATAAGGCGCTCCCTGAGTGGAGCTCCAGACCACATGGGAGGCGGTCACATTGCTGCTGCCATCCGGCTTGATCGCCACCATCATGCGGGTCGGCCAGCTGCTGCTGGCCAGAATCAGCCCGGTTTTGTCGCTGTAAACCGGCGAGGCGACATAATCCGAAAACTTGCCGTCCACCGTCCAGAGGCAATGGCCGTCCTGCGGGTCGTAGCTGCACACGCTCTTGCAGCCGGGTAGGATGATCTGGTCGCGCCCGGCCAGGTTGCGGATCAGCGGAGTGGCATAACTCTGGGTCGGGTTGGCGCGCTTCGTCTTCCAAAGCGTCTGCCCGTCGGTCAGGCTCAAGGCGGCGAGAAAATTCTCCGCCTTGCTGTCGCAGCTGATGATCAGCCGGTCACCGAAAAGCTGGGGGGAACAGGCCAGGCCCCAATCGCTGGTGAAGGTTCCCGGCTTGACCGTCCAGAGCTGCTTGCCGGAAAAATCATACGCCGCGACGAACACCGAGGGGCCGTCGAGGAAAGTGACAAACACCTTCTGGCCGTCCGTGACCGCCGTGGCGGAGGCGTAACTATTTTCCGCGTGCTTCTTTTCCAGCGGCGCGGTCAGCACCGTCTGCTGCCACAGAATTTTGCCGGTCACTCGGTCCAGGCAGAGGAGAATGCGCTCCAGGCTTTCCGGCTTGGCCGACACGGTGAAAATCCGGTCGCCCCAGATAATCGGGGCCGCATGGCCGCTGCCGGGCAACTCGGTCTTCCAAGCCACATTTTCCGTGGCGCTCCACTTCGTGGGCACATTGGTTTCCAGACTGGAACCATCGCCGCGCGGCCCGCGCCAGCTGGGCCAGTTCTCGGCAGGAGCATTGGCGGCGGCCAATAAAATCAGGCTGCCGATGGCCAGCCGCCGGGCTTGGTGCGCGGGGGTAGCCAACCGACGGATTGAAATGAACAGGTTCTTTTGCATCATGGTCAGGGTGTCGTTATTAGCTAAATCTTGGCAATGGGGTAAAAATAACGGCTCGCGCCGCGCAAGTCGAGCCTGCCTGCCGACCATAGCCCGGATGGCTTTTGGATATTAACCGGGGGGCAACGCCCCCGGCAAGGTGTCCGGTGAACAATCCGCCCTGGCCGGGGTGCATTTCATTTGGGAGCGTTACCGGGGATGTTATCCCCGGCTAATTTCCGGCAACCCTCCGGGCTCCCTCCACCATGCCCGCCCCCTCAGCCTTGTAGCGTATTGATTTCCCGCTTTGAGGTCACGAACTCAGAAACGGCGGGAAACTGAAGTCGGCATCGTTTTCGTCAATACCAAGAAATGTCGGGGTCCAATTTCATTTGATCCCCGCCAGCCGTTCCTTCCAGATTTTGTAAAGGTCCACGGTGGCGCGGACGTCGCGCAGGCAGTATTCGGCGATCTCGCGGTATTTGCCGGCTTCCATCAAATCTTTCACGTCCATGCCCGTCACGCCGGCGCTCTTGGGCGATTCGATGCCGAAGGCTTTGCAGTAAAAATCCAGGTTGAACCGCCGCGCCGCGCCGTCGCGCCCGCTCACGCTGTAAAAGGTGAACTGCTCGGCGAGGTCGCAGTGCGGCTCGGTGGCGTAACGGTAGCCCAGCCAGTTCTTCTTGGAGATGGGCACGTTGAGCAGCGCTGAGCGCAGGTAGATGAACGGCACGTCGAACCCGCGCCCGTTGAAGGTGACGATGC
>CAIMLG010000201.1 GCA_903842235.1 uncultured Verrucomicrobia subdivision 3 bacterium
ACTTTGTGGAAACTTACCTCCGAAATAGCCGTTTTCAACGATCTTTTTACACCGAACCGCTGGCGATGCGCCAGTCCGCCTATTCGATGACGCGTTGCGCGTGCGCGGCCACTTTTGCATCGTGTGTGGCGATAATAAGCGTCGTTTGTTTTTTTATGTGAAGATTTTTGAGCAGTTCAATAATTTCGCCACCGGTGCGCGAATCGAGATTGCCGGTAGGTTCATCGGCCAGAAGTAATTCCGGCTCGTTGATGAGCGCGCGGGCAATGGCGACGCGCTGCTGTTCGCCGCCGGAAAGTTCATAGGGCCGATGCTCCACCCGGCCGGCGAGGCCGACGCGCGCCAGCAATTCGCGCCCGCGCTTTTCCGCCACGGCCGCCGGGGTCCGCGCCATGCGCGTGGGCAGGCAGACGTTTTCGAGCGCATTGAGCTCCGGCAACAAGTGATACGTTTGAAAGACAAAGCCGACTTTGGCGCTGCGGAAGCGCGCCAGTTCACCGGGCGAAAGCCGGGCCAGATTTTCGCCATGCACCAAAATTTCGCCGGTATCCGGCTGATCCAGGCCGCCGAGCAGGTGCAGCAAGGTGCTTTTGCCGGCCCCGGACGCGCCCCGCAACGCGACAAACTCGCCGCGCTGCACCGCAAAATCCACCTGCCGCAGCACTTCCAGCTGGCGCCCGCCCAGATGGTAGGTCCGGCCCAGCCCCCGGGTGATGATGATCGGTTCACTCATTGCGTAACGCCTCCACGGGATTGAGCCGGCTGGCATGCCAGGCAGGGAGCACCGCGGCAATCAGGCAGATGATCAACGAGCCGCCACAGATGATGGCGATGTCGCTCGGATAAATCAGCGCGGGCAGCTGATAGAAATGATAAATGTCGGCCGGGAACAGCTGAAAGCCGGTGACGCGCCGCATGAGCAGGAGAAACTCGTTGCGATAATAAACCGCCGCCAAGCCGAGCGTCACGCCGCACGCCACGCCCGCGAGGCTGACGATGAGGCTTTGGAGCAAAAAAACGCCCAGCACCTGCCGATTGGTCGCGCCCACGGCCTTCAGCAGGCCGATTTCGCGGGTTTTCATCATGATGAAGGTGATGAGGGTGCAGGTAATGCCGAAGGCGGCGACCAGGACGATGAAGAACAGGAGGTAGAGCATCATGTTTTTTTCCACGAGAATGGATTGCAGGAGGGAGCTTTGTTCCAGCCAGGTGATGACCTGCACGGAATCCCCCAGCGCCGGCTGCAATTGCGCGCGCACTTCGTCGGCTTTCATCGGGTCGGTGATTTTCACCAGCAGCCCGTGAACCGCATCCGAATCCTCGAGATCATACAATTCCTGGGCATTTTGCCGGGACGTGATGAGATAAATGGAATTATAATCCTCCAGCCCGACATCGAAAATTCCCCGGACGTCGTAGTCAATGGGCAGGGCGCCCTCCTTGCCCCCGCTTTTTTCCATCCGCTGCAAATCGTGCATTGAATAAATGGCAACGGTGTCGCCCACCTTCAACTGTTGCCGGGCGGCGAAGCTGCGCCCCAGGATCACGCCCCGGCCCGACAAATCAAAGGCGCCGGCCACGATGCTCTGCGGCAAGGCGCTCACGCTCCCTTCGGTCAGCGGATCCACCCCGCGCATAATGGGCGCCGCGATCCCCTTTTGCCGCGCGCCGTTCGCCGGGATTTCCAGGAGCAACGGCCCCATGACATAGGGCGAGATGCCCACCACATTGCGGTTGGACGAGGCGGCCTTCATCACGGACGCATAGTTTTGCATCGTCCCCTCGTTGGCATTGACGATCGTGAGGTGCGCCTGAAACCCGAAGACTTTTTCCTTCAAATCGTGGTCAAACCCGCTCATGACGCTGATCACGATGATCAACACTGCCACGCCCAGCGCCACGCCCAAGACGGAGATGAGCGTGATGACCGAGACAAACGTCCGTTTGGGCCGCAAATAACGCAGCGCCAGAAACAGTTCAAACGGCAGTCGAGACATCCGCCAAGGCTAAAGAGGGCGGGCGCAGGTGTCAATTTCCGGCCGGATGATTGTCGCGCCGCCCAGTCAGCTCCTCTAGGCTGGTTCTTGCACCCGACCCGATTTTGGGGAATCATCATTTTATGAGCACACCCCTGAAAAACCTTGGCGCGGCGGCGTTCCTCGTTCTGCTCGGCTTCGCCCTGCCCCATTGCGGCCGCTCGGCCCCGATAGTCGATTGGTCGGAATATCACGCCGGCAGCGCGGTGCTGGTTTCAAACGCAAGCCCCACGGCTTTGGAAGCCACGTGGGCAGATAAAACCGGGGCGCAATATCGGGTCGTCTTCAATCTGATTCCCGGCCAACCGCTGCTGAAAAGCCTGGCCACGGCGCCCGCGGCCGGCGGAAAGTTCACCATGGTGGCCGAGCAGGTGGACCCGAAATATCGCCTCACCTTCGGCACCCGCCACCCGCAAATCGGCTGGCCCTACATCTTTTTTGACAAGGTGCCGGAAAACAAACCCGCGCCGACCAGTGCGATTTCAACGCTCAACCTGAACCGCGTTCGCGTGATCAGCGAAAGCCCGCAGCGGGTCAAGCTGGTTTTTTCCACGCTGACGGTCGGCCAATATTCCGGGGAATTGGGGTTTTATATTTACGCGGGCAGCCCGCTGCTCCAGGTGCAATCCGCGCTGGTGATTGATCAACCGTGGGTGGCTTATCTTTACGACGCCTTGCTGTATGCGAATTTTCAAAGCGTAGCCTACCGGGACACCAACGGCGGGTTTCAGATCACGGAAGCCGCGACGCTGCCCGAGTCGGTTCCCGGCGAAGCGGCGGGCGTGAAGGCCAAACACCGCACGATCATGGGCCAGGTGGCCGGCGGCACCGGCACGCTGGCGGTCCTGCTGCCGCCCCACGCGGGACTGTATCCGCTGGACCTCAGCATCAACTGCGGTTTTCTGCAGGCGGGCCAGGGATTCATCGGCACCAAAATGTCGTATCCGGGCGATCGCCGCTATGTGCCCTGGGTGGACGCGCCCAGGGGTTCCACCCAGCGAATGGATGCGTTCCTGCTCATCAGCGCGCTCCAGCCGGAACCCACGCTGGACCGGGTGCTCGCCTATACCCATGGCGATTTCTACAAACCGGTGCCCGGCCATTTCACCATGGCGGAACATTTTCACCCGGAATTCACCCAGGCGTTTCTGAACGGCAAGGACACGCTGACGCCCTTCAAGGAAACGATGAAATCCATCGGCGTGCAAATCGTGCAGCCGATGGAATTTCACGGCAACACCGGCCACGCCCATACGATGGGCAACACCACCAACCGGCTGGCCGAACTGCACACGATGTTTACGCTGCTCCAAAAAGCGTCGGACGAAAACTTCCTCCTGATTCCCGGCGAGGAATACAACGAGTTTTTTGGCGGCCATTGGTCGTATCTGTTTCCGCAGCCGGTATATTTCACCGGCTGGCGCAAGCAAGGCGAGCGCCCTTTCCGGCAAACCAATGTGGTGATCGGCGACGTCATGTTGCCGGTGGTGTATCAAGTCGGCAACGCCAGCAACATGAACCGCCTGTTGCAAGCGGAGGGCGGCGTGGCCTGGGCTTCCCATCCGCGCATCAAGGATTCGCAACAAATGCCGGATCAATATGTCGACAGCGATTTCTACCGGGCCCGGAGCTTTCTCGCGGGCGATTGGAAAGCCATGCCGGCGGATTTAGCGCAGGACCGGCTGGGCTTCCGCTCGCTGCAACTGATGGATGACACGGCGCAATGGGGCTACCAGAAAGCCATGCTGGGCGAAGTGGACACGTTCGAACTGAACTCCACCCACGAGATTTACGGCAACATGAACATCAATTACCTCGAACTGCCCGCGCTGCCGTCGCCGACCAATTGGGCCAGCGTGGTAGATTGCGTCCGCCAAGGCCGGTTCTTCACAACGACCGGCGAACTGCTGATCCAGGCCTGGAAAGCGGATCAATCCGGCGTGACCGCCACGGTCGAATGGTATTTTCCGCCGGCCTTTGCCGAAATCATCTGGGGCGATGCGGCGGGCGTTCACCGGCAAAAGCAATCGCTCGCGAACGAAACCGAGTTTGGCCAGAAGACCCTCACCTTGGCCGCCGATCTCTCATCCGCGAATTGGGTGCGCTTGGAGATTTGGGACGTGGCGCGCAACGGCGCCTTCACCCAGCCCTGCTGGCTCCGCGAACCGGCGAATCCCGCGCTGGTGCCCGGCACGGTGACCAGCTTCACTTTGATCGATGCGGATACTGATACGCCCGTGTCCGGTTATGACCCGATGCCGCCCCAAGCCGTTCTGCAGCGCGCCAAACTACCCGCCCATTTGACCCTCCGCGTCAACACCAGTCCGCTCATCATCGGCACGGTGGCAATTGATTTTGATGGCGAGCAAAGTTCGCAGACAAAATGGCCTTACTGCCTGACGACCTGCGCGGTGAAACCCGGGCTGCGCGGCTGTCCGTTTTATGATTACGCCCCCAGCGTTTTATCGCCCGGCCAGCATGTCATCACGGCCACGCCCTTGCAAAATGGCACGGCCGGCAAATCGCTGACGTTGAAATTTTCCTGCGAGTGAATTGGCGGGGCCGTTGCGCCGGGACTGGCTCAATCGGCGTCGCACTAATTTTTCTTCCAAGCGCGATGCAGATTGCCAAATTGGAATTCCAGCGAAGGGAGTAATAACGGCTTCACCCACACCGCCAGCGCGATGGACAACACCGCGGACGCCAGCACATCGGACAGATGATGGCACTCGAGCGCCAGGCGCGACCACATCACCGCCCCAGCATAAATCACCGCCACCGCGCCCCAGCCGCGATGCACCAGCCACGCCGCCGCCGCCACGCCCGCCGCCGTGGCCGCATGGCCGGACGGAAAGGAGCTGAACGCGTGCTGGCCAATGATCCAGTGACCGTCGTGCCAGACGCCGTAAAAACCCGGGGGCACGGCGTGGTTGCCGGGCCGGGCGCGGCCAAACAGCACGCGCAAAATCGTCGCCACCAACCCGGTGAGCTCGCAGGTGAGCATCACAAAGAAAATCCTGGCCGCCACCGCCGGCCGGCTCAGCAGTAAATAGAGGAATGCAAAGAACAATCCGGCGGCGGCGGGCACCCAGCCTTCGCCCGATTTGGAGCACCCTTCAGCGAAGTTTTTCAGCGCCGGACGCGAGGCGGCATCCAAGGCGGACCCCACGCGATCATCCAGGAGGAACGCCACCGCCACCACGCCGGCGCCGGCGATCAGCCAGAACCAGCAGCGACGTTTGCCCGCGAGAGAAGCTTTCATTTCAGCGTCTAAACTGCGTCACGCGCCGAAAACGACGCGCCGATCCGTTATTTCTTACTCTTCACCTGAGCCGCTTTGGTGATGGCTTGCAGCTCATCCAGCTCCGGCTGCAGTTCCGCCTTGGCTTTCTTGTCCATCCGGTCAATGAACAAAATGCCATGCAAATGATCCGCCTCATGCTGCACGGCCCGCGCCAGCAATCCGCCGCAGCGGAAGGCGATGGGTTTACCTTTCGCGTCCAGCGCCTTCACGTCCACCGTGCCGGGCCGGGAAATCTCCGCAAAAATTTCCGGAAAACTCAGACAGCCTTCGCCACCTTTCACCGCATCCCCCGCCGGCGTGATTTCGGGATTGAGCAGCACCAGCGGCATGATGGAATCCACCGCGGCCGGCTGCCCCTTCACCTCCAGCGTGGAGGGCCGGTCAGTCACCGCGCGCACGTCAATCACCGTGAGCTGCTTGGCCACGCCCACCTGCTGGGCGGCGAGGCCCACGCCGTGGTTTTCATTCATCGTCTCGAACATGTCGGCGATGAGTTTTTTGAGCTCCGGCGTGATGGCCTCGATTTTCGCGCCTTTTTGCCGCAGCACGGGCGAACCGTATTTTACAATTGGCAGAATCATCTTGAGTAAAAAATTATCCTCATCCTCATCCTCGTTCTCACCATAAATACATGCGGACGACTTGGAGGCGGATTTTAGTTTAATCGGCATTCACGCCCAGTATTTCCAACACCCGCTGCAACTCGTCGTCGCTGTAGAAGGAAACTTCCACCGCGCCTTTGCCGTGGGCGTATTTCAAATGCACTTTGGTGCCGAACTTCTCGCGCAACTTCTCTTCCAGCCGCGCCAGATTGGCATCCACCGGCACCAAGGCGGGCGTTCGGGCGGGGGCGCTGGATATTTTTCCGCCGCGCGCCTGAAGTTTGGCGATCAAACCTTCCGCCTGCCGGACGTTCAAACCTTCCTTGATGACGCGTTCAGCGGCGCGGACTTGATCGTTTTCGCCCGCCAAACCCAGAATCACCTTGGCGTGGCCCACCGACAGCCGGCCTTCCCGGACCAATCCCTGAACCGATAACGGCAGCTTCAGCAGCCGCGTGGCATTGGCCACGGCAGCGCGGCTCTTGCCGACCTTGAGCGCGATCTCCTCCTGCGTGAGCCGGAATTGCTCGGCGAGTTGCGCATAGCCGACCGCCTCTTCGATGGCGTTCAGGTTCTCGCGCTGCAAATTTTCAATCAGGGCCAGCTCCAGCACCGTCCGGTCGTCGGCCTCGCGCACGATGATGGGCACTTCCGGCAGATTCAAAAGCTGCGAGGCGCGCCAGCGGCGTTCGCCGGCGATCAGCTCAAAAAACCCGCCCCGTTCGCGGACGATCAGCGGCTGCACAATGCCCTGCTCGCGGATGGAATCGGCCAGTTCCCGGAGCGACTCCTCGGGAAATTGCTTGCGCGGCTGCAGCGCCGAAGGCCGGACGCGGTTCAACGCCACGCGCTGCACGCGTTCACGATGGTCCGGCGCGGCGGTCACCGCCACGGGCGGCGGCGCGACCGGGACGGCGGCCATTGGCGCCGGCGGCGGATTGCCGCTCAACAAGGCGCCCAAACCACGGCCCAATGCAGGTTTTGACATGGGAGCAGAGTGTCGAAGCCACGCGGCAAAGTCAATTTTGACTTGGCGCAGCGGACGACTTTGGGCTTTGGCCGGGGAGCCGGGGACTCTAAAGTAGCGGCGTGAGCAAACACGAGCGCATCGTCGAATTCGTGGCGCAATTCTCGGGCCTGGGAGTTGATCCGCATTATGCCGGTTATTTTGCGCTGGTCAACCGGCAGGAATTCTACGCCGCCCACGAGGTGCTGGAAGATTTATGGCTGGCGGAACGGCGCGGGGCGAACGGGAACTTTTACAAAGGGCTCATTCAACTGGCCGGCGCGTTTGTGCATCTGCAAAAGCACCGCCTGCGCCCGGCGGAGGCGCTCTTCAAGCTGGCCCAGGTCAATCTGGCCCCCTATCCAACGCAGCACGAACGACTGGATTTAGGGGCGGTTCTAAACCTGATTCAACGCTGGCGGGGAGAACTGGAGCGGGGACAATATCAGGTCAATCCCTTGACGGAGGCCAACCGGCCGCAACTGCAATTGGAGACGCCGCCGCCCGCCCCCAAACGCATCCTCCTCGCTGGCGGCAGCGGTTTTATCGGCCGGGCCTTGGCGAAGACCTTTCAGGCGCGCGGCTATGAGGTGGTTATCCTGACGCGTTCGCCCCGGGCTGGGCTCGGCGGGATCCGCGAAATCGAGTGGAACGGCGAGCAGCTGGGCGAGTGGATGCAATCTTTCAATGGGGCCGAAGCGGTCATCAATCTGGCGGGCAAAAATATTAACTGTCCGCACACCCCGGAAAATCTGCGCGAAATCATCGCGTCCCGGGTGAATTCCGTCAACGCGATCGCCGCCGCCATCCACCACGCCACGCGTCCGCCCCGCGTGTGGGTGCAGGCGAGCGCCGTGGGGTTTTATGGCGACACCGGCGACCGGAACAATGTCGAGACGGCCCTGTCCGGCCACAATTCGCTGGCGGAAGTCTGCCGACGGTGGGAAGCCGCGTTGGAGGCGGTGCATCTGGCCCATTTGCGCAAGGTGACGCTGCGGATTGGTTTTGTGCTGGGCCGCGACGGCGGCGCGCTGCCCATCTTGAGCCGGCTCACCCAATGTTTCCTCGGCGGGACCGCCGGCAGCGGCCGACAATACGTCAGTTGGATTCATCTGGCGGACTTGATCCGGATGTTTGTGGCGGCGGTGGAATATGAACCCTTGGTTGGCACCTTCAACGCCGTGGCCCCGATCGCGGCGACCAATGCGACGTTTATGCGCGAACTGCGGCGGGCGCGGCTTCGCCCATGGTCGCCCCCGGTGCCGGAATTTGCCATCCGGCTGGGCGCGCGGCTGATGCGCTCCGAGCCGTCGCTGGCTTTGGCCAGCCAACGGTGTGCCCCCAAACGATTCCTGGAGCTGGGGTTTGAATACGAGTTTCCGCAGTTGCGCGGGGCGCTGAAAGATCTTTGTGCGGCGGGCTGAGGCGGCCCGCCCCAGTCCTCACCTAGCGGGACCCTCACACACGATCACCGTCAGATCGTGGTTCTTGAATTTCACCAGATCCAAACCGCGCGCCGGCAGGCGCAAGCCCGGCACGTCGGCAAACCGGGCGGCGTCTGCGGTCGGCAGAACCAGGATCAGGGGCGGGGTATTCGTCAGGAAATCCCGCGCCAGCGCCACGTCGCCGAGGACGACGGGGTTGGTGATGACGCTGCGAAATTTCCAGACCAAGCTCGGCTCGGTATAGTCAAAGCAGGCCACCTTGGTTTCCGGGCGGACATGAGATCGGGCCGCCTGCCAGATATTTTCCGTCAGCAGATGACTGCGAGCGAAGGAAAAGCCGATTAGCATCAGTGCCAGAATGAAATTGGCCATCGCCAGCAACCGCTTTTGAAACCAAGCCGCAGCCTTTTCCCCGCCCGAAAATTGCAGCGCCAACCACAGCGCGATGCACGGAAACGCCGGCATGGTGTAATGCGGCAGCTTGGTTTTCACCAGCGAGAAGACCGCGAAGACGATGGCGGCCTGCACGAGCAGATACCAGCCCAGATCATCGCGCTTGCGTTCCGGCCACCAGCGGCGCAACGCCGCCGGCACCCGCGTGGACCACGGAAAAAAGCTGATAAAGAACGTCGCGAAATACAGCGGCGACGTGGCAAGGAGGCCCAGCACCCCGGCCAAGCCGTGGCCGTCAATCACGCCCACGGAACGATTGAAAACGTGTTCGCCCATGCCCACGGACCAGAATTGGCCGCCCGTCTGCGCGAGGGCCGGGCCGCCCCACAACGCCACGAGCGCGACGGCGACGCAAAGGCCGACCACGGTTTCATTCGCCGGCAGCCGGAAGGAATTTTTCCGCAGCGCGCGGCCGGCGATCATTCCGCCCAGCGGCAGCCAGGCCACCGGGCCTTTCGCCAGAAATCCCAAGGCGAGCGCCAGGTAAAAAATCCACCACCAGGTTTTGCGGGAGGCTTGTTCCGGGCGCGTCAGTTCCCAGCCGCTCCAGACGGCGAGCGTGACGAAAAAGACCATGGCCATGTCGGCGGTGGCCACGCGGCCGATAATCGCCACGTGCAGCCCGGCCACAAACATGGCGCCCGCCATGAACGCGGTTTTGGCATCCTTCAGCTTTCGCCCCCAGCGCACGAGCAGCAGGGCGGTGCCGGTGGTGAAGAGCACGGAGGGCAGGCGCGCGGCAAAGGCGTTGTCGCCGAAAACGGAATAGCTGGCCATCTGGCACCAATAGATCAACACCGGCTTGTCGAAGCGCCAGGCGCCGTTGAACCACGGCACCACGTAATCGCCGCGCTGGAGCATTTCCCGGGACGCCTCGGCAAACCGCGTCTCATCCCGGTCGGTGAGCGGCAGAATCCAGTTGCCCGCCAGCAGCAGGGTGAGGCTGAACAGCAAAATGGCGCGCTGCGGGCGCGCGGTCAGTTTTTCCAACCAGGATGGCATGGGCGGCCAGTCTAGGGCGGGCCGGGAAATTTAACAACCGGAGACCGCGGCCAAAGCGGCGGCCCCCCAAAGGTTCCGGGGTTGGTTTTTTCCCTTTTGGGGCGCACTTTTTCAGTTTTCCGGACGCCCCGCTCGATATTTGCTCAACCAAATACGAAATGGGGCGCGGCTTTTTTCGGCGAAAATGGCTGTTTTGGCAAAATCGACTGTTTTACCCCGGTTGGCCCGCCGCCGAGCGTTTCTGGAGCCGATGTTTTCTTGGGCGGTGATGGTTTCCCCAAAAAACGGCGCGGGCGACGGTGGCGGCGGCGCGGCGGCGCTCATTTGACAGGTTATCCGGATGGGTGCATGGTGGGCAGCATGAAAAGAATCGCGCGGTTGCTCCTGACTATGACTTTGCAAACCCTTTCACTCGGTGCGGCGGAATCGCTTTACGATATTCCCCTCAAGGACATTGACGGCCAAAACACCACGCTCAAGCCCTATGCCGGCAAGGTGCTACTGGTGGTGAACGTGGCCTCGCACTGCGGCTATACGCCGCAATACACGGCGCTCCAGGCGGCCTATCAGAAATATCAGGCCCAGGGCTTGGTGGTGTGCGGCTTTCCGTGCAACCAGTTCGGCCGCCAGGAACCGGGCACGGACGCGGAGATCAAGGAATTCTGCACGGCCAAGTTTAGCGTGACGTTTCCAATGTTCGACAAACTGGAGGTCAATGGCGACCACCGGCACCCGCTTTACGTTTTGCTCGCCGGCAAGGACTCGCCCTTCCCCGGGAACATCAAGTGGAATTTCACCAAGTTTCTGATTGGCCGGGATGGAAAGATCGCGGCCCGCTTCGATTCGAAGGTGAAACCGGAGGCGGCGGAAATGACCCAGGCCATTGAAGCCGCGCTGGCGGCGAAGTAACCGCTACGCCGCCACCAGCGCGGCAGCGGCGGCATTGGCCCGCATCTGATCGGGATTTTTGCACCCGCAGACCACCGCGGCCACGAGCGGATCTTTCAAGCACCACGCCAGGGCCCAGTGGGCCAGGGAAACGCCGGCGGGCACTTCCTCTTTTTGCAGGCGCGCGATTTCGACGAAGTCGCGCTGCAAGCGGTCGGCATCCATCTGGGAGCGCACATCGTTGGCGGCGAAGGTGGCGCCGGGTTTATATTTCCCCGTTAGCAAACCGCTGGCGAGCGGCACGCGGCCAATGATGCCGAGGTGGTTTTCGCGGGCGGCCGGGAAATAAATTTGCTCCGGCCGGCGGTCGAGCCGGTTGTAAAACACCTGCAAGGTTTCCACGCCAAACTGCGCCGCCGTGCGGGCCTGAAATTCACTGCCTTTCTGCATGATCGACAGGCCAAGGTGCCGGATTTTGCCGGCGCGTTTTTGTCCGGCGAGCATCGTCCACAATTTTTCGTTCTGGAACCATTCGTCCGAACCGGAATGAAATTGATACAGGTCCAGCGTCTCCACGCGCAGCGCCCGCAGCGAGGCTTCCAGTTGCGCCTGCACGCCCGCCCCGGTGAAATCATCCGTGCGGTTCAAAAAACTGTTGAAGTGATGGCCGAATTTCGTGGCGACGATCCATTTGGAACGATCCCGGCGCGCCAGATAATCGCCAACAAATTTCTCGGAAAGGTGATCCGGGCCGTAGCATTCCGCAGTGTCGATGAAGTTGATGCCGGCTTCAGCCGCCGCGTCGAGGATAGCATCCACTTGCGGTTGAGTAAAATTGACGCCCCATTCGCCGCCGAATTGCCAGGTGCCAACGCCAATGACGGAAGGGCGCAGGCTGGTTTTGCCGAGGGTGCGATAGTGCATCCGTGAGTTTGCAAAATGCAGAGCGGATTGTCGCGCAGATTCGGCTTGCGCGCGGCGAACCGGTTGTTACGATTTTGTCGCGATTCATCCGCCAAATCCGGCGGGTTTTCTTTTTAAACCAACAGCCATTATTTTTATCCTGTGAAAATTTTCACCGGCACCGCCAATCAACCTCTGGCTCAGGCCATTTGCAAATCCATCGGCTGCGAACTGGGGAACTGCACCATCACGCCATTCCCCGATGGCGAGACGTTTGTGAAGGTTGAGGAAAACGTGCGCGGCGAGGATATTTATATCATCCAACCGACCTCGCCGCCGACGAATCATAACCTGATGGAACTCTTCATCATGATGGATGCCCTGCGCCGCGCGAGTGCCAAGCGCATCACGGCCGTCATGCCGTTTTACGGTTATGCCCGGCAGGATCGCAAAGACCAGCCGCGCGTGCCAATCACCGCCAAACTCGTCGCCAACCTCCTCGTGGCAGCCGGCGCCAACCGCGTGTTGACCATGGATTTACACGCCCAACAAATCCAGGGTTTCTTCGACATCCCGGTGGATCATCTCTATGCCGCCCCGGTGATGTATGATTACCTGAAAAAGAAAAACCTGACCAATCTCGTGGTGGTCAGTCCGGACGCCGGCGGCATCAAGATGGCCCACGCGTATGCGCAGACGATGGAAGCAGAACTCGCGATTGTGGCCAAACGCCGCAAGAGTGCGACGGAAGTCGAGAGCATGGCGGTCATCGGCGAAATTGAGGGGAAAAACGTCCTGTTGGTGGACGATTTAACGGAGACCGCCGGCACCCTCACCTCGGCGGCGGCGATTTTGAAGACCAAGGGCGCGAAGAACATCTTGGCCTGCGTTTCCCATGCGCTGCTGAACGACACCGGCATCCAAAGATTGCGCAATTCTGCTATTGACGAGTTGATAACAACTGATACAGTCCAACGCCCTGCGATTGACGGTGTAAAGATAACGACGTTGTCGGTAGCGGGGCTTTTGGGCGAAGCCATCAAACGGATTCACAGTAATTCGTCAGTGAACTCGCTCTTTGAATTCAAAGGTGGACGCACCAGTTAAGCGTCGGCCAACACTTTTTTACATAATGAAATCAGTAGCCTTGAAAGCCTATCCGCGTTCCCAAGTGCAACGCGCCGAAGTGAAGAAACTCCGTGACGCCGGCCGCGTGCCCGCCACCATTTATGGGCGCCAGGCCCAGCCGCAAAACCTTGAGGTTGACTCAAAGGAAATGGCGGATCTGCTGAACCACTCCGTTTCCGAAAACTTGCTCGTCGATTTGGCTGTCCAAAACGATGCCCGCTCCAAGCGCCTCGCGCTGGTGCAGGATGTCCAGCATCACCCGCTGACCGGCAAGGTGATTCATGTGGATTTTCACGAAGTAGCCGAGACCGAACAGGTCACCATTTTTGTCCCGGTGGAAACCATCGGGGAACCCGCCGGCGTCAAGAACGGCGGCGGCACGCTGGAACATATTTTGCACAAGCTCAAGGTTCGTTGTTTGCCGAAGGACTTGCCGGAGCAGATCAACTTGGACGTGACCGCGCTGGAAATCGGCAAGTCGCTGCACATCGGCGACATTGTCCCGCCGGCGGGCGTACTGATTTTGGGGGAGAAGTCCCGCACCGTTGTGGCGGTGGCCGCGCCGCGCGCCGAAGAGGAAGTGGCCACCACCGCGGCCGTGCCGGGGGCGGGCGATGTCGAAATGACGAAGGAGAAGAAGGAAGACGGCGCCGAAGGGGCCGCGCCGGCCGCCAAAGATGGCAAAGCCGCCGCCGGCGACAAGAAAGCCGAAGCCGCGCCGGCCGCCAAAGATGCCAAAGCCGCCGCCGGCGACAAGAAGGCCGAAGCCAAAAAGAAATAATTTACGCGGCGAAAGCCGCCGCCGCGCATGGAGCCGATGCACCTTATTGCGGGGCTGGGCAATCCCGGCGCGGATTACGCGAAGACGCGTCACAATGCCGGTTTTCTTCTGGTTGAGAAACTGGCGGCCCAGTGGAAGGCGGGTTGGGCGAACGAGCGCAAGTTTTCCGCCCGGCTGGCCAAGGCCGAATGGTCCGGCCATAAAATTTTGCTCGCGGAACCGCAGACGTTCATGAACCTGAGCGGCGAGGCGGTCGGAGCGGTGGTAAATTTTTACCAGGTTCCGCTGGAAAAAGTTTTGATCGCGGTGGACGACGCCGATTTGCCCTTGGGCGAAATCCGGTTGCGGCCCGGCGGCGGCACCGGCGGGCATCATGGATTGGAATCCGTGACGCAACATCTGGGTTCGCGGGAATACGCCCGGCTGCGGATCGGCATCGGCCGCAAGCAGGCAGCGAGAGAAATCACCGGCCATGTGCTCGGTCAATTCAGCGCGGGCGAGGCCGAGGTGCTGGAAAAAGTTTTGGAACGGGCGGCCGGCCAGATGGAAAGCTGGTTGGCTGCTGGATTGCAAAAGGCGATGAGCCAATTTAACGGGGCCGCAAGCCCCACCAACGAAGATAAATGAAAAAATACGAAGGTCTGTTCATCTTGAATCTGGCAGGGCGTGAAGAAGGCGTGAAAGACGCGCTCGACAAGATTTCCAACGAAATCACCACCGTCGGCGGCAAGATCGAAACGGTGCAAAAAATGGAACGCAAGGCGTTTGCCCGCATCGCGGACAAGCGCCACGCGTCCGGTTTTTACGCCAACATTATTTTTGACGCCCCGCCCGCCGCCATCGCGCAGTTGCAAACCAAGTTTGCGCTGAACGAGGACGTGTTCCGCGTGCTGTTCACGGTGGCCCCTGAACCCAAGGCCGCGAAGTAATTCGCCGCAGATTTTATGGCCAACTTCAACAAAGTCATCCTCGCCGGAAATCTCACCCGCGACCCGGAGTTGCGCTACACCCCCAAGGGTCTGGCCATCGCCAAGATTGGACTGGCCATCAACCGCAAGTGGCGCACCGAATCCGGCGAGATGAAGGACGAGACCACCTTTGTGGATGTGGACGCTTTCGGCAAAACCGCCGAAACCATCGGCCAGTATTTGAAGAAAGGCCGCCCCATTCTCGTCGAAGGCCGTCTGCGTTACGAGACTTGGGATGACAAGTCCACGGGTGCCAAGCGCAGCAAGCTGGGCGTTGTCATGGATAGTTTTCAATTCATGGATTCCGGCCGCGGTGAAGGCGAAGGCGCCGCCGCCCCGCGGCCCGCCCGGCCCGCCGCCGCGCCCAGCGCCCCGGCCGCCGAACCCGTCGAAGGCGACGGCCCGCCCGAAAACGACGATGTTCCGTTCTGATTTATTAACTCCGCAACCCATTAATTTTTTCGTATGGCAAAAACTGAAGTCATCCTCACGCACAACATCGTCGGCCTCGGCGGTGAATCTGACAACGTCCGCGTCGCCGCTGGTTACGCCCGCAACTACCTTTTTCCGCAACGCCTCGCCGTCCCGGTCACCTCGGCGAACAAGCGCCAGCTTGAGGCGCTCAAGCAACGCCGGGCCGAGCGCGAAGCGCACGAGTTCAATACCATGACCGAGCTCGCCAAGGCGCTCGCCAAGCTCATTTGCGTCATCAAAGTCAAGACCGGCGAAGAAGGCAAATTGTTCGGGGCCGTCACCTCCGGCATGATTGCCGACGAGCTGAAGCATCAATTCGACATCGCGCTCGACAAGAAAAAAATCCATCTCGAACACTCCATCCGCACGACTGGCGAATACGAAGTGGAATTGAACCTGCATGCCGAAGTCAAGGCCACCTTGAAAGTCCGCGTGGAAAGCACCACCCCGATTGCCGCCCCGGCGGAAGCCGTGGCCGAAGAAAAGCCCAAGACCGAGAAACGCGGCAAGCGTTCCGAAGCCGAAACGGCGGAAGCCAAACCCAAGGCTGCGAAGGCCGAAAAGAAGGCCAAGGCCGAATAATTCTCAACTTGCTCCAGCCGGCCACGGAAAATTCTTCCGTGGCCATTTTTTATGGCTCAAATGAGAATTGACGCAACGTAAAGCTCGGCCTATTTTTCCGGCCATGAAAATCAAACGCATCCTGCTCGCCGCCTTGGCGGTCGCGCTCCAATTTTCTGCTTTGGCGCAGACCAATGCGCCGGGGACGGCGCCCGAAGTCCACCCAAATCCCGCCCTTGTTCCCGTGCCGCGCAACGATTGGGCCACGCCGCGCCAGGCGCAGGTTCTCCAGCGCGCCAAGGAAGCGCCGGGCAACTACGACATTGAATTTATTGGCGACTCCATCACGCAGGGCTGGGAAGACCGGGGCGGCGATAAAACTTGGCGGCAATATTATGGCAACCGCAAGGCCATCAATTTCGGGGTCAGCGGCGATCGCACCCAGCACGTCCTCTGGCGCTTTGAACAGGGCCAACTCGAGGGCATCAAGGCCAAGGTCGCCGTGGTCATGATCGGCACCAATAATTCCAACAACAAGGATAACACCGAAGCCGAAATCCTTGAGGGCGTCGCCGCCATCGTACAACAAATCCGCACCCGTCAGCCGGAAACGAAAATCATATTGTGCAGCATCTTCCCCCGGGGAATATCCTTCAGCCCTCAGCGCGGAAAGATTCTTCAGGTCAATCAAGCCCTGGCCAAGTTGGATGACGGCCAGCGCGTGTTCTATCTGGACTTTGGCTCGCAGTTTATTGAACGGGATGGCGCCATCTCTCCGAAGATCATGCCCGACGCGTTGCACCCCAATGCCGCCGGCTATCAGATTTGGGCCGCCGCCATCGAACCCAAGCTTAAGGAACTCCTCGGCGAGAAATAATCCCCGGCCCCCTTTTTTATCCCGGCGCACAGTTCACCGGTGCGCCTTCTTTCTGGTCCGGCTCTCAAAACCGGTTCTGAAGTTACGGCTGGCGCAAATTGCGAATGCCCGCGGCCAGCGCCGCCACCATCTGCCGCACCTGGGTTTGCGTGGTGCAGTAAGGGGGCATCAGGACAATCACATTGCCCACGGGGCGCGTCAGCACGCCCTGCCGGGCCATGGCTTCGCACACGCGAATGCCAGCGCGTTCCCGCAGGGCAAAAGGCTCACGGGTTCGCCAGTCTTTGACCAGCTCGACTCCGGCCACCAATCCCACCTGCCGGATATCGCCCACGTTGGACAGGGTCCAGAGGCTGGCTAATTCCTCGCGCAATTGGTTTTCCAACTGCTTCCGCACCCGCATCGAAATCGCACTTTGCAAAAGATCTAGGCTGGCCAGCGCCGCCGCCGAGCCCAATTGGTTGCCCGTAAAACTATGGCCATGGAAAAAGGTTTTGCACTCCTCGTATTCGCCAAGAAACGCGTTGAAAACCTTTCGCGTCGTTAGCGTTGCCGCCAGGGGCAGGTAGCCGCCACTCAAACCCTTGGCCACGCAGAGGAAATCCGGCTGCGCGTTTTCATGGTCGGAGGCAAACAACGTTCCGCTCCTCTCCCCGGCCCTCGCCGGACGCGAATTTCCCGTCCGGCCAAAACCGGTCATCACCTCATCCGCGATGAGCAAGGCCCGGTGACCCCGGGCGATTTCCGTCACCCGTTTCAGCCAGCCTTCCGGTTGGGGAATCATGCCCGCCGCGCCTTGCATCAGGGGTTCAAAGACAAACGCGGCGTAAGGATTGCCCTTGTTTTTTTGCGCCGAAAATTTCTGCTCCACTTGACTGACACATTCCCAATGGCACTGCCGGCATTCCCGCGCGTCAGCGCGCTGCGGCTGGGCGCGGTTGAAGGGGCACCGGTAGCAATACGGCGCCATCACCTGATCCGACTTGAACAGCATTCCGCCATAAGCCTGATGAAACAGGTCGATGTGGCCGAGCGACACCGCCCCCACGGTATCGCCGTGATACGCGCCCGCCAGCGAAAGAAAGCGGGGCGGCGCTTGGGGTCCTCGCGTGCGAAGGGTGAATTGATACGCCAGCTTCAGGGCGACTTCGAGCGCGGTGGAGCCGTCGTCTGAGAAAAAAACCTTGGCGAGTTTTGCGGCCGGCGGTCGGCGGTTGGCATTCGCGGCCAGGACCAGTTTCCCGGCCAATTGCGCCGCCGGTTCATTGGCCAAGCCCAGCGCGGAGCTGTGGGCAATTTTCCTCAACTGCCGGGCGATGGCGGCGTTGATCTTCGGGTGCCGGTGGCCGTGTAGATTGGTCCAGATGGAGGAATTGGCATCGAGATACTCGCGGCCTTTCTCATCGCGCAGGACCGCCCCTTGGCCGGAGGTGATGACAATCGGTTCGCGCCGCAGCCAGTCGCGCATCTGGGTGAAGGGATGCCAGACGTAAGCGTGATCAAGTTGGGCAAGCGAGGGCATGGGGCAGAGGTCAAAGCTCCAGAGTTTTCAACGCTCGGGCCAGTTGCTGGACATCGTCCACCGTATGCGCGGCCGTCAGGGTGATCCGCAAGCGGGCCGCGCCCCGGGCCACGGTCGGGTAACGGATGGCGGGAACGTAAATATTTTGTTCGCGCAGCTTTGCCGCGACCGCCACGGCCCTGGCCTCATCGCCGAGCATCCATGGCAGAATTGCGCCCGGGCCAATGGAAAGTTGCGGGAGGCCGACAGAATGTAATTCACTCACACGCTGGCGGAGCGCCGTTCGGCGGGCTTCGCCTTCGGCCGATTGCGCCAGTTCAATGCCCGCCTTGGCCGCCGCCGCCGCCGCCGGAACCGGCGCGGTCGAAAAAATAAAGCTGCGGGCATGGTTCACAAGAAAATCAATCAGGGCGCGGCTGCCGCACAGATAGCCGCCGCTGGCGCCCAGCGCCTTGCCGAGCGTGCCCATTTGAATTTCGATCCGGTCGCTGACCCCCAGCTCATCCGCCCAGCCCCGCCCGGCGTGGCCAAGGAGACCGGTGGCGTGCGCCTCATCCACCATCAGCCACGCGCCGTATTTTTCCTTGAGCGCCACTATTTCCCGGAGCGGGGCGGTGTCGCCATCCATGCTGAAAACGGACTCGGTGACGATAAGAACCCGCGGCTGCCGCTCACGTTTTTGCGGATCCGCCGCCGACCTGAAGGTTGAACACCAACGAAGAATCTTCTCCAAGTCATCCAAATCGTTGTGGGCAAAGATGCGGAGTTTGGCGCCGGAAAGCTTGGCGGCGTCCACGATGCAGGCATGCACCAAGCGGTCCAGAATGATGATGCCGCCGCGACCAAGCAACGCCGGAATGGCGCCGACGGCGGCGGCGTAGCCGGTGGAAAAAGTCAGGGCGGCGGCAGTCTGCTTGAAGGCCGCGAGGGTCTCCTCCAGTTGATGAAACGGAGCTAGCGAACCGCAGATCAGCCGCGAAGCGCCCGCGCCCGCGCCGAATCTCGCCACCGCCTCATGGGCGGCGGCTTTCAGCGCGGGATGATCGGCTAAACCGAGATAATCGTTGGAGGAAAAACTGAGCAACGTATTTCCGCCGATTTCCAAGCGGACCCCCTGGGCGGAATCGATGCGCCGAAGCTCGCGGAACAGATGCTGTCCGCGCAAAACTGCGAGGCGCTGGTTCAAATCTTCTTCAAAAGAAGCCACCCGATTAATTTACGGTTTACGATTCCCGCTTTGCGAGTCAAAAGGTGGACAACCCTTCCGCTGCCGGTCAATCAATCGGGCGGAATGGCCCAGCGGCCTTCGATCATGCTGGCGCAGACGGAACCGGAGTGGGCGAGGACCGTTTCATAGGCAGCGGATAGCTTCCCCGCCGGAATGGCAATGAGGTCAGCCCAGGCACCCGCTTCCAATTCGCCGATTTGTCCAGCCAGGCCCAGGGCGCGCGCCCCGTTGACCGTGGCCATTTTCAGAATCGCCAGCGGCGCAAGCGCCGCGTCCGCACCGGCCAATGCCCGCATTTCGGCAAACATATCCAATTCCGGTTTTTGCCGACCGCTTTTGCGCGTGGTGGCGAGACTGTCCGTGCCGAGGCAGAGATTCACGCCGGCCGCGGCCAGTTGTTCGCGCTCAAAACGGGGGTGCTTGAAATACTCGTGACTCCGCGGACAATGGACGACATGGGTGCCGCTTGCCCCCAGGAGCGCGGCGTCGCCAAGGGCCAGGCAATTGACATGGATCGCGAGCACATTTTTCCCCAGCAGCCGGTGGCGGGCCAGATGGGCAACGGGGGAACCGTGGCCGCAGTCGGAATTATCGCGCCCATTGCGGGTGAGCCAGGCGTGCATGGTTCCGCGTCCGTGCTGGAACATGTCAAATTCCTGAATGGACTCGGCCACATGAATGCTGACGGGCCAGTTGCGTTTCTGCGCCAAAGCGGCGATCAGGCGCAGAAGTTCTGACTGGGTGGAATAGGGCGCATGAGGAGAAAGCGCAGCGCGGTGGCGCCGGTGCCGAAGCGAATCAATCGTCGCGACCGCTTCGTGCAGGATTTCCTGAGGCGCGCGACGCGCCTTAATCCCCGTCATCTCTAGAAAGGAAATAATCCGCAAGGGCGTGGCGTCCCAGACTTCCGGCAACAGGTCCGGCATCACCTCGATGTCGGCCACGGTGGTGGCGCCGGTTTTCAAGAGCTGGTGAGCGCCCCGCAGCCAGGAACTCGCATAATCGGAATAACTCCAGCCGGTCTTGGCTGCGGTAATGGCGGCAATCCAGTCGGTGAAGGTTTTCGGGGGCGGCAACTGCCCGGCCATGTCGGTGTAATCCAGATGGCAATGAGCGTTCACGAGGCCGGGGAGCAGGATGACGGGACCCAGATCCAGCGCCGCTTCGCGCGCCGGGGAACGCAAATCGCGCCACGATGCCACGGAGCGGATTTTGCCCCCTTCAATTAAAACCGCGCCGTCCTCAATGGGCGGCGCGGTGATCGGGAGAACGATTTTAGCCCGCAGAATCATTCTTCGCGGGCCCGGCGGACGCGCTTGAGCTTGGCCGCGACCTTGTGCTTGACCGTTTTGCGCTTGCCGTGGCGCTTGCGGATCTGCTGCTCGATTTTTTTGATCACGGCGTCAATGGCTGCATACAAATCGCTTTCGCGATCCTCGGCAAATAGGTCGGGGCCGCGCACGGTCAGGCGAACGGAGCAACTGAACTGTTTTTCCGGAACGCGGCTGTGATCGTGCTCCAGCGTAACGCGGGAATCCACCACCCGTTCCTGAAATTGATCCAGCTTGGTGAGCTTGGCGATAATATGATCCTCAATGGCTTTGGTGAGAGTGACGTTGTGCGTGGAAAGAATCAGCTTCATGAAAAAAGGATGCCGTCAGATGGGGCAAAAATCCAGTAATTCCTTTTAAAAAAGCCGGGCAGCGGGATTCATGCCAGATTTACTTGTGCTCCAACATAATTGGGGTAAGGTGACAACACAAATGGGACTTGGACTCCATCTTTCGCAACGCCTGACGCAATCGCTGGTGCTGGCACCGCAGTTGCAGCAATCGCTGGCATTGTTGCAGGCCCCCACGCTGGAACTCAAGGCGCTGGTCGAGGCCGAACTCCAGCAAAATCCCGTCCTCGAAGAAATTCAAGAACCGGAGGCCGAGCTGCGGGAAAGCGCCCCGGCAAATGAGGACGACCCGCCGGAAAAACCCAGCGTATCCGATCTGGCCGAGCCGCCGGAGGACGTGAAATTTGACGAGGCGGCGGAACCGAACCTCGCGGAACCGGTGGACGACTTTCAGGCGGAATTTGAAAAGCTGGTTCAGCTGGATCAGGAATGGCGCGATCATTTTTCGCAATCCAACGCGCCGATCCGCGCCACGGCCGAGGACGAGGAAAAACGGCAGTTCATGTTCGATTCGCTAACGGCTGAAACCTCGCTGGCGCAGCACTTGATGGAGCAGTTGCGCGATGCCGGGCTGCCGGAGGAGCAGCAAGGCATTGCCGAGTTGATCATCGGCAATATTGATGACTGCGGCTACCTCACGGCCACCGTGGAGGAGTTGGTGACCACCACCAGCCAGCCGCCGGAAACCATCTTCGCCGTGCTGAAAACCATTCAGAGTTTTGAGCCGCCCGGGGTCGCGGCGCGGGATTTGCGCGAATGCCTCCTGCTCCAGCTCGAACGGGCCGAGCAGTCGGAAACTTTGGAGTATCTCATCGTCCGCGATTATATGGACGCGCTGGGCAAGCGCCGCATTCCCGAAATTGCCCGGGGCACGGGCCGGACGGTGGAGGAAGTTCAGGTCGCGCTGGGCCGCATTGGCCGTTTGGACCCGCGGCCCGGGAGCGTTTTTTTGCCGGTCACCGAGCAATACGTCGCCCCGGAGGTTTTTGTGGTCAAGAACGGCGAGGAGTTTACCGTCACCACCAACGACGAGCAGATTCCCCACCTGCGCATCAGCAATGTTTACAAGGACCTGATGACCGGCGGAGAAAATAATGCCGAGGTGAAGAATTATATCCGGGAGAAAATCCGCGCCGGAAAATTTCTCATCAAGAGCCTGCAGCAGCGCCAGACCACCATCTGCAACATAGGCCGCGAAATCGTCAAACGGCAGCGCGAGTTCATGGAAAAAGGCATCGCGCATCTCAAGCCCATGACCATGGCGCAGGTCGCGGAAGTGGTGGGGGTGCATGAAACCACCGTCAGCCGCGCCGTTTCCGGCAAATACATCCAGACGCCGCAGGGCGTGTTTGAGATGAAATACTTCTTCACCGCCGGCCTGCAAACCACCAGCGGGGCCGACATGTCCAACACCAGCGTCAAAGACATGGTGGCGGAAATTTTCAAGGCCGAAAACTCCGCCTGCCCCTTATCCGATCAGGAAGTGGTGAAAATGCTCACGGATAAAGGCATTACGATTGCCCGCCGCACCGTTGCCAAATACCGCGATGAACTGGGCATCCTGCCCTCGAATCTACGCAAGGTGTATTAAGCTTGGCGATTCCGTTGCTTCGGCAAGTTTCCGGGGAGCGCTTCAAATTCAAGAGGGAAGGCTCTCGTCAATCCACCCGCAACGCCTGTTCCAGCAATTCCTCCAGATGTTCGGTGACCGCACTTTCACCCACAGCCAGAATGGCCCCGGCTATTCTGGCGGCCTCCAGCAAAGCGGCCTCGGGGTCGGGCGCAAAGGCGATCACGGGCAGATGACTGGTTTCCGCCTCCATTTTTAATTTTTCAATTGCCCCACAGATGTCTCCCGGAGCGGCGAGATCGGCAATCACCAACAGGGGCCTTTCGCGCCGGGCGACGACGGCAAGCTGCGCGGGGTTATTGAGAACCAAAACGCGATAGTGCATGTCCTGCAGCCGGTTCACCAACTGGCTGCCAGGCATGAGCCGTTCGTAGAAGACCAAGGCGAGCGGTTGCACCATGGGCAAAGAATGGCGTTCCGCCGGAATAAAGCAAAGCCGTTTTTGGCTTCGCTTGTCGATTTTCTTAAAGGCAACCGAAGCCCGGCGGTTGCGTTATGGCAAATCCGTCTTGCCCATCAGGAAACAGTCGCACTCCCGCGCCGCCCCCCGGCCCTCGTTGAAGGCCCAGACAACGAGGCTCTGGCCCCGACGGCAATCGCCGCAGGCAAAGACACCCTTCACGTTGGTGGTGTATTTCTCGAATTCCGCCTTGGCGTTGGAACGCGCGTCGCGTTCAAGGCCGAGGGCTTCCAGCAACGGTTGCTCCGGTCCGAGGAATCCCATCGCCAGCAGCACGAGTTCGGCGGGCAGAATCTTTTCGCTGCCGGGAACATGCTTCGGCACGAACTGGCCCTTGTCGTTCTTGGTCCACTCCACTTGCACGGTGTGGACGGCTTTGACCTGGCTGTTGGCGTCGCCCTCAAACTGGGTGGCGGTGGTCAGATAGACGCGCGGATCAGCGCCGAACTTGGCGGCGGCTTCTTCCTGGCCGTAATCCACCTTGAGGGTTTTGGGCCATTCGGGCCACGGATTGTCCTGGGCGCGTTCCAAGGGCGGCTGGGGCAGAATTTCCACCTGCACGATACTCTGGCAGCCGTGGCGAAGGGAGGTGCCCACACAGTCGGTGCCGGTGTCGCCGCCACCGATGACAACGACATTCTTGCCGCCGGCGGTGATTTGCGTGCCGGGCTTGGCCCCATCGAGTAGATTCTTGGTGTTGGCGGTGAGGAATTCCATCGCGAAATGAATGCCTTGCAATTCGCGACCGGGAATCGGCAAATCGCGGCCCTTGGTGGCCCCGGTGGCCATGATGACAGCGTCAAAATCTTTTTGCAATTTATTGACGGGATAATCCTTTCCAATTTCAGTGTTGCAGATGAATTTCACGCCTTCTTTTTCCAGCAAATCCATGCGCCGAAGGACGACTTCCTTCTTGTCGAGCTTCATGTTGGGGATGCCATACATGAGCAATCCGCCGGGGCGGTCAGCGCGTTCGAACACGGTGACAGTGTGGCCGGCCTTGTTCAATTGCGCGGCGGCGGAAAGCCCGGCCGGACCGGAGCCCACAATGGCCACCTTTTTGCCCGTGCGCTTGGCCGGCGGCTCGGGCACGACCCAGCCATTTGCCCAACCGTGATCGATGATCGTGACCTCGTTGTTCTTGATGGTCACCGCCGGTTCATTCATGCCGAGCACGCAGGAGCCTTCGCACGGGGCGGGACAGACGCGGCCGGTGAATTCCGGAAAATTATTGGTCTTGTGCAGGCGATCCAGCGCCTCGCGCCACAGGCCGCGATACACAAGGTCGTTCCATTCCGGAATAAGATTATGAATCGGGCAGCCGCTGGCCATGCCGCTGACGAGTTGGCCGGTGTGGCAGAACGGAATGCCGCAGTCCATGCACCGCGCGCCTTGCTTCTTCATCTCGGCCTCGGGCAGGTGGAGATGAATTTCCTTCCAGTCGGCGATGCGTTCAAGCGCTGGGCGATCCTGCGGCAGTTGCCGTTGGAACTCTAAAAATCCGGTTGGTTTTCCCATCTTCGGTTTGGTTTATGGATTAAAATTCAGGGTTAATCAGTGACCACCTTTGACGTTTTCCTCGAATGCGGCCATAATGGCCTCGTCGCCACTCAAGCCTTGCGACTGCACTTTCTTGAGCGAGGCCAGCACACGGGCGTAATCTTGCGGCATCACTTTCACAAACTTGGGCACATAATTCTGCCAGTCGGCGAGAATTTTCGCCGCCAGCGTGCTCTGGGTGCAGGCCTGATGGCGCTGGATCAATTTCCAGACTTCTTCGATCTCGTTGGCGTCGGTGAGTTTTTCGAGGGCGACCAACTCCATGTTGCAGCGCGTGGCGAAATCACCCGCCTCATCCAACACGTAGCCCACGCCGCCGCTCATGCCAGCACCGAAGTTGCGGCCGGACTTGCCGATGATGACGACCCGTCCGCCGGTCATATATTCGCAGGCATGATCCCCCACGCCTTCGACCACCGCGTTCACGCCGGAATTGCGGACCCCGAAGCGTTCGCCCGCCATGCCGCGCACAAAAATCTCCCCCGCGGTCGCGCCGTAGAGCGCCACATTGCCGATGATGATGTTGTCTTCCGCGACAAAGGTGGAAGCTTTCGGCGGGTAAACAATTAGTTTGCCCCCGCTCAAGCCTTTGCCGAAATAATCATTCGCATCCCCTTCGAGCTCGTGCGTCATGCCCCGAGGCATGAATGCGCCAAAGCTTTGCCCGGCGCTGCCGTTAAACTTCAGACACACGGTGTCTTCGGGCAGACCGTTGACGCCGTATTTCTTGGTGATCTCGCTGCCCACAATCGTGCCGACGACGCGATTCACGTTGATGATCGGCAGTTCGGCCTTCACTTTTTCGCCGCGTTCAATCGCGGGTTTACAAAGGTCGAGCAACTGGGTGATATCCAGCGATTTCTCCAAACCGTGATCCTGAGCCTGTTGGCGGAAACGGCCGACTTCCGGGCCCACTTCGGGCTGATGCAGGATCGGCGTCAGATCAATGCCGCTGGCTTTCCAGTGCTCAATCGCTTTCCACGGCATCAGTTTATCCGTGCGCCCGATCATGTCTTCCAACTTGCGGAAGCCAAGTTCGGCCATGATTTCGCGCAATTCCTGCGCCACGAAGCGCATGAAGTTAACGACGTGATCGGGATCGCCGGTGAAACGCTTGCGCAGGCGCGGGTCTTGCGTGGCCACGCCCACCGGGCAGGTGTTCTGATGGCAAACGCGCATCATGATGCAACCCATGACCACCAGCGGCGCGGTGGCAAAGCCGAATTCCTCGGCCCCGAGCAGGGCGGCCACGGCCACGTCGCGCCCGGTCTTCAATTGACCATCGGTTTCGACGTAGATCCGGCTGCGGAGATTGTTCAGCACGAGGGTCTGATGGGTTTCCGCCACGCCGAGCTCCCAAGGTCCGCCCGCGTGTTTGATGGACGAGAGCGGGGAGGCGCCGGTGCCCCCGTCGTGACCGGAAATCAGCACCACGTCCGCATGCGCCTTGGCCACGCCGGCCGCCACCGTACCCACGCCGACTTCGGCGACAAGCTTCACGCTGATGCGCGCATCGCGGTTGGCGTTCTTCAGGTCGTGGATTAATTCTGACAAGTCTTCGATGGAATAAATATCGTGGTGCGGCGGCGGCGAAATCAGGCCGACCCCCGCCGTGGTGCCGCGCGTTTTGGCGACCCACGGATAAACTTTTTTGCCGGGCAACTCGCCGCCTTCG
>CAIMLG010000202.1 GCA_903842235.1 uncultured Verrucomicrobia subdivision 3 bacterium
ACCCCAGACGGTCCGCCTCGCGCACCGCAAATCGAAATAAGATGCGCCACTTATCGCTCATGTAGGGCGCCCCCGGCATGCTGCTCGTATCGATCAGCATCACGCCGCCCACGCCTTTGGCTTTCAGTTCCTCCAGGTGCTGCGTAATGTTTGCCGGAGTGATCTCATCAAACCACCACATGTTCACCCACGGCTTGGCGGCATCCGGAGGACTCACAAATTCCCCCGCCAGATCCGTTCCAGCTCGGGCGATTCCAGCCAGCGCGCAAAGCGCCAAGCCCGCCATCAGTAATCGCGTCACCAGTTTCTGTGTTGTCATTGCTTGGGAGTAATATTCCAGAGCCAACGAAAAAGCGCCTACTTCAATTGGGTTAGCGTCGAACGTTTTATTACCACCCCAAAAACGAGCTGCAAAATGAGGGCCAACCGCGAAAATCCGCCACCCCTACCTTCCGAGGCAGCCGCGCTTCCATCTCAAGAACAGATGGTTCCAGCCAGCAAACTCCTGGATAAGCAGTTTCTTGGTTGAAAAGCCTCGACTTCGTCGCCTCGGGAAAGAGAATAGTGTCATGTCGGAACCAAAGCAGTCCAATTTGGGACAACGAATCGTTCTCACCGGCTTCATGCTGGTATCGTCGGTGTTGGCACTGACCGCCCGCGCGCAAGCGCCGGCCGGCTGGGTCAGCGGTATCTTGTCCGCCGTGCAAACACCGGCAGACACGCCCGCCAAAGCGGTTGGCATCTGGGACGAGTTGGAGAAGCAATATCCCGTGCCCTGCGACTGGATGCAGCAGGATTTCAAAGCCCAGGCGTGGGAATGGCTCCAGCATCCGGAAGCGACAAACGTGCAGGAGATGATCGGCAAGGCGCTCAGCGAGCTCCGCGGCACTGGCGCGGCGGAGTGGAAGGACGCCCGGGTGCCGGAAGCGAAGGATTTGCGCCTCCTTTTGGCCCGCTATCTTGAATTGTGCGAAGCGCGCCGTCAGATTCGAATGCAGGTGCTGCAAGCGAAGGCGCCCAAGATTGTTTTCACCAAGCATTGGAACATCGGCGGCTCGCATTACGCCTATACCGAGGCCCAGTCCGACGCGCAGGCGGAACGTCATTTCTATCCCGGCGCGGCGATGTGCCTGTTGACCTGCGAGAAGGGAGTTTGCAAGGAGGAAACCCTCTTGGCGGATAAGCAGGGCATCATCCGCGATCCGGACGTTTCACATGATGGTAAGCGGCTCCTCTTTGCCTGGAAGAAATCCGACCGCCAGGATGACTTTCATCTTTACGAGATGGATCTGGCTTCGCGTGCAATCCGTCAGCTTACTTTCGGTTTGGGGGTGGCGGATTACGAAGGCGTCTATCTGCCCGATGGCGACATCCTTTTCAACTCCACGCGCTGTGTGCAGATTGTGGACTGCTGGTGGACGGAGGTGAGCAACCTTTACCGCTGCAGCCCGGATGGCAAGAACATCCGCCGTCTGACGTTTGACCAGGTGCATGACAATTACCCCACCGTGACTGAGGATGGCAGGATTCTTTACACACGCTGGGAATACAACGATCGGTCCCAAATCTATCCGCAACCCCTGGCCCAGATGATGCCGGATGGCACGGGCCAAACGGAGTTCTATGGCAACAACTCGTGGTTTCCCACCACCATCCTGCACGCGCGCAATGTTCCGGGGACGCAAAAAGTCATCGCTATCGCCACCGGGCATCACTCACGTCAGACGGGCAAACTGATCCTGATTGACCCGGCCAAAGGCCGGCAGGAGAACGAGGGCGTGCAACTGATCGCGCCGGTGCGCGAAACGAAGGCGGAGCGGATTGATTCCTACGGCCAGGGCGGCGAGTTGTTCCAATATCCGTATCCATTGAGTGAAACCGCTTATCTGGTCACCTACCACCCATTGGGGTGGCAGAAAGGGGGAAACCAGAATTTCTCACCGCGGTTTGGTATTTACCTGATGGCCATTGACGGCCGCCGTGAACTGCTGGCTTCTGACGCGGCCCTGCCGTGCAATCAGCCGGTGCCCCTGCGCGCCAGGCCCGTTCCGTTTCAGCGCCCAAGTCTGGTGGATTATCGCAAGGCGGATGGGACGTTTTACGTGCAGGATGTTTATACCGGCCCGAGCATGAAAGGGGTGCCGCGTGGAACGGTGAAGACGCTGCGCGTAGTGGCCCTGGACTTCCGCGCCGCCGGCGTTGGCAACAACGGCAACGGCGGCCCGGGCGGAGGCGCCATGATCAGCACGCCGGTGGCCATCGGCAACGGCGTGTGGGATCCGAAGATTGTGCTGGGCGACGTGACGGTACATCCCGACGGCTCGGCGTTTTTCAAAGCGCCGGCGCGCACTCCGCTCTATTTCCAACTGCTGGACGAAAAAGGGCGAATGGTGCAGTCCATGCGGAGCT
>CAIMLG010000203.1 GCA_903842235.1 uncultured Verrucomicrobia subdivision 3 bacterium
GGGCAGACCAGGTCCAGAACGCGCGTGCTCAGCTCGTCCGATGCCGTTTCGAGGATCAGGCGCCGGTTCGGGAACAGCGGCGTGAGATTTTCAAAATGAGTCTTGTCCTTCGCCTTGTCCGGCTCCTCGCCGTCCACGGCCTCGACCTTGAGCAGCGCGAAAAACTTTTCCTTTTCCTTCGGCGGCCGGATCTGGCCGGTGATCAAATTACCCGTCTGCAAATCAAACCGGCGAATCTGCGAGGGCGAAACGTAAATATCCTCCGGGCAGGGCAGATAATTAAAACTTTGGGAGCGCAGGAAGCCGAAGCCCTCCGGCAGCACCTCAATAACGCCCTCAGAAAACAGCACGCCGGCGCGCTCGGCGTTTTTGGAAAGGATGTGGTAAATGACCTCGTGCTTGCGCATCGTGCCGAAATTCTCCACCCCGTAATCCCGCGCCATCTGGTTCAGCTCCGTCATGTTCATCCCCTGCAATTTGGCGATGTTCAGCGACGTGGCGATGCGGTCGCGCTGGTAACCGCCGCGCCGTTCGGGGTGATGCGGATCAGCTTCCGTTGGCTCGACCGGAGCCGAAGGCGGCCGCAGTTCACCCGACGAATCCGGCGGAAGAAACATGGCGGTATCCTTACGAGCATCCTCCTTGGCGGCGGCCTTGATGCTATCCACCGTGCGTTCCGCCGTCAGCTCCGGCTCGCCCGGAACGGGGGCTTCGACCACGGATTCGCCGGGCTGGTTCAGGGGAGCGGGCGGCGGCAGATCGGCGGCGGGCGCTTCAACAGCGGGAATCGCGCCGGCGGCCTTGGCAGATTTCCGCGCGGCCGGTTTCTTGGCCGCAGCCTTGGGGGACACTTTGGGTGGCATAAAATTCAGTTGTTTGGGTGACCGGGAATCCAATTGGCAGCGGTCCCTGCAGGGAGACGATGTCCCCACGTTGGACGGGCTGCGTCAGGAAAAGTTCAATTTGAATTTACTGACCGGCAGGGATTTATCCTTCAGCCGGCAAGGGGAATTTCGCAGTCAACCGCGCCAGAATCGCGCACTAAACCGGACAAGTCAAATCCGATTTCCAGTTTTTCGGACCGCCGTGGGCCGCTTGGCCGGAGTTAGTGCCAGCCTGATTTTCCGATTGTATTCCGGTTCGGCTCCCCCCATTGGGTGGGGACCTGCCCCCGTGCCCGAAAACCATGATAACATCCGCGCCGTTGCCGCATTTTCAGCCCCCCAGTCCTTGGAAAAGACACTTGTGTCAACAATCAGGCCTACCCTTTCAGAGCATGTCTGAAAATTGGGTGGGGTGATGTTTTTTGGCAAAAGGCTGGAGGGCGAGGCGCGACAAACATCAATCCGACCGCACCGGGGCAAAACGGCACTTCCCCACCAGTGGAATCTACAGACGTCGCAGAAATCCGGGTGGCTCGCGCTCGGTGCCGAGGACCGTCGCAGCGCGCTGTCCCTACCTTCCATTAACAGGCCCGGGGAACGGCTCGCGGGGACGCTCGCCCCACCCCTGGGACGGACGGAAGCCGAGTCGGTTGCCCACCTCCGTAACCAGGGAACGAAAATCTAAAACCTCATCAAAGGCACTAAACCGCACTAAACCGCACTAAAAATTAGGATTTTTTGGACTTGGGGTCACCATCAAAGATGACAGCCGATGACTCATTTTCAAATATCGGAAACCGGGCCAAGCGGGGTTTTGGCGGTAGTTGGCACTTTTTGGCACCTTTTGGCACATTTTGGCACCCTGTTTTCGGGCGGCGCGCGGGCGACTCTGGAGCCGGGTCGGGCAAACCCACCGCATGGTGGGAGGGCACTAAAACACTACCACCTCCCCGGCGGGGACACGCTAAAGCGTGAACTCCAACTGGGTGGGCGGGGACAAAAACTTTACCACCATCCCGGCCAACTTTTTTAAGTGGTTGATAGAGCATCTAAAACAGGACCGTTTCCGGACCGTGGTGAGGCATTTTTTCGCGCATCACCGTCACCGGCCAAGGCAAGGAGGGAAGCGACCACAAGCGAGAACGGGCGACGAGATGGCGCCACCACCGACCCAACCCGCCGGCCCCGGCGAACAAAATGTCAAAGAACGGCAAACCCGGTTCCAAGAAATCCGCTGTTTACTAGTAGTTGTCTTTTTTATACGACAATAGTGGACGGCGGTCAAGGGGAAAATTCAGACGGCGTTAAGCTGGCGCTCGGGGGACGGACAGCGCAGTGCGCGGTCCCTACCATTGAGGGGGGATCGGTGGGTATGGGCCACAGAGACACTGAGGACACAGAGTTTTAATCACCAAAGCACCAAGGATTAATTGGTCTGGAAACGTCCACCCTCAACCAGCGAACACGCCACGAGGGATAGCCGCTGTCGCTATAGAAGTTCTTGGCACCTTGGGATAGGGGGACGTCACGCCCTCCGGGCAGGAAGCCGGGCGCGCCGGTCGGTGAACCAGACGGCGGTGGATGGCAAACTGCGGCGGGCAGAGGACTGCCCGCCCTACCCACGCCGTTATTTTTTCATCAGCGTTCCGGCCGGGAAATGGAAATCCGCTCTGCCGGCGAGGACCGGAAAATGGGGACCTTCGACGATCAAGTGAGGCGGTGAAAGGCCTTCACCTTTTGCCACGCGCGCAGGTCACCGGATACGATTTGAAAGAGCGGATACGTCGCAAAAGCCGCCTTTACTTGCAAATGCCGCGCTCGCTGGAACGGACGAACTGGACGAGGTGCCGCACCTCCGGCAGCAAGGGAAGGTCGGCTTCGATTTTTGCGAGCGCGTTCGTAATGGTGAGCCCTTCGCGGAAGAGGATTTTGTAGGCCTGCCGCAGCGCCGTTTGCGCCTCGGCGGAAAAGCCGGCGCGCTCCAGACCCACCTTGTTGACCGTGCGCGTTTCGGCAGGATTGCCGTCCACGATCATGAACGGCGGCACGTCCTGCACCACCTTCGAGCAGCCGCCGATCATCGCATATTTTCCCACCCGGCAAAACTGGTGCACGGCGGCAATGCTGATGATGGCGTGATCCTCGACGATCACATGGCCGCCCAGCGTGGCGGCGTTGGACATAATGATGTGGCTGCCGAGCTGGCAATCATGCGCGATGTGGCTGTAGGCCAGGACATGATTATGCGAGCCGACGACCGTGGCCCCGCCGTCGCTGGTGGCGCTGTGGATGGTCACATATTCGCGAAAGGTGTTGTGATCGCCAATCTCGGTGCGCGTGACGCCGCCCTGCCATTTCAAATCCTGGGTCTTCAACCCAATGCTCGCAAAGGGGAAGATTTCATTCCCCGGCCCCAGCCTGGTGTGGCCGTCGATGACAACGTGCGAATGAAGCTGGCATTGCTCGCCCAGCGTGACATGTTCGCCGATGACGCAATACGGGCCGAGCTGGCAGCCGGTGCCGATTTGCGCCTGGGGATGGATGATGGCGGTGGGATGAATCATGATGCGTCCCGGAGCATGAAGGTCACTTCGGCTTCGCTGACCACTTCGCCAGCCACCTTGCAGACGCCCTTGCCCTTGCCGATTTTGCCGCGCGCCTTGGTCAGTTCCACTTCAATGACCAGCACGTCGCCCGGCACCACGGGCTTGCGCCATTTGACTTCCTCCGCCGACATGAAATACGCCACCTGATTGGCGGCCTTGACGATTTTCAGCAGCAACACACCGGCCACCTGCGCCATCGCTTCCAGCTGCAACACGCCCGGCATGATGGGATGACCGGGGAAATGGCCGCGGAAAAAATCCTCGTTCATCGTCACGTTCTTGACGCCGGTGATCTTCATGCCCTCGATCTTCAAAATCCGGTCCACCAAGAGGAACGGCGGACGGTGCGGCAACAATTTCATGAGTTCCCCGATGTCCATCGCCCCTTCGGCGGCGGGCGGCGTCACCGGCGCGTCCTTGGCCGGCGGCGGCGCAAAGGTCTGCTGCGCGCGAATCGGCTGATTGATCTGCTCCATGATTTTCTTCACCAGCTCGGCGTTGGCGGCGTGGCCGGGGCGCACGGCGACCACGTGGCCGCGGATCGGTCGGCCCAGCAGCGAGAGGTCGCCGACGATGTCCAGCATCTTGTGCCGCACGAATTCCTCGCGATACCGCAGCGGCTCGGTGGTCAGCACCGCGTCGTCGCGAATGACCACGGCATTTTCCAGGCTGCCGCCCTTAATGAGGCCGTTCTTGAAGAGAAATTCAATCTCCTCGTAAAAACAGAAGGTCCGCGCGTGGGCCAGTTCCTTTTCCCACGTCTTGGGGTTGACCTCGGTGGAATAAAACTGCGTGAACCGCCCCTGCTTGTCGGCGCTGGTGCAGGTGATCTTGAAGGCGTCATCCGGAAACAGCGTCATCACCGTCTCGCCGTGGCGGACTTCGATCGGCTCCGTCGGGGTGTAAAACTCCCGTTTCTCCGGCAGCGGCGCGAGGCCAGCCGCCTGGATGATTTTGCAGAACTCGCGCGAGCTGCCGTCCGCAATGGGCGGCTCGTTGGCGTCCAGCTCAATCACCACATTATCAATCCCGTAGCCCGCCAGCGCGGCGAGCACGTGTTCCACAGTGTGAATTTTGACATTGCCCTTGCCGAGCGTCGTGGAGCGATTGGTCTCGGTGACATTTTCCACCCGGGCTTCGATCTCGGGCTGGCCGTCCAAGTCCACGCGGCGAAACCGCACCCCGCTGTTGGCGGGCGCGGGCAGAAGGGTCATGTTCACCCGGTTGCCGCTATGCAGCCCGATGCCGGAATAGCTGGCGGAACGATTGAGAGTCTGCTGATTGAGCACGCCAGATTGAACAAAACACCAAGCCGCTTGGCAAGGGCACATTCGGCAAAGAATCGGAAATAGCGCGCGGCGGGCGGCCGCCAAGCCGCCCCAGGCGGCCCGCCGCCGTCAGCGGCGGAATAATTCTTTTGAAATCCGGCGGTTTTGCCGTCACAATTCGCCCTCGCTTTGGATTCTGAATTCTAAATTCCGACTCCGGTATTCTTTTTACACATGAAACGCACGCATCATTGCAACGAACTGCGCCCGGCGCACATCGGCCAGACCGTCACCCTCTCCGGCTGGGTCCACTCCCGCCGCGACCTCGGCGGCCTTATCTTCATTGACATCCGCGACCGCGAAGGCCGCACCCAGACGGTGTTCGATCCGTCGGATTTGACGCCGGAACTGTTTACGCAGGCCGCCGCACTCCGCAGCGAATGCGTGGTGAGCATCACCGGCAAAGTCCGCCA
>CAIMLG010000204.1 GCA_903842235.1 uncultured Verrucomicrobia subdivision 3 bacterium
GACCGACCTCAAGCGCGGCTATGGCCATTGGCTGGATCCGCCGCCCGTTTCCAGGCTCCCCGGTGACACGATTGCCGGCGGCGCTTCCACTGATGGCCCGTGCGGCTCGCACCACGCGGGCTGCGCTGTTCCCACCGCCCCATCGTTTTCATCGGGCCCGCCGGCGAAAAAGGCCCGCCCGGTCTGCCCTGCCCCAGCCCCGCCGGCTCCGCCTCGCTGCGACGCTTGGAGCCGTTGGGCCAGGCAATTGCGAAAGTGAGCCGGGAAATTCGGTGATGGCTGGGGTTTGGCTGAAGCACAATCCCTTTGGCTGGCAAGGAAAAACGCCCCCCATTGGTGGTGTTTTTAGTCGGATATTTCACGGGATTAACATTGTGAAATATCTGGTTTTTTTCTAAGATTTTCGTATCCGTTGGAGCGCCCAAATTGGTGGCCGGCGGCCCTGTTTATTATGTCGAATAATGCCGATTTAGTGGAAGAAAAACCCGGGACCATTTCAGGAAATTACGATGCCGACAAATTGAGCCAGCTGAAGGGGCTGGAAGCCGTGCGCAAGAAGCCCGGCATGTATATCGGCGGCACCGACGAGCGCGCCCTGCATCATTGTGTCAGCGAAGTGCTGGACAATTCCGTGGATGAACATCTGGCTGGCCATTGCGACCGCATCGAGGTGACGATTCATGTGGACGGCTCCATTTCCATCCGCGACGACGGGCGCGGCATTCCGGTGGACATCAATAAGGATTCCGGCCTGCCGGGGGTGGAGTTGGTGCTCACCACGTTGCATTCCGGCGGCAAATATGGCCAGGGCGGTTACAAGTTTTCCGGCGGCACGCACGGGGTCGGCGCCAAGTGCGTGAATGCCGTGAGCGAATGGTTCGAGGTGGAGGTCTCGCGCAACGAGCAGGTTTACCACATGGAGTTTGAGCGCGGGAAGACCACCAAGAAGCTTGAGGTCACTGGCAAATCCAAGAAGACGGGCACGCTGATCACGTTCAAGCCGGACCCGGACATATTCCGCGAGACGGTGGAGTTCAAGACGACGATCATCGCGCAGCGCTTGCGCGAGCTGGCGTTCCTGAACTCGGGCCTGGAAATCGTTTTCACCGATGAGCGGCTTTCATCCGCGGAGCCGGAAACATTTTTTTATAAGAACGGGGTGGAGGAATTCGTCAAGCAGCTCAACAAAAGCAAGGAGCCGTTGCATCCCAAGCCGATTGCCTTTCGCAAGGAGACCCGCGAGCCGCTCGACGACAAGGAAATCGAAGTGCACATCGAAGTCGTGCTGCAATACAACGACAGCTACAACGACCAGGTGCTCTGCTATACCAACACGATTCACAATCCCGATGGCGGCACGCATCTCTCCGGTTTCCGCAGTGCGGTGACGCGGGCGATCAACCAATACGCCAAATCCAACGAGCTGCTGAAGGAAAAGGATCCGCAAATCACGGGCGACGACGTGCGCGAAGGGCTGACGGCGGTGATTTCAGTGAAGCACAGCGACCCAAAATTTGAATCGCAGACGAAGGTGAAATTGCTGTCGCCGGAAGTCGAGCGCATCACCGGCTCGGTGGCTTACGAAGGGTTGATGGCGTATTTTGATGCCAACCCGCCCGTCGCCAAGCGCATCATTGACAAAGGCCTCACCGCCGCGCGGGCCCGCGAAGCCGCGCGCAAGGCGCGGGAAGCCGTCCGCAAATCCGCGCTGACCGGCGGCGGATTGCCCGGCAAGCTGGCGGATTGCTCGGATCGTGATCCGGCCAACACCGAGCTTTACATCGTCGAAGGGGACTCTGCCGGCGGCTCGGCCAAGCAGGGGCGCGACCGGAAATTTCAGGCGATTCTGCCGATTCGCGGCAAGCTGATCAACGTGGAGAAAGCCCGCCTCGACAAGGTGCTTCAAAATAATGAAATCCGCACGATGATCACCGCCATCGGCACCGGCATCGGTGACGGCGAAGGCGAAGGCGCGTTCAACTTGGAGAAATTGCGCTACCACAAAATCATCATCATGACCGACGCTGACGTGGATGGTTCCCACATCCGCACGCTGCTGCTGAC
>CAIMLG010000205.1 GCA_903842235.1 uncultured Verrucomicrobia subdivision 3 bacterium
CAGGTAAAGTAGCGACTGAAGTATTCGTTGGCCTGAGCATCGTCGAGAAAGCGTCCGGGATACTCTGGGGCGCGTTTGACGGTGCTGAAGGCCGATTCGATGAACGGATTGTCATTGGGGGTGCGGGGGCGAGCAAACTACTGGGGCATGCCGTGATCTTCACACAGCCGCTGGATGGGCTTGGCTTTCATCTGGCGGCCACGATCATTGATGACTTCGGGCCGTTGCTCCTCGGGCAGGTCCAGGATGTTTTGATCTGCCAGGCCGCCCTCCAGCAAGCGGCGGGATTCCTCGGCGGTCTGGTGCCAGGCGATGCGCCACTGGATGACTTTGCGGGACCATTCATCCAGCAGCAGGTAGAGGAAGAGAAACTCCCCCCTCTGGCCGGTCATCAGGTAGCTGATGTCCCAGCACCACCGCTGATTGGGCCCGGTCAGATCTTTGCGGACCGGCGGCTTGGAGTTGCCGTTGTGGGAGCGACCGGGACCCCGCGCCGTCATCAGGTTCCGCTCCTTGAGGACGCGGTAAACGGTGGAGAAGGAGGCTTGAAACAGGCCTTGATCCCACGCCGTCACCGCGAGGATGCGATGGGACAGGTCCACGTATTCCTGACTCTGGGCCAGCGTCACAATCTGATCGATCTCCTCGGGCAAAACCCGATGCCGCGGCTCTTTTGGGCCGGGGATGAGATTGGCCAGCGGCTGGCCCTGTCGGGACTGCTGTTGCCAGCGCACGCCCCGCCGGTGTTCAATGGCCAGCAGCGAACAGGTCCGACGCGCCGAAACGCCTTGTTGCCGGGAGGACTCAATCACGGTGAGGATTTCCAGTTTGGTTTGCTCTTTTAACCACAGGCCGGTTATCGGTCCCACGAACCCCCATTCGTTTTTTTTCGCAGGATCGCCAGTTCAACCGCCTGGTCGGCCAGCGCCCGTTCCTTGTCTTGGAGTTCGCGCTTGAGAGCCTCGTGGACTTCGGTGCTGACGTGACCCTGCTGGCGCCCCGGCTTGGCGCCGAGGCGTTGCAGCGCCCCCTCCTTGACCTGCTGCCGGATACGAACCAGATCGGTGGAGAAGAGACCCTCGCGGCGAAGAAGTTCCCCCACGGGCTTGTCGCCCACTTGGGCTTCCAGGTAAATCTGGAACTTCTTCTCCGCGCTCAGATAACGGCGTTTCTTTTCGGGACTCGGACTCGGGACTGCGGATGTGTTGCTACTGCTCATGTTTGTTTTCCTTTTTTGAGCCGCCGGGGGCGGGCCTGGTTCCGGTCGCCCTTCGGGCTCCCTCCACCATGCCCGCCCACTCATCCTTGTAGCGTATTGATTCCCCGCTTTGACGTCACGAACTCAGAAACGGCGGGATATGTAATTGAACAAAACTCCGATACAAGGCTGGCACTTCTTGGTCGGTCTTATAGAAATCTTCCCGCACCCGACGGATCAAAAAATCCTGCTGCCCAATCCAAATCGTTAATCGCTGGTCTTTTCCGCGCGGGCAACTCAAAACATAGCAGGGACGAGCTTCGGCGATTTGTGTCTGCCCCATCCCAAACTGGTTATTCGTTTGGATTTCGCATTGCGGGCTCGCCAACATGGTTTTCAAATAAGCGTAAACACCATTCCGATCATTGAAAGCGTAGTATGGCGACTGAATGTGAGTCGAAACTTGTGCCGTCAATCGTGTGGCTTCGCTGTTGGCGGTTGTATACTGATCAAAGGTTTGAATCGGCAAACCATCCAAACGTAGATAAAATTGCCCGTCAAGACACCAAAGCGCCCCCAGCAGGTTGGCATGATTTTCACCAAACCCACGCTGGATCGCCTCGCTTTCGGCCAACCATCCTTTCCAATTGCATCTATAAAGGTTTCCTCGCCCTAAAGAATTTTGGAATTCAAAAACACCAATGGCTGCTTCGTTTTCGTCGAAAATCGTTAGCTCCCCATCGTCCCAATAGTTTGTCATTGCGGCATAGGCAGCGAGGGAATTATTTAGAATCTCCCGCGGTGTAAGAGGTGCTTTGTTGGGAGATTGCTTTGTTAACACAGCGACTCCCACTACCAGGCTTAAACTAGCTACAATGCCAACGGCCAATTTTGCCTTACCCCATGTCATCGCTTTCAAGACTCCTTTCACGAGGGTTAAAGTGGAAGTCGAAGCGGCCGCGTCTTTGGCCACGGCGACGGCAGAAATGGCTTTTGCAAACGCCACCGGGGCGGCTTGCACCGAGTTGCCCACCACGGCGCTGGCAATGAGCACGCCGGTCAACGCGACGCCTTGTTTGGCAAAGCGTTTCCGCAGTTTTTCCAGCACCCGCGCCACCCGCTTTTGCGCGGCGGCGGCTCCAATGCCCAAGGCGGCCCCCACTTCTTCCAGCGGGCGTTGTTCGTAAAAGCGCAGCACCAGCGCCGCGCGGTCCGTTTCGCCCAATTGGGCCACGGCGGCATCCAACAATGGCGCGATCTGTTGCCAGGCGACCTGCGATTCGGCTTCGGTGGGGTTCATGACAGATTCCAGATAGGCGTTGCGGTCGCGTTGCTGGCGGCGGCGCTCCGTTTTCAAGGCATCGCAGGCGGCCAGATGCGCGGTGCGACAGAGCCAGCCGGCCAAGGCGACGTGGCGTCGCGGGCCACCATTCGACAAGCTGCCGGCTTTGCGGGCGAGGATGATGAAGACGGCTTGCGTGATTTCCTCGGCCAGATGCGGATTGCCCACCTGCCGGAGTGCGGCGGTATGCACCAGCGCCACATAACGCGCTACCAGTTGGGCAAAGGCGGTCTCACTCTGGTGCGCGGCGTATTCGGCCAGCAGTCCGGCATCGCTCGGGGATTGCATTTCACCCATTAAACGGACGCCGAAGGGGAAATCCGACAAGTTTTTTTGAAATTATTTCCGTCTGGATGCTCGGGCTGAGCGCGGCGACCGGCTTAGGCGCGGCATCATCAATGGGCGATTGCCCAATTCTGCGTAAAACCGGCCAAACCATCGGCGAGCCCGCGCAGATATTCCCACGCAAGGAAGTTTAAGCGCGAGCGGCTGTCTCAAGCAAAGAGCGGCGCTCGGATGAACGCCGCTTTGCTTTTCGCAGATTCGTTTAAAGTTTTTCCGGCTGCTGCATCAGGGCGGCGATGCGTTGGAGCAGGCGGCCCGCCGCGCCGCCGTCCAGCACGCGGTGATCAAAGCTCAAGGTCAGATCCGCCTCCATCACCGGCACGAACTGGCCTTGGGCCTCGTCCCAATGCGGCATCTTGCGACCCGCCCCGAGCCCGAGCACCAGCGTTTGTTCCGGCAGCGGAATGGGCGTGGCCCAAACGAGCCCGAAGGTGCCGAAATTCGTCACGGTGGCCACGGAACCGCCGGTGGCGTCCACGGGCAATTTCCGTTGTCGCGCCAGTTCCACGAGTTCGTCATAGCGGCCCACGAGTTCTGACAGCGGTTTCTTATCCGCATTGCGGATCACGGGCACCAGCACGCCATCCTCAGCTTCCACGGCAAAGCCCACGTCAATGGAGGACGGATGCACGATGTTCATGCCCACGAGCCGGCCGGCGACGGCGCTGTTTTCGGCGAGCGCCAGGGCCAAGGCGCGCAGGGCATAGAGCGCCGGGCCGGGCTTGGGCTGGCAGGTTTTGCGGTGCGCCAGCACGGGGTCCAGCACCACGGGCAGGCCGACGGTGGCAATGGGCCGCGTCCAGCTCCGACGCATGGCATCCGCCACGGCCACGCGCATGGAGGAGGCTTTGCTCAGCTTCTGCTGGTCGAGCTGCGCCATGAACTTCTCAAAATCCTCCACCGTCACGCGCCCCGCCGCGCCGCTGCCGGCGATGCCGGCGAGGTCGGCGGCGCTCAAGCCGAGTTCGTGCATCCGGGCCTTGAGCCGGGGGGACAGGTAACTGGCGCCGCTGGCATTGGCGGGCACGGGCAGGCCGCGAATGGTGGGCAGCACGCCGGAGCCGGTGGCGCTGGTGCTGCGGGAAAGCTGTTCGGTGTCGCCAGTTTTCGGCGGGGGCACATCCACGCCAAATTGCGCGGCCTCCGCAGCGGTGGTTTCGATCTGCCCCAGCACAGAGCCCACGGCGTAACTCTCGTTTAACTGCACGGAGAAACTTTCCACGCGGCCGCCGCAGGGCGCGGTGACGGTCATGCTGGCCTTGTTGGTCTCCACCTCGATCAAATCCTGCCCGGCCTCAATGCGGTCGCCGGGCTGGACGAGAAAGTTGATGACGGCGGCCTCGGCGATGGATTCGCCCAACTGCGGCATGATGATGGGAATGGAAGGCATGGGAATTTTCGATTTAAGATTTCCGATGTGCGATTTTACGGCTCATGTGCGCAACAGATTGCGGGCGGCGGCGGCGATGGAGCGCGCTGTGGGCCGGTGCGCGGCCCAGAGATTGGGATGATACGGCACGGGCGTGTCCTTGGCGTTGAGCCGCTGCGGCGGCGCGTCCAGCAGGCCGTAGCCCTCGGCCGTGACGCGGGCGATGACTTCGGCGGTCACGCCGCCCCACGGCCAGGCCTCGCCCACACAAAGCAGGCGGCCGGTGCGAGCGACACTCGCGACGACGGTGTCGGTGTCGAGCGGCTTGACGGAACGCAGATCCACGACTTCAATCTCCCAGCCTTCGGTGGCCAGTTCGGTGGCGGCCGCGGCCGCCTCATGCACCATGGCGCTGTAAGTGACGATGGTCAGGTCGCGGCCTTCGCGATGAATCCGCGCCTTGCCGATGGGCAGCGCCTCCGTCGGCAATTTTTCGGCCTTAAGGTGGTAATAGAGCAGCTTGTGCTCGCAGAAAATCACCGGGTCGTCAATCGCCACGGCGGCCAGCAGCAGGGAATAGGCGTCTTCCACGGTCGCCGGTGTCAGCACGACCACGCCGGGATAATGGGCGTAAATGGCTTCCAGGCTCTGGCTGTGAAACGGCCCGCTGCCCGAGGTGCCGCCAAACGGCAGCCGCACGGTAATGGGACACGGCACCTGCGTGCGCCAGAACAGCGTGGCAGCCTGATTGACAATTTGATTGAAGCCGACGGTGGAGAAATCGGCGAATTGCATTTCGATGATCGGCCGCATTCCTTCAATCGCCGCGCCGACGGCGAGGCCAACGATGGCATCTTCGCTGATGGGCGCATCCAGCACGCGCCCGGGATATTCCCTGGCCAGATTTTTCGTGGCCTTGAACGCGCCCCCAAACTCCCCCACGTCCTGGCCATAGATAAAAACCCGCGGATCATCGCGCAGGGCCCGGGCCTGGGCTTCGCGAATGGCTTCGAGATAGGTAATGCTCACAAAGAAAAGGCGGAAGGCGGAAGGCGGAAGGCGGAAATTAAGCCCCCTGCGGTTAATTCAAGCAAAATTCTCAATGGTTCATTCATGATTTATTGCACCTGGCCTTCGCTCAGATGTTGCGACGAGAGCGCCGTCCACGCCTCCGCGAAGGGATCGGGCGCGGGTTCCCGCTGGACCTGGGCGACGTGATCCTCGATTTCCCGCAGGGCCGCGCTGCGCCAGACGGCGATTTCGGCGGCATCGGCCCATTGTTCGCGCAGCAGAATATCCTCGGCAATCTTCAGGCAATCGCGGCCCAACCCGGATTTTTTCAAGGCGGAAGCCACATAGCTGGCGTCGTCGTGCTCGCCATGGCCACAGAGACGGAGCAGGTTGGCCACCACCAGCTGGGGGCCCCCGCCGGCCCGAGCGCCGGCCACCGCGGCACCGACCGTGGCCAGACAATCGGTCAAATCGGTACCGTCCACCGAATGGGCGGCGACGCCGTAGCCCGCGGCCCGGTCCGCGAGATCCGCGCAGGCGAATTGCCGCGCGTTGGGCGTCGAATAGGCGTATTGATTGTTGGCGACCACGAGCACGAGGGGCAATTTTTCGACGGCTGCCTGATTCAAGGCTTCGTGAAACGAGCCAGTGGAGGTGGCCCCTTCGCCGATGCAAGCCGCGCCGACGGTGCCGGAGATGCCTTTCAGCTGACGGGCCAGCAGCATCCCGTTGACCACCGAAATCATCGCGCCCAGATGGCTGATCATCGGCAGGAGGCCGGCGTGCGGCCGCCCGCGGTGCACGTTGCCGTCCCGCCCGCGCATGGATCCCAGCGCCGAACCGAGATAAGTGCGGATGGCGTCCAGCATGGGTTCCCCAAAGGCCAGCCGGCCGGCCCCGTCACGAATGAGCGGGGCGAAAACATCGGTTTTGACCAGCGAAATCCCAACCGCCACACTCAAGGCTTCCTGACCGCGCCCCAGAAAGACTCCGCCATGAATTTTACCCGCCCGATAAAGAGCGGCAAATTTATCGTCTAACAACCGCGCCCGCAGCATGAAACGGAAGGCACCCAAATGCGCCTCGCGCAGGGCACCCACCTCACCGGCTGGCGGCTCAGAGACAGTTGGCAGCATGAGAGGCAGTCTATCGCCGACCGCACAAGCCAGCAATAATTCTTTCAGCCAGAATGAAAAAACGTCTGGCTGGAGCGGGGAAAATTTGTTACCAACTCCACTGGCGGCACGGTATACTTTCGAAGTGAACAACCTGAGCCCATCGAAATATCAAGTCCTCATGCTGGGCAACGACGCCAAGCTGGCTGACGAGGTATCGCAAATCATCCGGTTGGACGGCGGCCAGGTTGGCTTCGCCCCCAACTACGCTGATGCGCTGTGTTATGTGCAGAACCACTCGCTGGATCTGGTGCTGCTGGATGTCAAATCCGCCGAGGTGGAATGCCTCAATTTGCTGCGCCAGTTCAAGCATAACGCCAGCGACCAGACTGTGTTCACCGTCGCCTTGGCCCCGCTGGGTGATTCGACGGCGGTCAGGCGGGCCTTTGACCAGGGCCTACAGGTTTTTATCCCGCTGCCGCTGGACGGCAGCCTGTTCCGGGCCCAACTGCGGAGTGCCATGCTTTGCCGGCGGAACATTGAGGAACTCCTCAGTCGCCAGCGGGAGCTCATGGATGCCTGCCGCACGGCGGAGACCAACTCCCGCGCTAAATCGGAATTTCTGGCGACCATGAGCCACGAAATCCGCACCCCGATGAACGGCGTCATCGCCATGACCGGCCTGATGATGGAGACGCCCCTCTCGCCGGAGCAGCGCGGCTATCTGGATACCGTCCACAATAGCAGCGAGTCCCTGTTGGGCATTATCAACGACATTCTTGATTTCTCAAAAATCGAGGCGGGCAAGCTGGAGTTGGAATGCCGCGAATTTGACCTGCGCGGCAGCCTGGAAGAATCGCTGGATCTGTTCGCCTCACGGGCGTTGGACAAGCAACTCGATCTGGTCTATGAGGCCGATGATACGATCCCCGCGCTCGTGCAAGGCGATTCCCAACGCCTGCGCCAAGTGCTGGTGAACCTGATCGGCAACGCGATCAAATTCACCCATCGCGGCGACCTTTTCATCAAGGCGCGGAAACTTGCCCCGCCGGCCAACGAGCCGGAAAACCCGGCTTTATTACGACTGCACATCAGCGTGCGAGATACGGGCATCGGCATACCGCCCGACCGGCTGGCGCGATTGTTCCGGGCGTTCGCCCAAGCAGATGTCTCCACTGCCCGAACCTATGGCGGCACCGGCTTGGGGCTGGCCATCAGTCGCCGGCTGGTGGAATTGATGGGCGGACGGATGTGGGCGGAAAGCATGCCCGGCGAAGGCTCCACCTTTCATTTCACCCTGAACCTGACAGTCGGCCCGGCCGCGCATCCACCCACCCACGCCAACCGGCTGCCCCGGCTGGCGGATTTGAACATTTTAATCCTGGATGACAATAGCGCGAGCCGCAATGCCTTGCAGGAGCAATGCCGCCGCTGGGGCATGCAGCCCAAGGCGGTGGAAAGTTCCGCCCAAGCGATGGAATTGCTCCGCGCCGGCGCAAACTTTGATCTGGCCCTGGTGGACATGCATCTGCCGGGAACCGACGGTTTGGCGGTGGCGGCAGAAATCCAAAAATTTTCGAATGCCTCCCTGCTGCCCATCGTGCTGCTGACCCCGCTGGGCAAAAAAAACAGCCAAGCCGGCGACGCGCAGGTGATGTTCGCCCATACCGTCACCAAGCCCGTCAAACCGGCGCAGCTCGCCACCGTGCTGGAGCGCGCCCTGCTCAGCCCGCGGATTCCCACCCGCATTCAGGAGCAACCCAAGGTCGAGCAAGCCATGGCCACCCGCTTGCCGCTGCGCATCCTGCTGGTGGACGACAACGCCATCAACCAGAAGGTCGCCGTCCGCATTCTCCAACAGATCGGCTACCAGCCGGTCGTCGCGGGCAACGGCGTCGAAGCGCTCAACCTGATTGACCGCCAGCCGTTTGATTTTATTTTCATGGACGTGATGATGCCGGAAATGGACGGCCTGGAGGCCACCCGGCTGGTGCGCACCCGGCAGATGGCCGGCGACCACCCCAACTACCAGTCGCACATCATCATCGTGGCCATGACGGCCCACGCCATGCAGGGAGACCGGGAAAAATGCCTGGCCGCCGGCATGGATGATTATCTGCCCAAACCGGTCCGCCCGAAAGAAGTGCGCGACATGATCGAGCGCTGGGCCGGAAAAATTCTCACGGAAATCAAGTCGCCAACGGCGGCGGCGGCGCCGAAAAACATCGCCGACGAACCGGCCGTGGACATGGACCGCATGACTGATTTGACCGATGGGAATAACGACAATTTACGCGAACTGGTGGAGATGTATCTCAAACAGGCGCACAAACAATTGGGCCAGATGGCGGCCGCCATCGAGGCGGGCAAGGCCGACGAGCTCCGGCGCGTGGCGCACAGCTGCGCCGGGGCCAGCGCCACCCTCGGCATGACGCGGCTGGTGCCACAATTGCGCACTCTCGAAAAAATGGGAGCCGACGGCACCCTGAAAGAAGCCGGCCCCATTTGCGCCGAGGCCGGGCGGGAATTTGGATGCATTCAGGAGTTTTTAAAAACCCAGCCGGAACTGGCCGCCACGGTAAATAATATCAATCTAGCATGAACAAAATCCTGATCATCGAAGACGACCAGATCGTAGCCAATGTTTACCGCAACAAATTGGCCGTGGATGGGTATCAGGTGGAGGTCGCCCACGACGGGGAGACCGGGCTGCGCGTCATGCGCAGCTTCCAGCCCAAATTGATCATTCTGGATCTCATGCTGCCGGACATTTCGGGCGTGGAGGTCATCAAGCAAATCCGCGCGGAAAAAGAGTTTGAGAAAATCCCGATCATTGTTTTCTCCAACACCTATCTCACCAACCTGATTCAGGAAGCCTGGCGGGCCGGGGCCAACAAATGCCTGTCCAAATCCAATTGCACCCCCAAGGATGTCATTGAAGTGGTGCGCCAGACCATCAGGAACAGCGGAGCTGTGCCCCAGGCGCAACCGGCCACTTTGCCCACGGGCTTCCCGCGGGTTGCCGGACTGGCTGTCAGCGATGACGCGGAGTTCCAGACGGATCTGCGAAAAACCTTCATTGAAAAGCTCCCCACCACGCTTTATTCCCTCCGCACCGGCGTGCAAACCCTGATCCGGGCCGAAAATGAAATGGCGCAATTGAAGCAAGTTTACGAGCTTTACCGGCAAGTGCACGCGCTTAACGGCAATGCGGGCATCGCCGGCGTGATTCAAATCGCCCACATGGCCGCCGCCTTCGAAGCTCTGCTCAAGGAAATCTACGAAAAACCCAAGAACATCAATGCCTCCAGCATTCGCACCATCGCGGCCGCGGTGGATTTTCTCGGGCTGCTGTTTGAGAAGGGCCTTCAGCCGGATAAACAGGAAATTCCCGCCTCCAGGATTCTGGTGGTGGACGACGAAGCCATTTCGCGCCGCGCCATCGTTTATGCGCTGGAAAAAGCCCGGCTAAAATCCGTCAATGTCGAAGATCCCGAGCAAGCCATGCAGCTGCTGGCCGGCAATGAATTTGATCTGATTTTCCTCGACGTGGACATGCCCGGCATGACCGGCTACGAACTGTGCGCCAAGCTACGGGCCCTGCCCCAGCACAAGAAAACCCCCGTCGTCTTTGTAACCAGCCTGAACGACTTCGACAGCCGCACCAGCTCCACCATGGCCGGCGGCAACGACTTCATTGGTAAGCCGTTTCTGTTCATCGAGCTCACGGTCAAGGCACTCATTTACGTCCTCCGCGCCCGCCTCCAGCCGGCGCGAACAGCAGCAACCAACCTCCCGTGAAAAAAAGGCGGCCTTGGATTCCGATTCTGGCGGGCGCGCTGGTTTTATTTACCGCTTTGCAGTTCTGCAATCCCGCCCTCACCAATCCGCCGCCGAAACGGGAATTTCTCACCGCCACCCCACCGCCCCCAGCGGTTGCAGCCGCGCTTCAGACCGCCTGCTATGACTGCCATTCCGCCCAAACCCGGTGGCCGTGGTATGCCCGGATCGCCCCCGTTTCCTGGCTTATCGCCTCGGACGTGAATGAAGGCCGCGAGCATATGAATTTTTCCGACTGGCCGGCGGAACCCGACCGCGCCGCCAAGAAGCTGGAGCGCATCAACGAAGTCCTCGACTACCGCGAAATGCCGCCGAAAAAATATACCCTCATCCATGCCAACGCCCGCCTCACCGATGTGCAGCGCAAGGCAATCATGGACTGGACCGAGACGGCCGCGCAAAAACTCCGCGCGGCTTCCACCAATTCATAAGATGCTCCACGCCCAATTTGTCCCCGCCGCCGCGAAAAATTCCCGCCGCCTCTTCGTGGTCCTGCATGGCCTCGGTGATTCCCTCGCAGGCTGGCGCTGGCTGCCGGATGCGCTCCAGTTGCCGGATTTGAATTATCTCCTCGTCAATGCGCCCGATGAATATTACGGCGGCTATTCCTGGTTTGATTATCCCGGCGACATCGCCCCTGGCATCCACCGCAGCCGCAAGCTGCTGTTTGAACTGCTCGACGATTTGCGCGCCAAGGGTTTTCCCGCCGACCAAATCACGCTCGGCGGTTTTTCCCAAGGGTGCCTGATGACGCTCGAAACCGGCCTGCGCTATCCGCACCGGCTCGCGGGCATCGTCGGCCTGAGCGGCTGGGTGTTTGAAATCGAGCAGCTCATCTGCGACCTCACGCCCGTCGCCAAATCACAGCGGCTGCTGGTGACGCATGGCCACTTTGATCCGCTGCTGCCGTTTGCCGCCGCGCGCGCCCAAATCCAGCAGCTCCAAGCCGCCGGGCTCAATATCACCTGGCGCGAATATCCCAAGGAACATTCCATTCACGGGGAGGAGGAAATCTCCGCCATCCGCGATTTCGTGCGCGCCGGCTACCCGGCTTAAGCTTTCAATGGCCGGGTTGTGCCCGGCAGCCAGCCTTGCTCCGGCCGCGGGGCGACTTGTTCCTGCCAGGCGTTTTCCACCGCCGCCCGCATTTTGGCAAACCACCATTGCGCCCGCGCCATGCGCGTTTCCCGCCGCCGGCCAAAAATGCGGGTTTGGGTGCCGTTGAATCCGAGTTCGAGTTGTTGATTGGTCGTCATCATATGCCTTTCTTTCGACGCCATCCTCGCATGGGGGGTAGGACAAAGGCTGTCCAAGCCAAAAAATAACCAAAAATATTCTTGGGGGGAAATTTACGGGGAAAAAGCGGCTATTCACCGCTGGGTTAAGCTCAGCGACCCGGGGCGGAGCGCCTGCGGGTTCCGCCGGCCTCAGCGCAATTCAATCACGTCGCCGATTTCCAGCGAAATCTCGGGACCGTTCAGCAAAATCTTGGCATCCAGCGTGGCACTTTCTCCTTGGCGCGTGAGAATAATTTCCTTGGGCGCTTTTTCGCCGAGATAGTTCGCCGTCGCCACGGCTTGCGCGAGCGTCAACCCCGCCACCCAGGCCACCTGTTGGATTTGCACCGAGCCTTTGATGGTCACCCCCGCCCCCTGCGCCTGCTGCTGCCGCAATACGGCATTCTGCCCGGAGAGATAAGCGTTCTGCGCCTCCAACCGCGCCGTGGTTCGCGTGGTGCACCCGGTCAGCCCCAGAATCAAAGACAAAATGATGAGTCCGGATTTCATCGCGCACCCAGTTCGTTTTTCCAGGCCGTCACCGCCGCCTTGATCTCCGCCCCGCAGCTCAACTTGGGCTTCACAAAGCGCGGCGTGAACCACGGAAAGCTGCCCGTCAAATCCTGCCAAACTAAAATCTGCCCGTCGCAATCCGGCCCACTGCCGATGCCGATGGTCGGCACGGAAATCAGCTGGGTGATTTCCCGGGCCACCGGCGGCGTCACCAGCTCGAGCACGATGGCAAACGCGCCCGCCTCGGCCAGCGCTTTCGCATCTGCCAACAGCCGCTGATGCTCCTCATCCTTCTTGCCTTTGATGTGATAGCCGCCTTCTTCCAAAACATGTTGCGGCAGCATGCCGAGATGCCCGCAAAATGGAATTCCCGCCGCCACGATGGCCTGCACCTGCGGCAGAATGTCGCGGCCGCCCTCGGCCTTCACATATTCCGCCCCCGCGACCACCAGCCGTTGGGCGTTCGCCACCGCGTCCGCCACCGTTTCGTAGCTCTGGAAGGGCAGATCGCCGCCGAGCAGAGCGTTCGTTTTGGCGCGGGCGGCGGCGCGGACATGATGCTCCATTTCCGCCAGGGTGACGTGCGTGGTATCGGGATACCCCAGCACCACCATGCCCACGGAATCGCCCACGAGCAACAGCGGCACGCCCGCCTCGTCGAGCAGCTTGGCCATCGGATAATCATACGCCGTGAGCGCGGCAATCTTTTCGCCGCGACTTTTCATCGCGCGGATGGTTTCAATGGTGATTTTGGAATTCATTTTAGAACCACGGATGGACACGGATTACCACGGATAAAAACCGGCAGCAACACAAACGCGCCAGCGTCTTGGACTGCGGAGAATCAGGCGTTTTTGGTTATCCGTGTCCATCCGTGATTATCCGTGGTTAAAACTATTCAGCAATTCCTCCGGCGTGGTCGTCGCCGTGCCGACTTTGCCAACCACAATGCCCGCCGCGTGATTTGACAGGATGGCCGCTTCCATCGGCGAGGCGCCCGCCGCAATCGCCAGCGTGAAACTGGCAATGACCGTGTCGCCGGCGCCGGAAACATCAAACACCTCCTGCGCGACCGTCGGAATGTGAAACGGCGGCTGACCGCGCTGGCAGAGCAGCATGCCGAGTTCACCCAGCGTGATCAGGAGCAAAGCCGGGCACAGTTCGTTCAGCAGCCGTTCGGCCACCCGCAGGAGATTCGGGTCGGCAAAGGGATTGGCGTGCTTCTTGTCGTCCGGCAAGCCGGCCAGTTCAAACGCTTCCTTGCGGTTGGGCGTGATGAGCGACAGGCTGGTCAAATTCAGGTGATGCACCGGCTTGGGATCGAGGCTCAGCCACACGCCGCGCGCGCGGCAGAGCGCTTTGATTTCGTCCAGCAACGGCTGGGTGACCACGCCCTTGCCGTAATCCCCCAGGATCACGGCATCCGCCCGGGGCAAACGGGCCTTGAATTCCGCCACCAGCTTCGCCGTGGTTCTGGCATCCAGCGCACCGCGCGTCTCGCGGTCAATCCGCACCACCTGCTGCTGCTGCGCGACAATGCGGGTTTTGACACTCGTATGCCGCGCCGGGCTTTTGACGATTCCGCCACAGCCGATTTTCTGCTCGCCCAATAATTTCAGCAACTTGCGGGCAGCGTCATCCCGGCCAGTGACGCCAAACAACTCGGCGGAAGTCTTAAGGCAAACCAGGTTGCGCGCCACGTTGGCCGCGCCGCCAGGCATGAAGCTCTCACGCGAAAAATCCACCACCGGCACCGGCGCTTCCGGTGAAATCCGCGACACGCCGCCCCAGATGAACTGGTCCAGCATCACGTCGCCGACGACGAGCACGCGGGTCTTTTGCGCCGCGGCCAGAATCTGCCGGGCGCGCGCAACGGAAAGTGTTTTTGCGTTCATATTTTTAACCACGGATTAACACGGATAAAAAACTTTGACGCGAATTGCACGAATTATCACGAATTTAATTAGTGAAAATTCGTGCAATTCGTGTCCATCCGCCTTTATCCGTGGTTCAAATTCAGTTTAGAAACGCCGTCAACGGGCTCGTCGCGCTCGCCGTTTCGCTGGGCGCACCGAGGCCAATTTCAAACGCGCTGCGGCCCGCTTCCACGGCCAGCTTGAACGCGATGCCCATGCGGTTCGGGTCGTTCGCCACGGCAATGGCGGTGTTCACCAGCACGGCGTCCGCGCCGAGTTCCATCGCCTCGGCCGCGTGGCTCGGCGCGCCGATGCCGGCGTCCACCACGACCGGCACCGTGGCCTGCTCGATGATGACGCGGAGCTGATCACGCGTCTGGAGGCCGCGATTCGAGCCGATGGGCGCGCCCAGCGGCATCACCGTCGCGCAGCCGACTTCCTGCAGGCGCTTGGCCAGCACCGGATCGGCGTTGATGTAGGGCAGCACGGTAAAACCTTCCTTCACCAGAATCTCCGCCGCCTTAAACGTCTCAATTGGATCGGGCAGCAGATAGCGCGGGTCGGGATGGATTTCGAGCTTCACCCATTTCGGCAAACCGGCGGCGACGGCGAGGCGCGCGAGGCGGACGGCTTCCTCGGCATTCATCGCGCCGCTGGTGTTGGGCAGGAGCAGATATTTCTGGGGGTCGATGAATTCGAGGATGTTGGCGAACGGATCTTTCTTGCCGCTTAAATCGGCGCGGCGCAGGGCCACGGTGACCATTTCCGTGCCGCTGGCGGCGAGCGCCGCGCGCATGGCTTCCGGCGACGGAAATTTGCCGGTGCCGAGAATCAACCGGGAACCGAACGCGCGGCCGGCGATGACCAAAGGTTTGAACGACATCGGAAACAATTTAGAAAATTGCGGCGAATTGTCGAGGCGGGAAGAACTTCAAGCTGCAAACTAGCATGGCAAAACCTTTGTGCCGCCATGTTGACGGAGCAAGTCTGCTAACATGGTCGCTAAAATACTTCGCGTGGAAAGGAAGGTGTCTCCCCTCTTTTGTTCTTGGCACTGACATTAGCCCCCTTGTTCAGCAGCAATTCTGCCATATCCCTGTGATATGCCGCGCAATGTAAAGGCGTGTCGCCATCATTGTTGGTGGCATTCACATCAGCTCCCTTCGCGAGAAGTAATTCTGCCACATTCTTTTCCCCCCACATTGCCGCCTCTGCCGCCGGCTGGATTTACCTCGCCATGACCCACCTCATGCTTCGCCGACTCGTATGAACATTACATTATTTTGATTTTTCAGACGGGCACTAAGGGTTAGCCTGTTTGCGGGACATTGGCAATTGCGGTTTGCGCCGGCGAACATTATTCGTGACCGCCGTGCTGGCGCAGCCATTCCGCCATGTCCTGGTTACGCTTCCCCAACTCCGTTTCCGCCGTGTAGCGGCTGTCCGTGGCCAAGGCCAAGACCATTCGCAACGGCGTCTCGCCCCGGTTATTCCGGGCATTGATATCGGCGTGGTGGGCCAGCAGCAATTCCACCACTCCCGGCTGCCCCCTCATCGCGGCTTGATGCAACGGCGTCCAACCGTCTTCGCCCTTGGCGTTGACGTCCGCTTGATGGGCCAGCAGTAGCTTGACCAGGTCTTGGTGACCGTTACCCGCCGCGAAAAATATGGGCGTCAGGCCGTGGAAATCCCGGGCATTGACATCGGCGTGGTGGGCCAGCAGCAATTCCGCCACATCCAGGTGACCCTTTATCACGGCCAAATGTAACGGCGTCTCCCCCTGAATATTCGTGGCATTGACCACGGCCTGGCTGGCGAGCAACAATTCCGCCACGGCCTTGAACCCGTGATACGCGGCGGTATGCAACGGCGTCCAACCGAAGTTGTTGGTCGTGTTGACCTCCGCCTGGTTGGCCAAGAGCAGGGCGGCCACGTCCCCATGCCCCCGAAGTGCCGCCCCGTTCAACGGCGTCTCGCCGAGCTGGTCTTTATGGTTCACCAGATTGGGATTCGCTTTGAGCAGCGCCTTTACCTTTGCCAAATCACCCCGCTTGGCCGCGTCCCCGAGATCGGGAACCGGGTGACAGCCGACCCAGCTGACCAAGGCCCCCGCAACCAGCAGGCCGACCGTGAGGCGGAGAATGAATGGCTTCGGATTCATGGCTTGGGGATAGCCGCTTTGCGGGAAATTGGCAAGCGCGGTTTGGAGCAACCGAAAGCGCACGGCTTTCTGCTTTCCGCCTGGCGCCTTCCGCTTTAGTCTTGGCCGATGTTTCGTCCGTGCATTGACCTGCATGAAGGCCAGGTAAAGCAAATCGTCGGCGGCACGCTCAGCGACGCCGGCGCCCGCACCAATTTTGTCTCCGAAAAATCCGCCGCGTGGTTCGCTGAACTCTACCGGAGCGACGGCTTGATCGGCGGCCACGTCATCCAGCTCGGATCCGGCAACGAGGAACAAGCCCGCGCCGCGCTCGCCGCCTATCCCGGCGGCTTGCACCTCGGCGGCGGCGTGAACGCCACGAACGCCCCCGGCTGGCTCGACGCCGGCGCCTCGCACGTCATTGTGACTAGCTGGGTTTTCCGCGAAGGCCGCGTGGATTGGGCCCGGCTGGAGGAACTCGTCAAAGCCATCGGCAAGCAACGGCTCGTTTTGGATTTAAGCTGCCGGAAAAGCGGCCAAAGGCCAAAGCCCAAAGGCCAAAGTCAACCGACGCCAGGCACCGACTTTGGACTTGGGACCTTGGACGATGGACTTCCATATTTCGTCGTCACCGACCGCTGGCAGAAATTTACCGAGTTGGAGGTGAACGAAGCCACATTGCAGAAATTTTCCGCCTACTGCGCGGAATTTTTGATTCACGCCGTGGATGTGGAAGGTCTTTGCCAGGGCATTGATGGCGAGCTGGTGCAGATGCTCGGCCAATTCACCCCCATTCCCACGACTTACGCCGGCGGAGCGAGTACGCTGGGGGATTTAGAAGCCGTCACCCAACTCGGTGGTGGCCGCGTGGACCTGACCATCGGCTCGGCGCTAGACATCTTCGGCGGCACCGGCGTGAACTACGCGGACTGCGTCGAGTTCAACCGCCGCCCAAGGGGGTAGGCCGGGTGGCCTGCCACGGATTGCTTGACACCGGTTGCAGAATTCTTTATTTTCTGTCTAAACAGAAATGCCACTTAATCCCGTCATCCAGAAACTGGTGCTCCATTGGGGCGAAATGGGTGCCCGCTGGGGCATCAGCCGCACCGTGGCGCAGATCCATGCGCTGCTCCATTTCTCGCCCCAACCGCTGGCGGCCGATGAGATTGTCGCGGCATTGGGCGTGGCGCGCTCCCACGTCAGCAACAGCCTCAAGGAATTGCAAACTTGGGGCGTGGTGAAGGCCGTTCACCTCTTGGGCGACCGGCGGGAACACTTCCAATCCATCAAGGATGTCTGGCAAATGTTCGAAATTCTGCTGGACGAGCGCAAGCGCCGGGAAATGGACCCCACCGTCAAAATGCTCCGGGAAACCTCGGCCCAATTGGATGCCGGCACGCCGCTGGATCCGCATACCAAGGCCCGGTTGGCGGAAATGCTGGAGTTTTTTGAGCTGATGGATGGCTGGTATGGCGATGTCCGCCGCCTGCCCCTGGCCTCCCGGGTAAAACTGGTCAAACTCGGCGCCCGGCTGGGCAAATGGCTGGGTTAGTTTTTTTGAACCTATATTTCACTTATTACAGGCATTTCTTTTTTATGAGTAATAATATTCACGCGGTAACCGGGGCCTACGGCTATTCGGGGCGCTACATCGCCGCGCAGTTGCTGGCGGAAGGCCGTAACGTCATCACTCTCACCAATTCGTTAACGCGCCGTAATCCCTTTGGCGAACAGGTAAAAGCGTGGCCGCTGGCCTTTGACAACCCGGCGGCCTTGCAGCAGGCGTTGACCGGCGTGGACGTGCTCTACAACACGTATTGGGTGCGGTTCAATCACCGGCTCTTCACGCATGCCCAAGCGGTGAAAAATACTTTGGCGTTGTTTGCCGCCGCCCAGCGCGCCGGGGTCCGCCGTATTGTCCACGTCAGCATCACCAACCCCCGCGTGAATTCGCCGCTGGAATACTTTGCCGGCAAGGCCCGCCTGGAAGAGGCTTTGCGGGCCAGCGGCATCAGTTATGCCATTCTCCGGCCAACGGTTTTGTTTGGCCGGGAGGATATTCTGATTAACAACATCGCCTGGGCTTTGCGGCGGTTTCCCCTCTTCGCGGTGTTTGGCGACGGCTCGTATCGCTTACAACCAATCTATGTCGAGGATTTGGCCGCCTTGGCGGTGGCGGAAGGGAAACGCACGGAAAATACGATCCTCAATGCCATTGGCCCGGAAACCTTCACCTACCGGGAACTGGTGGCCGCAGTGGGCCACGCCATTGGCCGGAAAGGCCGCCTGGTTGAAGTCAGCCCGGGCGTCGGTTATGCCGCCAGCCGGGTCATCGGATTTTTTGTGGGCGACACCTTTATCACCCGCGAGGAAATCCAAGGCCTCATGGGCGATCTGCTCTATGTGAACGCGCCCCCAACCGGCTCCACCAAGCTAACCGACTGGATGCAAGCCAACGGCGCCGCGCTGGGCCAAGTCTACGCCAGCGAACTGGCCCGCCGACGGGATCGTCTATCACCCTATCGGCAGTCTTGAAAAGCTGAAGCCAAAAATCGTTTTAAGATCCCCCCACCGCCGGAAATAACCTTCCACCGGCGGCGGGGGAGAAACAAACCGGAACCAACAATTACGATTTCACTTCTTCAATCTTGGTGGCATGGAGCATTTCCTTGCCGTCTTTTTCCATCACTTGGCCGGTGACGGTCACTTTTTCGCCTTCCGTCTTGGTGCAGATGTTCTTGTGGAAATCCTTGGCTTCCTTGCCGGCGAGATAATAAAGGACTTCCTTGCCATCCACCGTGGCTTTCACGACGGTTTCGCATTTATCCGCCGTGTGCAGCGCGCATTTGGCACAGAGCGCCGTCCCGGTAACGGTGATTTCCTTGGCTTTTTCCGCCGCCAACGCATTCGTGGTGAAGCCGGCCAAGGCCAGACCGGCTAACAGCGCAATCGTATATTTCAATTTTTTCATAGGTGGTATTTGGTTGATGGTTACTACGAAAATGAGACAGGCGCTCTGATGACAATGTTCATTTTTATTAATGCTGCAATCCGGCAAACAGCTCCGCCACGGTCAAACAAAACTGCGGAACAAGCTTTTCCTGAAGCACTTCGCTTCCGGCATGGATGTTTTTCAATTGCAGGCCAAATTCGAAGCTGTGGTAGATTTCCACATTGTCATAGCGTGGATCCACCATCCAGAGGCGCGGCACCCGGCTGTGCTCATAAACCTCCTTTTTGATGACCGTATCCACACGATGATCGTCCCGGCTGATGATTTCCACCGCCAGAAACAGCTTGCCGCTGGCGGACGTCACCAGGGCGAGATCCGGACAGAACGCGGTGGTGCGGGTGATTGGCACCTGGGTCCGGGGCGCCAGCAATTGCAGGCTCGCCAACCCCGCCACGCTGGCGGCCATTTCCCGATGGAGCCGCGCGCAAATGGCTTCGTGGCGGGGACTCGGCGCGGAACGCGGCAGCGTCGCGCCTTCGAGGATTTCTTCGTAGGGCTGGCTCATGCGCCCCATCAAAACAATGATTTCACCCTTCGGCAAGCCACGATTGGCCAACCGGGCGGGCCCATTGGCACCCGCGCCGGGGTTGGGAACTTTTTGACTCGCTTCCGCCGGAAATTTTCCCCAAACTTTTTCAGCGCGAGCATGAAAGCAAAAATCATTATCACCCCAAAGAAAGCCGTCCTTGACCCCCAAGGAATAACCGTCAAGACCGCCCTTGAACACATGGGCTACACCGGCGTCACCGGCGTTCATATCGGCAAATACATCGAGATCGACCTCGCGCCCGGCACCGACAAAGCCGCAGCGGAAAAAGCGCTCAATGACGCGGCCTACAAGCTGTTGAGCAATCCGGTGATTGAAGATTACAAACTTGAAATCACTGACTGAATTTACGATATACGAATTACGATTGACGATCCGCCTGCCGGTTCGCGCGTAAATCGTAAATCGCAAATCGTAAATCCATTATGAATTTCTCCGTCCTCCAATTCCCCGCCAGCAACTGCGATCAGGACGCCATTCACGCCGTCCGCCTGCTCGGCCAGTCCGCGCGGCTTGTCTGGCACAAGGACGCCTCGCTCGGCG
>CAIMLG010000206.1 GCA_903842235.1 uncultured Verrucomicrobia subdivision 3 bacterium
GCAGACGCGGGGTGGCAGGTTCTGAAAGGTTAAGGGCCATGGCGGCTTTATTTCGTGGGCGTCTGCAAAACAGGCTCATTATCAGGGAATCCCGAAAGAAAGCGCAAATCCAAAACTTGCTCATAAATGTGCCATTTCGGGCCGCCGCGAGCGGCTCGGTAAAAACGGACCGCCTTCAGGGCCATCCAGATTTGACTATTGGGGGCCGATTTACTAACGTCGTCCTCCGTTACAATTAAACCCGCTTTTCAAAATTATGGCCGCCAAATCCACCGAAAAATCCGTCGAAAAATCTGCCGTTGATGCCAAGGTCGCTGCAACCCGGGAACGGGAACTGGAGGCCGCGATTTCTTCCATCACCAAAGCCTACGGGGACGGAGCCATCATGCGCCTGGGCGATGCCCACGCGCTGAAAAAGATCGAAGTCATCCCGACGGGCGGACTGGCCATCGATCTTGCGCTGGGCGTGGGCGGCCTGCCGCGCGGCCGCGTGGTGGAAATCTACGGCCCGGAATCTTCCGGAAAAACCACCTTGATGCTGCATGTGATTGCCAACGCGCAAAAAGCGGGCGGCTTGGCGGCGTTCATTGACGCGGAACATGCGCTGGACCCCGGCTACGCGAAGAAACTGGGCGTCAATTTGGACGATTTGCTCGTCTCCCAGCCGGATTCCGGCGAAGAAGCCCTGACCATCTGCGAAACCCTGGCTCGCTCCAATGCGCTGGATGTGATCGTCATTGACTCGGTCGCCGCGCTGGTGCCGAAGGCCGAACTCGAAGGGGAAATGGGCATGGCCACCATGGGCATGCAGGCGCGGCTCATGAGCCAGGCGCTCCGCAAGCTCACGGCCATTCTTAGCAAGTCCAAGACCACGTGTGTTTTCACGAACCAATTGCGCGAAAAAGTCGGGGTCATGTTTGGCAGCCCGGAAACCACGCCCGGCGGCAAGGCGCTGAAGTTTTACGCCAGCGTGCGCATTGACATCCGCCGGCGCGACCAGCTGAAAGATGCTGCGGGCAATGTTTACGGCAATCATACCCGCGTGAAGATCGTTAAAAACAAGGTCGCGCCGCCGTTCGCCGAAGCCGAGTTCGACATCATCTACAACCACGGCATCGACAAAGAAGGCAGCATTCTGGACGTGGGGATTGAGCATGGGGTGGTGGAAAAAAAAGGCGCGTGGATTCAATTCGACGGCGCGCTCATCGGCCAGGGCAAGGAGGCCGCCAAGCAAGCACTCCAGGAAAAGCCGGAACTGGCCAAGAAAATCGTCGAGGCCATCATGGAGAAACGCGCCGCAGCGGCAACGGTGACCGACAAGAAATAACCCGCTCAACTTTTTCCAGCCGCAGCTGGCGTTCAAGCGGCGGCGTTCCGTTTTGGCCACGGTTACGAGGGCTTTACTCGGTTCGTCCAACCATGTTATGATTTCATTTCAACCCCGCGCAGCGGGGCATTTTTTACATGAGCAACGCATCCGATCTCGACCTCAACTTGGATAATCTTTTCCAGCCCGCCTGGGCGCAGGGAAAAGACGAGTCCAACAAATTTTCAAAATTCACCGGCAATGAAGGCGTCAAGCCCGAGCGCAGCTTCAGCGGCAAGCCCGGCGAACGCCGGGGGCCGCGCCGCGAAGGCGGCGGCTTTGGCGGTCCGCCGCGCAGTGGGGGTTCCAAATTTGGGGGCGGCGACCGCAAAGGCGGTTTCCGCGGCGGCGACCGGCGCGACGAACCGCGCCGCGAACGTCCCGAACCCCCCGCGCCTTTGCCCGAATTGAGCGTGGCGTTCATTCCCGAAGAACGGGGGGTGGAGCAACTGTCCCGCCAGATCAAAATGACGGGCCGCGCTTATCCGCTGTTCCAGATCGCGCAGTTGATTTTGGCCAAGGCAGAGCGTTATTCTGTTCAACTGGTCGCCAAAAAAATGGCGGATGGCAGCGCCCAGCCGTTGTTTGTCTGCGCCCTGGATGATTCACCATGGACCAGCGACGACGAAGCCGTGGAGCATGTCCTGAAAAATCATTTTGCCACGTTTTATCAGGCCGAGCGCACCGCGACCGAGCCGCCGAAGGGCGTTTATACGTTCGTCGCGCAATGCGGCATCAGCGGGGTCATTCTGGGCCCGCCGAATTACCACGACTATCAGAACCAATTGCGCAAGCTGCACGCGGAAAAGTTCTCGCGGATGCCGTTCGACATGTTCAAGGCCCGCGTGAAAATCGTGAAGGACGAGGCCGTGGTGAAGAAATGGATCGAGGAGTTGAGCTTCAAAACGGAATACGTTTGCCTCAATGTGCCGGAACCGCTCAAGCTTCCGAACCTCGAAGAAGTTGAAAACCATTTCCGCGCCACGCATAAGGATTCGATCATCAAGGCGGTTGAGACGGTCACCGTGGCCGGTTTGCCCAGCCGCAGCCTGAAGTGTGGCGGGCTGCAACGACTGATCCGCCAGGAATGGGAGCACCAAAAACATTTCCCGCTGCCCATCGCCACGAAGCTGAGCCAGCAGTTTGCCCAGCACGGCTTGCAGTTCTTCAAGGTCAACAAGACCGTCACGCACGTCAGCGTGGCCCGGCCGCAATATCTCGACATCGAAAGCAACCCGGTTTCCGACGGCATCAAGCGAATTGTGGAATTTATCAATGCCACGCCCAAATGCACGCGGAAGAAATTGATTGAGGCCTTGGCTCCGACGCCGAAGGCCGCGACGGTTCCCGCTCCGGAAACACCCGCGCCCGCTGGCGAAGGCGAAGCGGCCGCCGCCGCCAAACCGGCGGAGCCGAAGGCGCCTGAGGCCACGCCCGAACAGACGGCAGTGATGGTGGATTTGCACTGGCTCATTCATCAGGGCGCCGTGCTGGAATTTGCGGATGGCCGCATGGAAACCGCCAAGAAACCCGCCCCCAAACCGGCGAGGGTGGAAAAGAAACCGGCTGATGCCAAACCCCCAGGCGAAGGCGAAGCAGCCGTTGCGGCGCCGGCAGCTACCCCGGCGGCGGTGATTCAGACCGAGGATGCAGGGCCCGTTGAGGCAACGCCCGCCCCTATGGTGGAAGCCGTTGCGCCTACGCCGGAAACTCCAGCCGCTGGGGAAACACCGACAGAGGCTTGATTGGCCCCGTGTTTTGAAGAAAAACCGGGGCGGGTAAATCATCTTCGTTCAAAAGCAAACAGCTTTCGTAAGGATCTTACGAAAGCTGTTTTGTTGGGCGGGAGGCAAAAATGAAGCGGCTCGCGAACCTGTTCGCCTATTGGCTGCGGAGGCGGAAGAACAGCGAAGGCGTTCCCGTAACCACCATGGAGACAGAAACCTGAGAATTGGAGCCTTCGGCGGCCGTCGCCCAAGTCTGCAAATTCGAGGACGATTCCAGCACCCAGGCGGCCGGCGTGGAGCCGGTGGAGGTCACCGTGAGGGAAGCCGGATTCCCCTGCAGCAGTTGAATGGCAAGGCCGAAAAGATTGGGCATGGTGTAAGACAATTCATTGGAGGGCAGACTTTCAAAGCCCAAGGTGTCGCGGGCGGTGACGATGAAGTGAGTGCAGACGCCTTCATTGAGGCCGCAGACGGTGGCGGAGGTCACATTGCCGACCGAAATCTTGTTCGTGTAGCTGCCCGCCTGTGAACCGTAATAAATATTGTAACCGGCGACGGTGGGGCTGGTGCTAGGCTGCCAGGCCAAGTTGAGCTTCTGACCAGCCGAAGCCTGAAACGTTGCCGTTGCCAGCATGCCGCCAACGACCACGAAGACAAACGCCGAACGGCTACTCTTACTGGCTTGCGGCGCGGGCGCGGTGCCGAATTGAAAACCATTCTCATCTTCATAGCCAACCGGCACTTGAAAATTGAACGCCGGGCGCACCAACCGGGTGATCAGGCCGAGCAAACGGCGGGCAGTGGCCTGAAACAGTCCGGCGAAATTGACAAACGGGGCGATTCCGCCAACGGTTTGATTTAATTTTGCATTCATCTGCAAGCATTTCAGCAATCGCGATGCCAATGCAGGCTTGGGAATGGCGCGCTTTCAAAAGGAAATATGCGGTTTGGCTGATTCTCGTTGAAATAAAACAACTTGCCGTAAGCGGGCGGTTCCGCTGGCGGTTGAAACTATTTGCAAGCCGGCGGAAAATCGCTTTTGGATTCAGGGAGCGCATAGCTTGGTGGAAATTAAAAAACGAGGCGCCGTCACGAAATGGAGCAGCCGAGTGTCTGAGATGAAGTCACCGTGGCCGGCGTGGCCAATAAAAAAATCCGCCGGGAGAAAAACTCGGGGCGGATGGAGGTGGTTTTTTACTCGTGTTATTTAGGGTTGTGCGGGGGCTGAAGCGGGACGCCCTTGAGTTTAGAACCAGGTAAACTGTTCCGGCACAAACACGATGTCGGATGGTTTTAAGGCCACCGCCGCGCCGGACTTGCCCTGCATCTCGAGTTTCAAGTTTACCGTAGAACTTTTTGCCGCCCCGGTTTCATCGTGATGGATAATTTTCACCGCCTTTTGGTTCGCCTTGGCATAATCAAATCCACCGGCTTCCATGATGGCTTGCAAGGCGGAGAGCGGGTGGCTGGAAGTGACTTTCCCGGGTCGGAGCACCGCCCCTGTCACATACACCACAAAGGGAGCCGGTTCTACGGCTACGGTGACCTCTTTGGACAACAGTTGGGAGGAATAACGCTGGATCAGATTCTTTTCCAGAGCGGCTGGAGTCATTCCCAAGACCGACATTTCCCCCACAATGGGCAAGATGATTTTACCATCACTTCTAACCGGTTGCGTGGTATCGAGATTAGGGGCGCCGGGGAAGGATATCTTCAGCGTGTCACCCTCCCGCAACGTGGCGGGTTCCGAGGCAAACGCCACCGGCGGAACGCTGCGATGGTTTCCGGCCGGTGGGGTTTGACAGCCAGCCAAGGCCAATAAAGCAGGCAAGATCAGAGTGGCGGTTGCGACGCGAGCGCAAAAGATGAATCGGACTTTGCCGCGATGGAAGCTGCTGAGGGCAATAATATTCATAAGTATTTCCTGGGATATGTGTTGGAGGGAATTTTTACTAAATGGAGTTTGAGGGAAAGTCTCAACATGGGCGAGCCACAGATTTTTATTTGAAAAAATCGCTGACGACTGCCCCGACGCGGTCGATCTGTTCCTCGGTCAATTCGGGGTAGATCGGCAGGCTCAAACATTCGCGCGCGGCTTTTTCCGCGACCGGAAAAGCGCCGGCTTGGTAGCCCAATGATTGATAACATTTTTGCAGGTGAAGCGGCAGCGGATAATGCAAGGCGCAGCCGACATGATGCGCTTCCAGATGTTTTTTCAGTTCGTCCCGGCGCGGGTGGCGCACGACGTAGAGATGATAAGCGCTTTCGGCATAATCACTTTCCCGAGGCAATTGCAAAGGCGTGTCGGCGAGCAGTTCGTGATAGCGCTGGGCCACGCGCCGGCGCGCTTCGGTCCACTTTGCCAGGTGTTTCAATTTCACTCCCAGCACGGCTCCTTGAAGTCCTTCCATCCGATAGTTATAGCCGATCTCGTCGTGATAATAACGCTGCGATGCGCCGTGCTCGCGCAGCGCGCGCGCGCGCGCAGCGTGGGCTTCGTTATTCGTCACCAAGGCGCCGCCTTCTCCGCAGGCGCCCAGGTTTTTTCCCGGATAAAAACTGAACTCCGCCATTTCGCCGAAAGTGCCCACAACTTTGCCTCGATACTTGGCCCCGTGCGCTTGAGCGGCGTCTTCCACCAGGGGAAGGTTGTGGTGCTGGCAAATCGCCAGCAAACGATCCAAATCACACGGGTGGCCATACAGGTGAACCGGCAGGATGGCACGGGTGTGCGAGGTAATGGTCCGTTCGACTAAATCCGGATTCACGTTGCAGGTGGCATCATCAATATCCACATAGACGGGGCGGGCGCCGACATAGGAGATGGCCCAACTGGTGGCCACAAAGGTAAACGGCGTGGTAATCACCTCATCTCCGGGACCGATGTCCAGCAGGCGCATGGCGACATGGAGTGCGGAGGTGCCACTATTGAAGCCCACGGCATGCTGTGCGTGGCAAAAGCCGGCAAAATCGCGCTCGAATTGGGCGACCTCCGGCCCCAGACAAAAGGTGCAGTTGTCCAGCGTTTTAGCGATGACGGCATCGAGTTCGGCGCGCAATGGGCGCAGTTGGGCGGCCAGATCAAGATAAGGAATGGGTTGGTTCATGGGGTTCCCTTTGATAGACAGGTTAGAAACGATAGCCGACTTCAAAGCCAAGCTGGGTGCTGGAGAAAGTAAAACCGGGCGCGGTGGAAGAATTGTCGCTGTATTGGTAAAACACGGCGACCGTTCCCCGCTTCAGGAATGGGCAGCTCAACCGGGCGTTGAATGTAAAATAATCATCCGTGCGGCCGGCTGCCGAGGCGTTATCAGCGACATATTTCACGTTGTGAAAGCCGCCGCCGAGGTCCAGATATAATTTTCCGAGCAGACGCTGATTCAATCCGCCCAAGACCTCGGTGTTCTCCGTCACCTGACTTTGGAAATAGGAAGCCGTCACCGCACGATTTGCCGTTACGGTGAGCTTGGTGAATTCAAATGGCTGGTATTGAATCAAACCGCCGATGACGGGATTGAGCAAATCACCGCCAGCCCCGCCGTGAAACTGCCGGTCCTCCAAGCCGCCGTGGATTTGAAAACTGACCTTGTCGGTGGCCCGCCAGCCAATCCGGCCTTGGAACTGTTCATAAACCATATCCGCGCCGGCGACCACATTGACATAACCCACGCCGACACCGGCGCCGGCACTCAAGCGGGGCCAAAACTCATAATTCAACCAGTCCAAAGTGGACCATTCGCGGTAGCTCGTGAAGTCCTGCGCATCCACGATGTTTTGGTTCAGCGCCAGATCCAGCGTCATTTTGCTGTTGAATCGATAGTTGGCCGTCAGGGCAGTCAGCCAGGTTTCCTGATCGGTTTGCGTGCCGGTTTCGACGAGCGGTGTGGAGGTGGAAAGGTAACTTTGCGACAGCCCCAGAATCCATGCGTGGTAAGTTGTCCCGCCGGTCAGCGTGACATGGTGGTCCAACGTGTCGCGGAAGGCTTTATTGGAATATAACCGCCAAGTGGGCGTGTAATCCAAAGCCCAATGACGGCCGAGATTGAAGAGCAAGCCCGGCGAAAATTCCTGGATGACGGCCGCGACGTGGTTTGAGCCGGCAACGGGCAAGCCATCGGCAGAATTAAACCGGTAGAAGACGTGGGGGCGTAGATCCAGAAAACCCCATTTCAACGGCGGCGTTTCGGTCTGACCGCTGGCCACTGTTTCCGGCGGGGCAAAGACGTCCAGCGCATTGGTCTGAAACCCCCGCATAGCTGCTGGCACCACGACTGGCTGCGGGAGCGGCGCCAACACTTCCTGGGCCTTGACGGTGCCAGCCCAAGCGGGCAAACAGCAGCACAGGGCGGCTTGCAGTGGTTTACGAAGACTTCCGGCAACACCGCAGCCGGGACGGGATTGTTTCGAGGTTCCATTCATAGCATAGCCCGGGTTGGGGTTAAGGGGAAAAGTTGTGGAAATCGTGCCAAGACTCAAGGTGCAGCCAAAGCCGCCGGCGGCGAGGCGGCGTGCCAATGATGCAGCGTATCTTCGAGCGCTTCGGTCACAGGCCGCATCTCTTCTCCGGTATTCAGCAGCTTGGTAATATCGAGCAGACAATGGGAACGCGGGGCCCGGGCACCGAAGTGATAAAACTCCCGCTCATCTTTCCAGAATTCAAACTGTCGTTGCGGCTTGAGAATGCGCTGGATCATTTCCACCACCTCCCGGTTCGAGATGACCCCGGGATTAACGACATTGTAAACCCCGAAAGCCGCCTCACGTTCCCAGAGATTCAAGCAAGCCCGCGCAAAATCTCCAGCGTGGGAAAGTGAATTTATGCTGTCGTAAACTTTCGGGTATTGCTGGATTCGCGTGAGCAAATTGCGAGGCTCGTCCTGTTCGCTGAACAGGATGCCGGGCCGCCAAAGGTAACTTCGCCCCACGCCGCGGATCATTTCCTCCGCCAGCGCCTTGGTGCCATTGTAAAAATTACACCAGCCGTCCCGGAAGGTAAAGTTAGGGGCATCCCCTTCGGTGAAGCCGCGCACGAATTCCGGCTGTTCGGCCAGCCGCTGCCGCAGTCTGGGTTGATTGAGATCCTTTTCCAACAGCAGAACGCCGTGATCAAAAACCTTGGCGCCGGTGTAGATGCCCGACGAGGACACATGTCCCCAAGCCGTATGCGTCATCAGGCAAACGCGGGCGATGGTCTGGGGCAACAGCGTGTTGGCAGACAAGGCTAACTCGTGAGCCGACTCGCAGGCGTCCAAATTTGGCCGGCCGGGATAACCGGCGGCGTTGATCAAAAATTCCGGCTGCACTTTTCGGACGTAATTGAATAGGCGACTAAAATCGCCATAGTCAAGCGCCCGGCGCGTCAGCGGAATAAAACCATAGCCACGGCGGCGCAGTTCGTCAGCGAAGGCGCGGCCCAAATAGCCACTCGCCCCCAATAAGAGGATCATAACAAAGAACGGGTTGAAGTTGCGTTAAGCCTTCCAGACCTGACCGGCGGCGGCGGGCACGCCGGCCATGGCATTGCGGGTATCCACAATGCAGTGCGACCAGTCGGCCAATTGCTGGCAACTGACCGATTGATGATGGGTAGCGATAATCACCGCATCAAATTGGGCTAGGGTGGCGCGATCCCAGCGAACGGAACGCGTGCCCGCCCAATGTCCGTGTTCGCGGGTTTCACGAATCACCGGCACGTAGGGATCGTGATAGGCCACCTGGGCGCCCCGCTTTTGCAGCAAATTCATCAGCACATAGCTCGGTGATTCGCGATCGTCATCCACGTTGGGCTTATAGGCCAGGCCGAGCACCAGCACCCGGCTGCCGTTGACGGATTTTTTCTGGGCGTTGAGCGCTTCGGCGGTCCGGTTGATGACATACTCCGGCATGGCGGTGTTGATTTCGCCTGCCAGTTCGATGAAGCGGGTGTTTTGTCCGAACTCGCGCGCCTTCCACGTAAGATAAAACGGGTCGATCGGAATGCAATGCCCACCCAAGCCCGGCCCGGGATAAAAGGGCATAAATCCAAACGGCTTGGTTTTGGCCGCCTGAATCACCTCCCAAATATCAATGTCCATGGCGCTGTAAACCACTTTCAGTTCGTTGACCAAGGCGATGTTTACGCTGCGGAAAATATTTTCCAGCAGCTTGGTGGCCTCTGCCGCGCGGCAGGAAGACACTGGCACAATGGTCTTGAGCGCCCGGCCATAGAGCGCCGTGGCTTTCGCAAGACAGGCCGGAGTGTAGCCGCCCACCACCTTGGGGACGACCGCCACCTGGCTGTCCGGATTGCCCGGGTCTTCGCGCTCCGGCGAGAAAGCCAGGTGAAAATCCCGGCCCGCCTGAAGCTTGGAACCGGCTTCCAGCACCGCGCGCAAATCCTCGTCCGTGGTACCGGGGTAGGTCGTGGATTCGAGCACCACCAGCGTGCCTTTTTGCAGGAAAGGCGCAATCTCCCGGCCGGTTTCCAGGATGAAGGAAATATCCGGCTCCCGATTTTTGTTAAGGGGCGTGGGCACGCAGATAACCACAGCGTCCACCTCCCGAATACGGCTGAAATCGGTGGAAGCCGAGAAGGTTCCCGCTTGGAGCGCCGAGGCAATGGCCGAGGACGGGAGGTGATGAATATAGCTCCGACCAGAATTCAGGGCGGCCACCTTGGTGGTGTCAATATCCAGTCCCAGAACCACCACGCCCGACCGCGCGAATTGGAGGGAGAGCGGCAGCCCGACGTAACCCAATCCGATAATCGCTGTTTTCATACTGGTTAAAATATTTTTCGAACCGTTGTCCGTTGATTATTTCAGCAATCGGCCAAAGTGGCTGGGATCACCGATTCAAGCTTCCCGTAATTGGCGGTGGCGATCTCATAAAAATCATGGGCAAAACTGCGCGCCCCAAAACCTTCCTTCCAAGCCATCAGGCCGTGGTTTAATACGCGACCATCGTGTTCATTGCAAATGCCGAAATCAAAATACCGCTTACCCCGGTAACGCTCATCAATTAGCCACTGGAACAGGTAGTCCAGCGCCCCCAGGTTTTGCCCCGGTTCGGTGACGGCGATGTATTGGGCGTGCGCCACGGTTGGCATTTCAAAGATCGTGGTGCCGGCGACAATCTCGTGATTCCAGTAAACGGAGAATTGCCGGATGTTTTCCGGAAAGCGCGAGGCGAGCAGCGTGATTTCCTCAATGGTATGCACCGGCTTGACCCCATGTCGGGCGGCCAGACGCGGCACCAGCACGCGTTCCCAATAGGCCGAGAAATTGGTTTCTGGCACAATGCGGACGTTGAACCGGCCCGCTTTTTTGATCTGCCGCCGCCGCCGCTCCTGGAAGGACAGGCGGTCATCCTGCGAGACCACCGCCGCGCAATCCCGCCGATACAGGCGCGCCTCCAGCAGAAACAGGGCATAGGCCACCTCGTCATCGGGCAGGGTGTTGTAAAAGCCGGGCAGACGCTTGAAGCGCAGCAGAGAAATTTGCCGCTCATGCAGATAACGCAGGCAGGCATGAAAACAGGACAGGACCTCGTGGAGCGGGGCGGGGCGCGCCACCACCAACCCGCCGTAAGACAAGCCTTCATGGCTGTGCACCGTGCCATCCGCTGCGAGGTTGGCGGGCAGCAAGGCCACCAACTTGCGCCCCTCAAAGACCATCAGGGAGTAATCGGTGAACCGGTCTTGGTGATAATCCATGTAATCCCGGTGAAAAACGAAGGTCGCATTCTTGGCCACATTTACAAACGTATTCCACGCCTCCTTGCGATCCGGAGTGTAGCGCACCACGGAAAACGCCGGGGTGCCACTTTCGGTCACTTCGTTCAAAGGCCGGCGCATGTGGAGAGCTTCCCCATTTTCACCGGTGGCCTTAAAACCAAACCGCGTATAGAGATGGATGGCGCGGGGATTTTGCTTGTAAACATTGAGATAAAGTTCGCTCAGGCCCTGTTCCCGCGCCTGGCTGAGGGCAAAGCGCATCATTTTTCGCCCGAGCCCGGCGTTCCAGTAGTCCCGGTCACCAAGGTAGCCCCAGTATTCCGCCTCGGTTTGGTTGACATGCTTCAAACCCACCACGCCAATCGGAACACCGTCGCAGGCCACGCCCCAGATCTGGTAATCCGTCATTTCCGGCAGCCGCGCAAACCAGCGCAACTGGTCTTCCTTGGTGAAATCCGGCGACATCGTGAGGCGCTTGATTTCCGGGTCATGAAGCCAATGCCACGACTTCTCCAGATAGGTTTCGTCAAACCGTTCGAAGGTCAGTCGGGAATGGGTAATGGCGGCAGCGTGCATGTCGGATTTCGTAGATGAATGGTTGCGAAATAGATGGGTGGATTCAGGATGTGATCCAGCGGCTTCCTCATTTACGGCACGATCATGATCCGATAAAACTGCACCGGCGCACCATTGGGATGGTCGATGGCCGAGGCGCTGCTATTGGTGGCCAGGACGTCTGGGGTTAGATCCAGCCAGTTCGTGCCCGTGAGGTTGGCCTGATGTTGAACGCGGTAAGTGACATTGCTCACTGCGCTCCAATAAATCACCACATTGGTTGTTTTCGCTCCGGCGAGATCCAAGATGGTGGGCGGCACAAGAATAACCGTGAGGAGGCCGTTGGTGAAGCTGAAGGCGTAGTTGGTCGCGCTCAACGTCCCTTGCGCCACTTGGATGGGATAATCGCCGGCTGGACTAGCGGAGGTTGCCGCCGTGGTTATACTGGGGCTGCCGCTCAAAACCGAATTCGTCTCGCCGTTCACAAAACCGCTGGCAGTGTAGGTGAAAGCGGGATTGGCCGCGCCGTAAACCCGGTTGGTGGCGTTCGCCGAAATCAGCAGTGGGGCGGGTTCGACGACCAGCTGCACGCCTAGGTTGGTGCTCGCGTAATTGGTGTCAGTGGGCGAGAAGGCGACGGTCAACAAGTTGGTGCCGGCGGCCAGCACCGCAGCGTTGGTCGGGGCATACGCGTAACTGCCCGGCACCGCAGCCTGCGCCGCGTTCTGATTGGCCCCCAGCGGGATGCCATAAACAATGTTCGTGGGGCTTGCCCAAGTCACGACCGGAGTGCCAAGGGTCACGATCAAGGTGCCGTCCGTATAGCTGATCACATAGTTCGTCAGCCCGGGGCCGACGGCGTTCGTCACCCCCACGGCGTAGCTGCCCACCCCGGCGCCGCCGGCCGCGCCGGCGCTGCTCAAGGTGGCCCCGATGACGGTGTCGGTATTCACCAGCCCGGCGGTTGTAAATTCGTTCCCCGCAAACACCAGGACCTGGCCATATGCCTTGTTGGTGCTGTTGGCGGAAACGGTCAGCGGAGCCGGGTTCACGGTCAAGGTGCCGTTGGTGAACGTGAAGGTGTAATTGGTGGCGCTCAAGGTGCCGTTGGTCCCAGTGATGGGGTAGATGCCTGCCGGGCTGTTCGTGGTGGCAAGTGTGGTCAACGCCGGACTGCCGCTCAACACGCCGACCGTTTCATTGTTCACGAAGCCGCTGGCAGTGTAGGTGAAGGCGGGATTGCCCGCGCCATAAACCCGGTTGGTGGCGTCCGCCGTAATTGCCAGAATTGCTGGGTTTACCGTCAAGGTTCCGCCATTGGTAATGATCTGGTAGTTGCCCAGCCGGTTGCTGGGATCGTTGAATGCCGGTTTAATCGCATAAGCCGCCACCGGGCTGTTGGTGTTCGCGGCCGTGGCAAAGGTGGCGGTGATGTTATCGCCGCCCAGCACGCCAGCCAGCGAACCCGTCAGAGGCGGATTGGTTTGTCCGTAAATCCGGCTCTGGCTGTCCGCCGTCACGGTCAGCACGGGGATCAATTGCGCAACCGTGAGATTCACGGTGGCAATCCCCAGATTGGTTAATCCATCGTTGGCTTGGTAACTAAAATGATCCGGCCCAAAATAATTCGTCGCGGGAGTATAAATGAAGCCGCCATTGGTATTCAGGCTTAACGTGCCATTGGTCGGACCGCTCACCAGCACCGCCACCAGATTGCTACCAAATACGGCGGTGTCATTGGCCAGCACGCCGGGCGCGGCTATGGTCAGGTTGGTGTTTTCGTCCACGCTATAGCTGTCATCGGTCACCAGCGGTCGGACCTGCACGTTGTCGTAAGTCGTCACGAAGTCGGCGCTCATGAACATATGCAAGCCGATGCCGCCATTGGTAAACGCCGGCCCGCCGTCAAAGTTGTTGTCCGTCACCGCCGCGATCTGGCTGTTATCCAGGTAAACGGCAATCCGGTTGGCGCGGAACGCCAACTTCAGGTTGTGCCAGTTCGTGTCCAAGCCGGACAAATTCACCTGGGCCATGGGGTTGAAACTCCAGCTTTTCCAGCCACTGAATTTGATCAGCTCCAACATGGCGGAAGCGCTGGCGAGCGGCGAACCGCCCTGCGGATATACCACGGCCGTATAGGCGGCGCCGTTCGAGACATTCAATCGTCCGCTGAGACCGGCACCCCAGGCTCCGGCGGGAATCTGGATAAGTGTTTCCACGCTGTAATCACCCCAGTTGGTCCCAACATAGGCGTCGGCATAATCGCTCTGATTGGATGCCGTGGCCTGCATGGTGCCATTGGTTACCGACCACTTGCCAAACGCCACGGTCCACGGGGCCAAGGAACCCGCATTCGTGGACCGGGTGAAATCATCGAAAAACCAAACTCCGGCGGGCGCGTTGGTGGTCACGGTAATCGTCACGGTCGCGGGATTGGAATTGGTCACTCCGTCGAAGGCGTGGTAGATGAACGAATCCGACCCGACAAAGTTATTGGTCGGCGTGTAACTGAACCCACCGTTGGTATTCAGAATCAAAGCGCCCTGCGCGGGGCCGCTGACCAAGATGGCGGTCAGGCTGTTGCCGTTCCCAATCGCGTCATTAGCCAAGACCCCTGGCTGGCCTACGGTCAGGGTCGTGTTCATCACCGTGCTGTAGCTGTCGTTATTCGCCACCGGCGGATGGCTCACCACCAGCGTGGAGATCGTGATGCTGACCACCGCAATGCCAGAATTCGTCAAGCCGTCGCTGGCCTGATAGGTGAAGCTGTCCGGGCCGGCGTAGTTGTTGCTCGGCGTATAAATAAAGCCGCCGTTATTGGTCAGACTCAAGGTGCCTTGCGTTGGCCCGCTGACCAAAACGGCGGTCAGACTGTCGCCGTTAGCATCCGTGTCATTGGCCAACACGCCCGGAGCGAGCACCACCAGCGGGGTGTTGGTGACCGTATTGTAGCTGTCGTTGTTGGCCACCGGCGGGAAATTTGTGGTGACGCTGATCGTCACAGTCGCCGGGGCGGAACTGGTAATGCCATCGTTGGCCGCGTAGGTAAAGCCATCCGGGCCGACGAAATGATTTGTGGCGAGGTAGGTGAAGCCGCCATTGCTGCTCAAATTCAGCAAGCCGTTGGTCGGACCGCTCAGCAACCCAGCGGTCAAGTTGGTGCCCCAGCCGGCTTGGTCATTGCTCAAAACACCGGCCGCCACCACCGTGAGAGTCCGGCCGGAAACCACACTGTAACTGTCGGCCACGGCTACGGGCGGCCGGTTGGATAACACCGTGATCGTCACCGTCGCCGGGTCGGAATTGGTCACGCCGTCATTGGCCAGATAGGTGAATGCATCAGAGCCGAAGAAATTCGTGGCCGGCGTGTAAGTGAAGCTCCCGTTGGTGCTAAAGTTCAATGTGCCATTGGTCGGGCCGTTGACCAGCGTGGCCGTCAGGCTGAGGCCCAGACCCGGCGTGTCATTCGCCAAGACCCCGGGCGACGGCACCGTCAGGAGATGATTTTCAATCACGGTATAGCTGTCATTGGCCGCCGTCGGCGTGACGGGCAGCGGGTTGACCAGAACATTGTCAAATGTGGCGATAAACGGCCCCGCCATGAACAGGTGCAGACCGACAGCGCCATTGGTGTAAGCGGGCACCCCGTCAAAGCCATTGTCGGGCACATCCAGGATCGGATTTCCATCGTAAGACACTTGGATCCGATTTCCACGGAAGGTTAATTTCAACGTGTGAACCGAGGCCCCGACCCCCGGCAAATTGGTGACCGCCATAGGCGTGTAGCTCCAGATGCGCCAGCCGTGAAATTTCAACAGGCGCAATTTGGTGGGACCTTGCTGCGAATCTTCGGGGTAGATGTTGACCATGTATCGTTCGCCAGTCAGGGGGTTCAGCCGACCGCAGACGCCGGCATCCCAGGCGCCGACATTGGCCGGAATTTGCACCTGGGCTTCGAGGCTGTAATCGCCCCAGTTGCTGCCGGCATACAGGTCGGAGTAGTCGCTGTTGCCGGAAGCGGTTCCTTGCATGGTGCCGTTGGTGATGTTCCACCGCCCCACGCCCACCGCCCACGGAGCCAAAGCGTCCGCATTCGTCGCCCGTGCAAAATCATCGAAGAAGAAGCTGCCGGCGGGGGGCACATCAATCGTCACCACCGCCACGCTGGAGTTGGTCACACCGTCATTGGCCAGATAGGTGAAGCTGTCCACGCCGGTGAAGCCGTTGGTGGGAGTGTAACTGAAGCCGCCGCTATTGGTCAGCGTCAAGATGCCATGGGCGGGGCCGCTCAATAAAACCGCCGTCAGATTGCTTCCGGCCCCCAAGCTGTCGTTACTTAATATCCCGCCGGCCGCCACCGTCAAAGTCTGGCCGGCCGCCACCGTATAGGCATCGTTCTGCGCGGTGGGATTCAGAAGATAGCTGATTTGGACATTCGTCACGGCCGTCCCCACTAGCAATTTCAGCGTCGAACCATTGAGCCGGTAACTGTTGGTGTCGGCGGCGACGCCATTCGTGAGCACTTGCAGGTTGGAAACCGTCGGGCGGGGCAGGAGAATCTCCACCGCCGTCTGCGGATCGCTGGCACCGGCGACAACCAGTGTCATGACGGACGTGGGGCCATTCGTAGCGAAGCTGGCGGTGACCTGCGCGTTGGAGCGTTGCAGCCACCACGCGTAGATGTCCAAACCGCTCGCGGACCAGAGCCGGGGGTGCAGACTGGCGTTCAAGCTGTAGGTGATGTAGTCCGGCGCGGTGTCGCCGGCGGTTCCCTGACCATTGGACAAAGTATGAGAGTAGAGGTTGATCAACCCGCCCAAGCCATAATAATAATCCACCATCTCATGCACCGTTCCCGGTGAATGACCGGATTCCATGCCCTGCGCCACTTGGGATTGCACATACCAGTCGCTGACTGGCTCCTGCAAAAGGCCGTAGCGCTTGCCGGTCGTCTGGGTCGAAAGCGTCCAATGCGGAAAAGGCCCGAGTTTGGTTTCGCCGGCAATTTTCACATTCAGTTGCTCCGCGATTTGATAGGAAGCCTCGCGGGTGGCATTGAAGTAAGGCGCCACATAAGCCCGCACGCCGTTGGTCAAGCCAGTCAGCCAGCCTTCCATGTCGGAAAATGAATTGCTGACGGAAACGAACGCGTAAGTCTGGCCGTCGGGATAACCGGGCAGCGGCAGGTTGGTGGCGGCCACGTCGTAAGCCTGATCCGGTCCCCAATGCCAATAATCATAAGTGCCGACGAGGAGATTGGTGTTCTGCGGATTGGGCAAACCGCCGTTGTGCGGGCCGATGGTGGCGTTGAAATTGGTAACCGCCCACCGAAGATTGGCAATGACCGCCGGCGAATTGCTCAACTCTTGTCGCAACGTGCCGGTGCAGAAATAATAATCGCCCTTGGCGCCGTGCGCGTTTTCAAACTGGGCCGAGGCGGGGATATTCGTAATTTCATCCTGAAAATCCTCCAGATCATGGCGCACCATGAACGCCGCATCATACGGATAGGGCCAGGGACTGACCTTGGGGATCGGCAGGTGGGCCGATTGGAATGACCATTCGATGACTTTTCGGAAAATTCCGTAGGCATACATGCCCGGGGCATAACCGCCGTGTCCGATCAAAGGCTGCATGGCGGCGTCGTAAATGAAACATCCCTTACCGAACGACTTTACCAAGAGATACGGCGTGCCATCGCCATTGGCTACCATGCTGGCGTCGCCGGGCAAAACGCGCCAGATGCGTTCTGGTGCTGCGACACCCATGTAAGGCCAGGAAATTTCATCCGCTGCCGAGGGCATTTGCCAGGTCAGGGTGCCGCCGGGAATATGGGCAACGATCTGGTGATTGGTGGCTTTGGCAAAGGTGAAGTTGTTCGTCCAGTTCTGCAAACTGGTGCCAGCCATGTGTACCCCCAATTCATTGGCGAAGGCGAAATCGCCGCGCGTCACGCCGTTGGTCTGGCGCGTGAATGCCGACGAGCCGACCAGCAAATAGCCGCCAGCGGCCACGTAATTGGTCAGCCGCGCGATTTCATCGTCGACAATCGCCTCAGCCGCCAGACTGACGACGATGGGATATTGTGGCCGACCATTCGTATCCAGCAAATTTCCGGCGCGGATGTCACCATCGCTGACGACGGTAAAAGCCGTGCCATCGGAACGGAGCGTTTCCTTGGCGGCTTCCGGCATTACAAAGTAATGCCACTGCTTCGGCCACCATTGATTGCCCGTGGTGCCGGTGCCGGTCGGCGTCGCCCCGGAAGCGGGCATGGTTTCCAAAGCCCGCGTCAGTTCCGAATCGTGGATGGCCACGACCGGCTGGATAGCCGGCGCCAGCGGCAACAGGCCGAGCGAGCAGGCCATGACGATAACCAGCCGTTTCATCAGCCTTCTCTTTCGCCGGTCGGAGGAAAATCGGAGACCGGCAGACGGCTGCCGGTCGCGCGCCCGGGCGTTTCTCAGAAGTTTTTCAAAATTCATAAAGATGTAGCCGGTGTGAGATTGCCAGCTTCAAGTCCTGAGCGAGACCGGCTTGCGGTTTTTAAATTCATACAACGCCTGATAAATCGTTCGCGGCAGGAGCCGGGGTAAAAAGCGCAAGCCGCAGTGGAAATTCCCCCGTCCGAGAGCATCCGTCAAGGTGGATAATCGTTTTAATCCATTGCCATCAATCAATTGTCGCTCAACGGCATAAACGGTTTGGACTCGTCGCCCGGCCTTTAACAGTCGTTCCCGCTCCGCACGGGTGAGCTGACCGTTTTGGTGCAAAATCTCCACATCGGCCATCAGATTGTCGTAGGCGCGCACGGTTTGTTCGGCGATCCAGCGCAGCCGGTTTTCGCGGTGTTCAAACGAATGCGTGTCATCTTTTCCGGCGAAGAAAGAAACATTGCTGCCGTGGCGCCGGTATTTCACCAGTGGTTGGCGGATATAAAGCATCTGGCCGATGGCGAGGGTGCGGAAGGAGAGCACCAAGTCTTCCAGATCCGTTTTTAATGGCCCGAAATAGCGGAACAATTCGGGCGACCAGGCGTGACTGCAACCGCAAACCACCGGTTGCCGGTGGGTAAGGAATTCCCGAAAATCACCAGTTTGCAACTGGAACGGCCGGGTGTCCTTGGGATCACCGCGCAAGCCGCCCAGCCCCAGCTCGGTTCCGTCCGCCGCAATCGTCCGATAGCTGGAGCTGATGGAGGTGGGCCGGTGGCCAAATTTCTCCCAAGCCTGATAGATGATTTCCGTCCGCTCCGGAAGCGACACGTCGTCGCCGGCGGCGATGACCACCAATTCTCCCTGGCACAGTTTCATCATCCGATTGACGTTTCCGCCAATGCCGAGATTGGATTGGTTGCGATTTAATTTCACGGCATGGGGGCCGGTATAAGCCGCGACGGTTTGCTGGAGGATTTCAAACGAGCGGTCGGTGGAGGCATCGTCCGAAATAATAATCTCCAAAGGCGAATAGGTTTGCGCCAAGGCGGCCTCGAGGGCTTCGCGGATATAGGCCGCCTGGTTATAACACCCGAGGGAAAAACTGATGAGCGGGCGGGCGTTCATGGGCCAAAATATCCGGTGGTGCGGTGGGGCACATTGATGATCTGGCCGAAGTGTTCGGCGAGCACCGTCTGCCCGGCATTGATCAAATGCAGGCCGTCGGAATAAAAATAGTTGGTGTCTGTCCAGTCATTCAGCCGGGCTTCAATGGGCGAATTCAGGCCGGGATCCACCAGTCGCTCCCAATTGCCGGCATTGGTGCGAAGGCAGGCGTTGAAATCGGCGTTGCTCAATGTGTGATTTTGGGTGGCGTGCACCGTGGAGACGACGACCTGCCACGGATACGCCGCCTTGCGGGCCGCCACATAATTGGTCAGTCGATCATAAGTGGCGCGGCCGCTTACGCCTTGGCTCAGGTCGTTGACCCCGGCAAAAAAGAAGAGCCAGTTCTCCTGCTTGGTGCTGTCGTAGAGCAGATCCACAAAATTGGGATCCACGTCATACATTTGCCCGGTAAGGCCGTTGGTGCCGATCAGCAAGCCGCCGACGCCTTGGTTGTGCCATTCAATTTCCGGATACCGCTCCCACAATTGAAACGGAAAACTTTCCAGCCGGGTGGCATCCACACCCGCCGGAATGGAATCGCCCCGGCACACCACCTGTTTGGTGTAATTGGTCAAAACGCCGTAGCGCGCCGCCAATTCGGCCACCTGCGCATCCTGTTGCGCGGCGGAATGGACATCCTTGTAAATCAAAAGGCGGTAAAGAATGCCGGTGTAATACTGCGCGCCGTTGTTGGCGGCCACCATGCCGCCGCTGGTGCTGGTGATCCGGTTCTGCGCGGTGTTCGTTTGAGTCAAATTGTTCCAGCGAATTGTGGTTTTGCCCGGCTCGCCGCCCCCCACAAACACGGCGCGGTTCAAGGGCGGATAAAGGGTCGAAGCGCCGCCCGCCACATAAAACATGCTGGGGATATAACCCGTTTGGAAAAACCGAATCCAGCCCGTGGAAATGCCTCCCAGCCACAACAGCGTCTCGCTTTCCTGGGCCGCTGTCGGGCCGGTGGCCACGACATATACCGTCGTATTGGTCGTGTCAAAACCACCCAGCGAGCCGGGGAGATTGAGAAATGTTTTGGGATGCGCCGCCGCGTAACCCCAGGGAAAGAGGACGCCCGGGTAGCCGTGCGCATCGGTCACTTCATAGGGCTGCGAGGCCGCATTGGGTTGCGTTAAAAGATGCGGGCCAAGCCCGTCGCCGTTGAGCAAAAGGTGCTGGTCGTTCCACTGCGAAATTTGACCGCCGACCGCCGTAATACCGACCCCGCCCTGCCAGTCGGCCACCAGTTTATTGGTGATCAACGCGCTGGCGGGGAAAGTTGCCGCCACAAAAACAAGGGTTAACGGCCAGTTCATCAGTAGCCTTTCACCAATCCAAGGACGTAGAAATTGGTACCGGAATAAACACCGGTGAGAAAATCGCGCCGATTGGCGGTGGGGGTCAGGTTGACGGCGGAAATATCCGTGCCGAGCCTAAAGGCGCTGCCCAACGTCAAGGTTCGTCCGCCTGTGGCATCTTGAATCACTTCAAACACGATGCGTTGCCCGTCACTGGCCCCGGTGGGATTCCCCAGGAGAAAATTATTGGTCGCCACCAGCCGGAAATGGCAGCCCAGCGCCGCGTTGACCGGTACATTGGTGCCCGAATACGAAAGCGATACGGGTGGGGCGTTGCTGGCAAAACTGGCGGACGGCAACGGCCCGTTGGTCCAGACCGAGCCGCTGTAAACCAGCACCTGTGCGGCGGCGAGGCCCGCCACCACCACGTCGCTGTGATTGGTAAATTTTCCCATCTGCGCCGGCGGCACCGTGCCGCTCAATTGCACCGCCGCCAAGCCGCCGGAAAGATTCGCTGCCGTGACGGCGTAAGGCGTGGAGGTCAATGGCTGACGCGGCACCAGCAGCGTAAAGGTTCCGCCACCATTGGCGCGCACGCCGATTTCCAGCCAGCGATCGGCCCCGGGGAAGTTTCCGCCGAAGTCCAACCCAACCGTGAACAGGCCGTTCGTGACCCCGGCGGCAGTCGCGGTAATGGTGCCACCGACCTGACTCCCGCCGGTGGCCGCGTTGAATAATGCAAACGTGAGGTCATATACGCCAGTGGCGGGCTGTCCGTCAGCCATCAGCCGACCTTGATAGGTAAAGGTGGTGCCCTGGGCACTGGCGAAAGGGGCGGCGGGGAAGAGGCTTCCCAACCCAATCACACCCGCTAAAAAAAGGCTTTTGGAATTCATTTCAGTCAATCGACGCTGGCGGCTGGTTCACTTGCCGCCACATGGCCGCGCAGAAAAATCTGGGTATAGAACAAATGATCGAAGCGATGGAACAGCAGCTTCCTGGTAATGCGCGCCTTCAAACTCAGCGGATTGGCCGAGCCCACTTGGTCCACCACATAGCCGTTCTCCTCGAACAACGCCTGGTAACTCGGCGCCGTGAACCAGCGCAGGTGCGTGGCATCCAGGATGCCTTTGTTTTGATACTCCCATTTGCCGGCGAGCAACATGCGCAGCACGCTGTGATGACAAACATTGGGCGATCCGGCCAAAACGATGGCTCCGGGCTTGAGCAGCGGGCGCAACTTTTTCAAAACTGCGCCGGGATCCACCAAATGTTCCAGCACCTCGCTCAGCATCAAAACATCGAAGGAGGCCGGCGGCAGGTTAAGTTCCATCTGCTCCACATTGCCGACGCAAACCTGATCCAGCCGTTTCCCGGCTTCACGGGCCGGGCCGGCACACAGTTCCACGCCGCAGCACCAGCCGCATTTGCCTGCGGCGTGAGCCGCGCTGGCGGTCCGGCCATTGCCACAACCGATTTCCAGCAATCGCGCGGTTGGATTTGACGGCAAAGCCTCCACGAAAGCCGGGCGGATGCCATCAAAGTAGCCGTCGATCTTTGCGCTGTAATCAGGGGCGGACGACATGCTTCGATCAGGTTGTGGCTTGGGCCAGGTTGCCATGACGCGGGGCGATCTCCGCGCCCGCGCAAATTTTAACCGGGTCGTGTTCGGACAAGGGCGGCGGCATCCGAAAGTGATCAACAAACTGATGCTGCACCAGCTGCGTGGAAAGAATCCCCGCCAACGCCATTTCATCCGTCTCGCCCAGCGCGCCGCCTTGCCGGGCTTTGGCGACCAGATGACCGACGGCGGCCGGATGGAACCAACCCGTCCGCTGCAAGGCTTCTGGCAACAGCAACTCGCGCACATAATCCGGTTCCGATTGATTGAAAAAGCTGCGGTGAATCGGGGCGCGATAAGCGCGCTTGGGGCGCCGGGACACCTCCTGGGGCAGCCACTTTTTCCCGAGCTGTTTGAGCAGGAATTTTTCCGTCAGCCCGCGCAATTTTAAATTAGCCGGCAGCCGGTTGCAAAAGGCCACCACGCGGTGATCGAGAAACGGATAGCGTCCCTCGACTCCGTGGGCCATGGCCATACGGTCGCCCTGCGACGACAGCAGGTATTGCGAAAGAAAAATATGGATTTCCAGATATTGCGCTTGGGCGAGCGGCTCCCATTTTGAAAACTCGGGGGGCAACTGCCCGGCCAAAACTTTATCCCGATCCTGCGTGATCTGTCGCTTGACCTCCGGGCTGAAAAAACGGCAGGCGCGCCGGTTGTTCCGCCAGCGCACGGCATGGGAGTAATCCGGCCGGTTCACGGCGGTCAAATCCTCGCGGAAGAACGCCGCGAGCAAGGCATCGGGATTCTGCGAGAGGCCGGCGATGTCCGGATAAATCCGCTTGAACAACCGCGGGCGAATGGCGGAATCCGGCTGCTGCGCCCAGAAACGGCGGATTTTGGCTTCTTTGAAAAGATCGTAGCCCGCCAAAAATTCGTCGGCGCCTTCGCCGGTTAATACGACTTTGAAGCCGGAATCCCGCACCAGTTTGGACAGGAGAAACATCGGGGCCGGGGCGGTGCGCATGAGTGGCACTTCCGCGTGCCAGACGACTTCGGGGAAGACCCGGCCAATGTCCGCGTGGGTGGCATGCACCACTTGATGATGGGTGCCCAAAAAATCGGCCATCCGGCGCTGGTGCACGCTTTCGTCAAAATTCACATCGTCGAAGGCAATCGAAAAGGTGTCCAGATGGTTGCCGGTGAAATTTCGGATGATGAAGGCGATGAGCGAGGAATCCAACCCGCCGCTCAAATAAGCGCCCACCGGCACATCCGCCCGCAGGCGAATCCAGGCGGCATCCACCAATAATCCGGTCAACTCCTCTTCGTAGTCTTTCAGGCTGCGTTGCGGTTGTTTTACCGCCTCAGGGAAACTCACCTGCCAGTAACGATTGACGATGATTTGACCAGCCCGCGCCAAGAGGTAGTGGCCGGGCGGAATCTCTTGGATGTCGCGAAACACCGTCTGCGGCGTGAGCGGGCTCCAGAAAGTGAAAATTTTATCCAGCACCACGGGATCCATTACCGCCCGGACGCGCTGGGCTGCGAGGATCACCTTGATTTCTGAGCCAAAAATAAGATCGCCCTGCTGATGCGTATAAAACAGTGGCCGGACGCCCAACCGGTCCCGCGCCATGAACAGGGATTGATCGCGCGCATTCCAAATCGCAAACGCGAATTGCCCGCTCAACCGCGCCAGACATTCCGGCCCAAATTCCTCGTAGGCGTGCAGTAGCACTTCCGTATCCGAATGAGTGGTGAACCGGTGCCCGCGCGCTTCCAACTCCGGCCGCAGCTCCAGATAATTGAAAATCTCGCCGTTGAAGACAATCCACATCGTTCCGTCCTCGTTCGCGATGGGCTGCTGGCCGGTGCTCAAATCAATAATGCTCAGCCGCGCGCTGCCCAGCCCCACGGAACCACCGAGGTAAATGCCAAATTCATCCGGGCCGCGATGGCGGATCATGGCCAGCATCTGGCGCAGGTCTCTTTCCGCAACCGGTTTTCGGCTGGCTCCATTATACATTCCGGCGATACCACAC
>CAIMLG010000207.1 GCA_903842235.1 uncultured Verrucomicrobia subdivision 3 bacterium
CGGCGCAGCGAATAGCGGTCGAGATACTCGCCGGCGAACGACGGGTCGAGGTAGCGCGCGATGTCGGCGTTCATCCACTCCGCGCCGTAGCAGTCATAGACGTGGCGGCCGTGGACCTTGCCGTAGGCGTCGTGCAGCGCCGCGTCGAACGGGCTGAAGACCACCACCGTGCAAAGCTTCGGCACCGGCTCGGCCAGCTTGCGCGCGCGAGTCACTTTCGCCGCGAGCTTCAGCGCCTCCGGCTCCAGTTCGTGGCTCAACTCCACGGGGTGTGCGCAAAGGTCGCTGTCGCGCAGCAGACCGCCGATTTTTTCCGCCAGCGCCTTCATCGCCTCCAGCCGGTCCGCTTCCGGGATGGTCTTGCTGGGATACGACCAGACGCTGCCGAGCGGCATCGAGCCGCTGCCCTCGGCCTCGCGCCCGGTGCGTGTGCGGACGCGAACGCGGACGTTCAGCAGCGTGCAATGCGACACCGCCACGCCGCCGAACTTGATCGGCGTGCGGTAGGCGTGGTGTTCAAAACTGGTTTCGACTTCGCGAATGGAGATATCGGTCGGCAAAGATTTCATAAGGGTGCCGAGAGTAACCGAACCGGCGCGGGAAGGAAAGCGTGGCGAATGAAATGGGGAACCACAGATGAACACAGATTCACCTAGCGCGGCTGACGCCGCAACCACAAGGGGGCTGCCGCGAATGAACGCAAATGAACGCAAAGAACGGAGGGCGACAACCTCTTCTCTTAGCGTTGGTTGTATTGCCTTGCAGCCAAGTCTTTGTCAAAAAAACAAGAACCTGTGCCATTGTAGTACGGATCAAGCTTGCGTCCCATCTGGGTCATTCGTGGCTAAGGCTAAGGCGTTACTGTCTTGAAAAGGGTTGACGGGTGTGAGACAAGAAGCCGGTAATTGGCAATTCTCGGTGTTTCAATGCGCCTTAGTCGCTCAATTCTGAGGCTGACGCGACAATCCATCGCGTTCTTAACCGTCGCTGCAATGGTGGCGTGCGGACAAAATTCGGGCGTGCGCGTTGCAGTCAAGGACATCCAGATCACATTTGCCAAGACTCCCGTTGCTCCCGGCTTCGACGTTCCGAAGGAAGCTCACGAGCATATGCGCGCCAGTGACGACCTCGGGCCACTCTCCCACGTCGTGGCCGGGCACATAGCAGCCATCACAATCACATGGTCAGACGACCGCCAATTCAAGACCCCGCAAGAAGTGGAAAACCTTGTGCGACAGTTGTTGACCACTTATGTGGGTACCACATCCACCGAAATTGATTGGCCTGAAGTTCTCACTTATCCGAGCATCACGGCCACGGTCGAGCATACAAGCGGCAAGAAAGGCCGCTGGCTTATCTGGTACCGTGAGAAAACGGTTCGAAGCGTCTATCAGGACAGACGCGGCAATTGGTTGTTTAGCTGGCTGTATGAAAAAGGTCTGAATTCTCAAAGCAAGAAGTCCGAGACCAAATGATGTAAATGATCTTCAGCGCCAGACTGTTACAAGCCACGGAGTGGCGGTCAGAAAATAGCCCACGGCGCCAGCCGTGGGTGGGAGATGGAAAAATCCGCCAAACCCCGGATGGGGCGAAAGAAAAACGCCCCCGCGCCGGCCCAATCATTTTCTACCGCCCCTGCCGGGGCTGATTGGGCTTGTCCCATCCAAACCCACAGCTGCGCCGTGGGCTACTGTCTGCCGTCGCTCCGCGACTGTTGACCGCTCAAACCCGCCGGACACGCCCTCCAAAAAGACAGTAATTTCTCTTGACATGTTAGTGATTTTATCTATATTGTCCCGCGACAATGAAACGCAGCGTCGTGCGAGCGCAGAGAGTCCCGTCGGAGGCCCCCAACGCGGCCAGGGGCGCCATCTGGCGCTCCCGGAAACAATCCACGGATTTCCCAGCGCGGCGGAGCCGCAACCAAAGACGGTGGGGCGAGACTCCGTCGAGCCTCCTTCTTGGACGTGTCGAGCTTTCAGGCTGCGGAGGCTCGACGGAGTCTCGCCCCACCGATCATAAATCTTCGCCGTCGGCGAGGATTCTTCGACATTGTAATACGGATTGGCCAGATTGCCCGGAAAAGTCCGAGGCGGCGTCAAGCCGCCGGACGCCAGCGGGGCCGAGGGCGGCCCATCTGGAGGACAGGCCGTCTTGGAGCCAGGCGATGATGGGCGGGCAGTCGCCCTCATGGACGGCCAGAGCCGGCGGCGGGCCGGTTTTTCTCCCGGAAATCATATACGCTCGTTTTTCAAAACGAACCCAAATGACGGCCCCCGGCAAAACTGGGAAACATCGTTTTCCTGAGGGAATCCGGGTGTTTCGATCTCCGGGAACCAGGGAATCAAAAAGCTTTTTTACGAAACGAAGCCAAATGAAAAGCGACTGCCGGCTGGTGCCGGGTCTCCGCAAGCCATCTCCTTTGCCAGCGCCATCGGCGGCGTTTGGAGTTCCGGTTTCAGCCGGTTTGCGCCCAAGCCGCCGGTCCGGTCAAACCCCGGTCCAAGTCAGTCCGAGCCAGTCCGAGCCAGTCCAAGTGAAACCGGCCCACAAAAAAATCCGACCCGATCCGACCCGACCTGGCTAGATTCGACCAAATCCGACCAAATCCGGGTGAATCCGGGTAAATCTGACCCTATGAAACCCGCGGCACATTGCAAATGCACGATGGTTGTGGCGGCGCCAACCGTCGTGCCACGGGCGAAACTTGGCACCCGCGCCGGTTGGGTGGGGCGAACCGTCCCCGGCGAGCCGCGACCTTTGGAACGTGAGCGATTACGGTTCAGCGGGGACGCTTCGCCCTACCTCTGGGGCTTGATCGTGGCGTTTGTGCCAAGGTGC
>CAIMLG010000208.1 GCA_903842235.1 uncultured Verrucomicrobia subdivision 3 bacterium
CAGCTCTTGGATGAGTTGTTGGCGAAGTGTGGTCATACGCCCCCAACTCTCCGAAATTATCCAACCACCAGAAAACTCCAAATCTTTAGAAGACTTCGCGCACGCTCCCCGCGAAGCGGTTTAGTTCAACCTGTTGATAGGCCAGAAAGGCGCCCAACTCATTCCAATGCGTGTCCGTTTTTTGGTAAACCGGAGCCGATTTTTTGCCGGCGAGCAATCCCGGTCGCAAATCAAGCACAGGCACGGTGGAATGGACTTTCATATAGGCAAAGAATTGATCGGCTTTCGTGCGGCCGCCGAGATCTTTCAACCAGGGGGGCAAGTATTCGGGGTAAACCGTGTGTTTGTCGGGCGCAAGGACGAAGAGGTAGTTGATCCCGCGGGCGGCCAGCCAATCACGACGGCGCTCCAGCAGTTTCTGCCATTGCTGCAAATCAGCTTCCAGAAATGGCTGGGCACCACGGAAATGCTCGATCATCTGATTATCGGACATGAACATCCAACCGTCGATTCCCATCAACACATTGCGCGTATTCTTTTCCCTAAACAGCGACCATTTCAATTTATTGTGCCACAGGACGAGGCAACGCCGACAACCAAAATGATCATTGAAATAGGTTTCCCAGCCCGTCAGAAATTTTTGCAATCCGGCCAGCCCGCCTGGCGGTTTGGGCAAGGCCGCCAACAGGCGGTTTTCGCTCGGCGGCCGAGTGGGATCAAAATGGAACCCCATATCCAACACCGGCAGGAGCAAAAACAGGATAAACAAACTGATTAAAACGCGGTTTGGCCAACGGCGTTTAGGGGGGATAATTGAGGTCATGACATGGACTAGAAACGAAAGTAAATGAAGGGATTATACGTTCCGCCCGCGAGCCAGAGCGCGGAAAGTAACAACAACGCCAAGACAAGGACAATTTCGATAGCATGTCCCAGATTGGCCAAGACGGCTTGCGGCTGGGCGGGCAGTTTTCCGGCCCACTTTCCGGCCAAAGCTTTCACCGTATGCCATGGAAGGGCACTAAAAACCGCACCGACACCCAAGGCCCAAATAACTTCCGTCCCGACGTAACGGTGGAGGGGTTGAGCGTGAGCCGGTTGACCGAAGCCGAAGAGCGCGGCAAAATAATGGGAAGCCTCTGGGAACGTATTGGCGCGAAAGAGAACCCAGCCCAGCATCACCGCGAGCAGGGCATAGGCATGCCGGAGCGGGCGGGGCAATTTGTCCAAGGCCGGGCCGAAGCCGGTTCGTTCCAACACCAGGAAAAACCCATGATAAAAGCCCCACGCCACAAAGGTCCAGCTCGCGCCATGCCACAGGCCGCACAGAAAGAAAACCGCGACCAGATTCAGGCGGTTCCGAGTTTCGGAAACACGATTACCGCCGAGGGGAATATAGACATAGTCCCGAAACCAGGTGGAAAGGGAGATGTGCCAGCGCCGCCAGAAATCCCGGATGGATTGCGCGGCATAGGGGAAATTGAAGTTTTCGAGGAATTCAAAACCAAACATCTTACCCAACCCGACGGCCATATCCGAGTAGCCGGAGAAGTCGAAATAAATCTGGAGCGTGTAGCAAGCGATGCCAAACCAGGCGGTGCCGAGAGAAAGCTCATCGGCCGACAGGGCGAAAATCTGATCCGCCGGCAGCGCCACCGCATTGGCGATGAGCATTTTTTTGGCCAGCCCGCCGACGAACCGGCGGAGGCCCTCCGCAAAAACCTCGCGGCGGAAACCCCGCCGTTCCAACTGGGGGGCGATGGCGTTCCAGCGCAGAATCGGGCCGGCGACCAACTGCGGGAAAAAGAAGATGTAAAGGGCCGTGTCGCGCGGATCGCGCGCCGCGCTCCGTTTGCGCCGATAGATATCAATGATGTAGGACAGCGCATGGAACGTGAAAAACGAGATTCCAATAGGCAGGGCAATCGGGGGGGGCCGGGAGGGAGCCGAAGCCAAACAGCTTCAGCGGGGCGTTGAGGGAGGCCACGGCCAAGCCGGCGTATTTGAAAAATGCCAGGAAACCGACATTAACGATTACCGCCACGGCCACAGCCCGTTTGCGGCGGCTGATATCCTCGGTGCGCTCCACCCATTTGCCCAACTCAAAATTGACGAGGGTGGAAATCAGCAGGAGCAGGATGAAGCCCACCTCGCCCCAGGCGTAAAAAAAAAGACTGGCGAGCAACAGCCAACCGTTGCGGGCACGCAATCCGGGCAGCAGAAAATAAACCGTCAGAACGGCGGGCAAGAAGAGGAATAAAAACAACGGAGAACTAAACACCATATCAGTGATCCAAGGTTCTCAAAACTCGCGCCGGATTGCCAGCCGCAATGCAATTGGGCGGGATGGAACGCGTCACAACACTCATGGCTCCAATGACGGAATTGTCTCCAATGGTTACGCCTTTGAGGATTATGACGCGACTACCAAGCCAAACATTGTTGCCGATGGAAACGGGCAAAATTTCGCCCGAACTACGGTGGCGGTTGACGGGATCCACCTCATGCGCATCACAATCGTAAATAGCCACCTGATCTCCAATCAGGCATCGGTCACCAATGGTGATTCGTCCACAGGAGACGATACTGATGTTGTTGCTGAACTGATTAGACTGACCGATTTGTAGGACCGCAGCTTGTCCGCGCGCCTGAAGTAAAATTTCCCCATTACCCAACATGGGCGCTAAACGATAGCCAAAACTGTTGCCAGAACCAATAAGCAACCGGCCTTCGCCATCGACGCGCAATGGGACATTAAAATCATTGCGTGCCCCTACAACCAACTGCTGATGACGCGGCGCGGCCAAAAGCTGTAGACGCATATACCGCCAACGGGATTTTATCTTCATCAACATGACCTGGCTAAACCTAGTTAAGATTTATTTAACAGCCGCTCAACATAATTGGTCTGATACATATGCCGCTTGCGCCTCAGAAAAATGCGGTCCCAATGGCAAACTTAAGACCGTTGCTGCCAAATGCTCTGCCAGCGGCAATGTGTCAGCGGCATAGCGTCCGGCATACGCTCCAGCCAAATGTGGCGGCACTGGGTAGTGGATGAGTGTGTCTATTTCCGCCGCCGCCAACTTCTGCTGCAAAGCATCGCGCTGCGGGTGGCGGATAACAAACAGATGCCAGACGGGTTGCGCCCATGCGGGCACAGTTGGCAGTTGGCAGCCGGCGGTTGGCAGTTGGGCCAGATAAATGGCAGCAATTTTGGCACGGCGTTCGTTCCATTCGTCAAGGTGACGGAGTTTCACGCGCAGGAAGGCGGCCTGTAATTCATCCAGTCGCGAATTATAGCCGATGACTTCATTATAATAACGCTGTTTGGAACCGTAGTTGCGCAAGAGACGAACCCGGTCAGCCAATCCAGCGTCATTGGTGGTCACCGCACCACCATCGCCAAATGCCCCCAAATTTTTGGTGGGATAAAAACTGTGGCCGGCCGCGTGGCCGAGAGAACCGGTGCGGCACCCCTTGTAGGCAGCCCCCTGTGCCTGCGCAACGTCCTCCAAGACCTTCAAACCGTGCTTGTTGGCAATCTCCATGACGGGATCCATATCCGCTGGCTGTCCATAGAGATGGACGGGCATGATCGCTTTGGTGCGAGAAGTGATTGCCGCTTCAATTCGATGGGGATCCAGATTGTAGGTTCTGGCATCCGGCTCCACAGGCACCGGAGTGGCCCCCGCATGGGAAATGGCCAGCCAGGTAGCAATATAGGTGTTGGATGGCACAACGACTTCATCACCGGGACCAATGTCCCAAGCTCGCAAAACCAGGTGCATGGCGTCCAAGCAATTGGCCACGCCCACGCAATACTTTGTGCCGCAGTAGGCGGCGTATTCCTGTTCAAATGCCTCAACTTCCTGGCCCAGCACATACCGCCCCGACTGCATAAAACGCGTGTAGGCACCGTCCAATTCGACTTTCAACTCCTGATAGGGTGAGGCAAAATCGTTGAAGGGGATTTTCATGGCGCTTGTTGAAGACCCGCCAAGGCCAGAAGATATTCGTTATAACTCCGGTAGTAATCTTCCGGATCATAAGCGTTGGAAGCCAAGGCCAGACAAACGGAGCCAGAAGAGAAATTGTCCATCTCCCGCCAAACCATGGGCGGAATGTGTAGTCCATGATAGGAACGATTCAAGTGGATTCGCTGCTTTTCTTTGCCATCGTGGAGGATGACGTCAAAACTTCCCGACATGGCGATTAGAAACTGATGGCATTTTTTTAAAGCATGCCCTCCCCGGTCCGCGCCACCAGGAACATCATATAGGTAAAATACCCGCTTGATGTCAAACGGGACATGCCGACCGCCTTCCACGAAAGTCAGATTGCCGCGCGGATCGTTGATTTTGGGCAAATCAATCAGTTTGCAATCGTTCAAAGTCATATATTGATTTCCCGAATAGAGGTTTCAGATTTTTTTTGGAAATACCCGCCGCACTCGCAGCGAGCTTCGGCGGCGGCATCGAAATGCAGGGTTTCACCACAACGGCAGACCCAGCCAGTTAACCGCGCCGGATTCCCGCGCACCAACGCAAAATCTGGAACATCCCGGGTCACCACGGAACCGGCGGCGATCAAGGCCCATCGTCCAATGGTCACAGGCAACAATGTGGCGTTTGCGCCAATGCTACAACCTTGCGACAGTCGAGTTGAGGAAAACTTGGCTGGATATTTTTTGCTCCTGGGCCGCAGATCGTTGGTAAACGCCACGCAGGGTCCGACAAAAACATCGTCTTCCAACTTGACCCCCTCCCACAAATATACGCCGCATTTGATAGTGACACGGTTGCCCAAGCGAACACCTTTCTCAAAAAAGGTGTGATCACACAGGTTGCAATCGTTGCCAATGACCACACCTTCACATACATGGGCAAACGCCCAAACCCGCGTCCCTGCACCAAGGGTAGATCCAGGATCAACGAGGGCTTGTGGGTGAATTTTGGCCGAGTTCATTTAGGTGACATTTCAATCTCAATTGCCGACCAACGAATCAAAGGCGATCGACGGCACACGGATATGTTAATGTCATAAACACGGGGCGCGAAAGGACGAAAAATAGATTTTTCTCCACTGGCCATCCCGAGATGGCAAGCCCGGTTTGGACGGAAGGCGTTGGATGAGAGAAGTGAGGAAAGATGCTTTACCCTTGTCCTAAAGCAGTCAGCTATTTATGCTTTTGCGTGCTTAGGACGCAGGCTTAATGATTTGCCCCCACCCCCTTTGACAACAAAATCCACAGTTCCGTTAGTCACCGTCATGGTGCCGTTGTATAACCATGCGGCCTATGTGGAGGAATGCCTTAATTCCATTCGCGATGAAAGTTGGCCAAGGTTGGAGTTGCTTGTTTTGGACGATGGTTCCAGGGATGATTCATTCGTCAAAGCCCAGGCTTGGGTAAATAAAAATGGCACGCGTTTCGAGCGGATCTGGCTACAAACACAGCCGAATCAAGGGATTTGCAAAACATTAAACCGGCTCATTCAGTCAGCCCAAGGTGATTATTTAGCGCTTACCGCCAGCGATGATACGCTGGTTTCTGACGGCATCCGGGCGCGGGTGGAGCATTTGCATAAACACCCGGAACAGCTCGCCGCCTTTGGCCGGCTGAAGGTGATTGGCGAAGGCGGAAAAATTCTGAGCCGAATCGAAAAGTCCCAACGGCAAGGCGAGCGGGCTTGGCGGCGCCCCCGTTTATTAACCAGAAACCTGCTTCTGAGTTGGCCGTTGGCCGGTCCCATCCTGCTGTGTCGCCGGGAAGCTTTCAACGCAACAAACGGGGTTGGGCTTTATGACGAAACCTTGGCGTATGAAGACTTGGATATGTTTTTGCGGTTTCTATCGCGGGATGCGCTGGGCTTCGTTGACCAAGTCGTGGGGAATTATCGCATCCACGCGAATAATTTCTGCCGTGATGATAGTTGCCCTCCCCCGAAAGACGAATCTTGCCGGGTCTGGGCAAAACACCGAGAGCAGTTTTGCGGCCTAAACCGCTGGCTGGTCACCCTCCAGCGATGGAAAAGCGAACGGGCCCTATTCCGCCAGGCGAAATTTCGCCATGTGTTCGCCCGCCAATTCATCTCCATTTGGAGAAGATGGCACCGCATAAATGTGTTTCTCCATCAGTGGTTACGCTAGAGAAATCGAGGATACGTTTTCGCCATGTCTATAAATAATGTCACGATCGTCATTCCGGTTCTTAACCAACTGCATTACACGAAGCAATGTCTGGAAAGTCTGAATCAGTCCGGTGTGACCGACGCCCAAATCATCATTGTCAACAACGGCTCGACCGACGGCACGGCGGAATTTCTGGCGGCCCGCCCCCAGCTCGGCATCATCCAAAATGCGAAAAATCTTGGGTGCGGCCCGGCGTGGACCCAAGGGGCACAAGCTTCAAAAACCACCTGGACGGTGGTGATGAACAATGACGTGCTAATCCCCAAGGGATTTATTGAAGGGCTCGTCGATTTTGCGGAAGAGGAGCGGTTTGACGTCGTGAGTCCGGCCATGTGCGAAGGCGAACTGGACTATGATCTGCCCGCGCGTGCCGCCGAATTGATGGGACAGATGGCCAACACTTACCGCCGCGGCGCGGCGCATGGCGTCTGTTTCATGGTGCATCGCCGGGTATTTGATAAGATCGGATATTTCAATGATTACGGCGGCTATGAAGATGACGATTTTTTCCGCCGTTCCCGCCGCGCCGGATTCCGCCTGGCCATGACCGGCAGGGCTTATCTCCATCATTTCGGATCCATCACGCAAAAGAGCATGAAATCGTGGTCGGAAAACCACCAAGCAGAAATCCGTCGCAAGCATTACCGGAAGAGCACACACCAGACCTGGTTCAAACGCAAATTATCGCAGCCGGCGGACAAACTTCGCAACGCGGGGTGGCGTTACTGCGAGGGCCGCCGCCATGGACGCACCCTGTGGGAAACCCGCCAGAATGGAAAAAGCCGTTACCGCTAACGGGCGCCGGACCGGATTTTTTTTGCCGTGGCCAATTCACAAAAAGACCGAGCCATGGCGGCCGCGCTGAAATGTTGTAGCGCGTGAGCCTGGCCCCGGCGAGCGAGGGTTTCGCGCAATTTTTGGTCGGCGGCAAGCCGCTCCAGACAGGTCGCCAAGCCACGGTAATCCCCTTCGTCAAACAGCAATCCGGTCTGTTCATGCTCGATGATTTCCACAATGCCCCCGCAACGGCTCCCGACGCCCACGACGCCGGACGCCATGCCTTCAATGAGCGCCAGCCCGAGCCCTTCTCGGCGCGAGGGGAGGACGTTGATATCCATGAGCTGATAGGAGCCCGCCATGTTTTGAACAAAGCCCGCCATGCACAGATTAGCAGGATTGGCCCCGTAGTGGGTCGCCATTTGCCGGAGGGTGGCGGAACACCCCGGCCCCTCCGGACCGAAGATCACCACGCGATAGGGAAATGACACACGACTTAGGGCCTGAAACAGGATATCGTAACCTTTGCCTTCCTTTAGCGCCGGATACCAGCCCTGACTAATGCCCATGCGGGCGACAATGCCGATGACCGTAGTGCCGGGATCCAAGTGATCCAGCCACTGCGAGCGCAAACCGGCCACCACCCCAGGAGCGGGAGAATGAAAGGGGGCGAGGTCCACGGCCCCGTAAATACGTGATACGCAGTTTGCCGGATAACCCGAAGCCAGCAGGCCGTCGCGAATGACATTACTCACGGCGATGTGATGGTCCACCAATAGGCGGTGCAGTTGTACGCCGCCAAAACGAGTGGTGCCGGAGATGCAATGGCGCATGAACCAGACCCGCGGCTTCAGCCCAAGCAATTTGGCCATGAGCGCAAAGTGGCGGGAGCCGGATTCATGCGTGAGCACGATATCCGCATCCGCCGCCCGGCGATTGAACTCCAGTAATTCACGCAGCGGCAGGCTGCGGAACCGCTGAATATGCCAGTGGAATTTGGTGGGGGCGGGCAAACCGAGGTATTGGTAAAAAGGCGGCCGGGCGGCACAAATGACTTCATGGCCCAGGGATTGCAGTTCGCGTCCGAGAGCCAAGTGGACACGATCGGCCCCGCCGGTTCCCCATCCGTCGTTGAGCTGGATAACGCGCATGCGGTTCAGGCCCAATTCTCCTTCACTAGTGTCTGAAAACGGTCCCCGGTCATCCGAAGAAACGCCTCGGCAAACATTCCGGCCCCGGTGGTGATGCCACGGTAACGGTTCAACGAGAGGGCGGCTTCGGGTCAGTTATTGGAGGCGTTTTGGCTGACAAAACAGTTCAAGGCCTGGGCTTTCCGCGCCTGCACAGCCGAAATGTCCACGGCCACGTTGGGGGTGAGCGTGCTCCAGACTTCATAGCCGTAAATCATGGCTGACAGGCCGTGCTTGCGGATGAATCGGGCCAGTAAAATATTCACCGCCACATGGTCCGTGTGCCGGTCGAACAGGCTGGGGGTATAAATTAAATCGGGCTGCTCCGCCTCCAGAAATTCCGCCAGGCGCGCCGCCGATTCCGGCCGGTCCAGCAGATGGCGGGTGACAAAGGGAAGAAATTCCTGCCGGGACACGCCCAAGATCTGCCCGGCGGCGTGGCCCTCGGCCATGCGCGGTTCCGTGCAGTCGGCAAAGGTGAGCACCGCCACCCGATCGCCCGCCGCGACGTGTTTCATCATCACCCCGCCGCAGCCGATGGTTTCATCATCAATGTGCGGGGCCAGAACGACCACGCGCTCGCCGTGGGGTTTGGCTTCCTTGGGAACCGATTGTTTGAGCAGCGGCTCAAACACCTCATAGAGCCGGTAAACATGACTCCATTTCAGGTGTCGTTTCATGTTGCTAAAAATGGGTTGGAACTGGGCACAAACACAGCGTTGGCGAAATCCTTTTCCATGTCAACGGGAAGTAAAATCCACGGCTCGAAGAGGGGAAAGCCCGGAGGGGTGACACGGCAGGGAAAGTTGTCAGATTCCCCAAAGCCGCCCGCACAAATGCATTTGCCGCCGCCGCGCCCGCCGCCTAGGATGACGGCAACAAAAACTTCATCATGCAGCCATGACCACCCGAAAACCCCTGCCGATCTCCGTCTGCATGATTGCCGGCAATGAGGCCGCCCGCATCCGGCCCACCTTGGAGAGCGTCGCCGACTGGGCCAGCGAAATCATCCTCGTGATGAACGAGGAGGTCCATGATGGCACGGACGCCATCGCGGCTGAATACGGGGCAAAAGTTTTCCGGGAGCCGTGGAAGGGATTTGGCCCGCAGAAACAATCGGCCGCAGAAAAATGCACCCAACCCTGGCTGTTGAATCTGGACGCCGACGAAGTGGTTTCCTCGGAACTGCGACAGGAAATCACCCGCTTGCTAGACGATCCGAGCCGCCGCCGCCCGTTCGCGGCCTATAGTTTTCCACGATGCACTTTTTATTGCGGCCGCTGGATCCGCCATGGCGACTGGTATCCTGACCGGCAGATCCGCCTCTGGCAGCGAGGAAAAGCGCGCTGGACACCCGCCATGGTTCACGAAAAATTGCAAGTCGAGGGAACGGTGGGCCGTCTACGCGGCGAGCTTCAGCACCACAGCATGGACGGCCTCAACCATCATGTCCGGAAGTCGCTGGAATACAGCGATATTTTCCGGCATCAACACGCCGGGCGCAAAGTCGGAATACTGGAGCTGGGCTTTCGCCCGTGGTGGCGATTCATGCGCAGCTATTTTTTAAGGCGGGGGTTTCTGGACGGCTGGCAAGGCTACGCAGCCGCGCGCCTGGCGGCAACCGAAGTTTTTTTACGATACGCAAAAATCCGCGAAACCCAAACCGCGGCCCAGCCCCCGCCCAGCAAGAGCAATCCTTCCAGCAAAGGATTCCCCCGAGGGGGGTGATCCGGCCGTTTCAACACACCAGCCGGTGATGGGATTGTTTTTTAAAACGCACCCCAAAGGTCTTTTCCACCCAAGACATCCACCGGTATTTTTTTTCGCGGCGCGTGAGCTGGTAATTCGGGTCGGTCTGGAAAACCCCCTCGGCCGGCGGCAACCATTCCTGCACGGCCTGGGGATGCGGGCCAGCGAAGGGCCGCAACACCGTGCCATCGAACTGGGTGTAGTCCACCAAGTTCGGCGGGGTATCGTTCCAATATTTCTGCACATCCGTCAGCTTCTGGTTCATCTGCGCCTCGTTCCGCATCCAGCCATAGTGGAAAATCGTCGCGCCGGTGTGCGCGGCGCGCGGGTAACGGGATTTTTTATGCTTTTCCACCACGTTGAAAAACAGCGCCTCGCTGGACCACGCCGGAATGCTGTTGCGGATGATGCGGACTTCCGTGCGATACCAGCCGGGGCAATCCACACAGGTGTTGGCGTTGCCGTAAAAATGCCGGTAGTCGAAGACCAGCGCCTCGACGCGCGCGTCGGGCAAATGCTTTTCCATGGCGGCGCGGATTTTCGGCAAATCATCCTCATGCACCACCTCGTCGGCTTCCAGATAAAACGCCCAGTCGCCGGTGCAGTTGAACAGTGCGATGGATTTCTGCTGGCCATAGACGAACCCGCCCACGCTGTAATCGCCGCGCATCCGCTCGTTCCACGTGGTGGGGATGATGCGGATTTTCGGATCACCGATGGCGCGGATCATTTGCTCGGTGGCGTCATCGCACGGGCCGAGGGCAATGACGAATTCATCCACGAGGGGAAGAATCGAGCGGATGGAGGGAACGAACGGATAGCCCAGCTTCTGGCCATTCCGGATAAAGGTGAACCCGCTGACTTTCATGCGCGGATGTTAGATTCAGGGGCTCGGCGATAAAAGCAGTTTTCGCAAGAAACTCGCCTTGAACCCCCAGCGCCCCACCGGCATGATGAGCCGCGTGCCGAAAACCCGCCGCCTCATGTCATGACGCCCCTGCCGTCCTATCGCATTCTGCACGTCAATTCCATGCTCAAGGGCGGGGGCACCGATGACCAGTGTGTGAAGCTGGCCGCGAGTCAATTGCAGGCCGGGCAACACGTCTGGCTGGCCGGGCCGACCGGACGGGATTTTGAGAAAGTCGTGCGCGAAGCGGGCGTTCCCTTCCACGGCATCGCCGCCGAAGGCGTGGCCAAATGGCGTTTTATCCTGGAATCCGCCCGGCTGGTCCGCCGCCATAAAATCCAGATTCTCCACAGTCACCATGGCCGCGACATCTGGCCGGCGGTTCTGATCGCCCGCCTCTCTGGCGTCCGGCCCAAGCTGGTGCTGACCCGGCACATGGCCAAAAGCCCGTCGTCGTGGGCGAGCAAACACCTCATGCTCGGGCAATGCGACGCCTTGATCGCCGTTTCTGAATTCGCGGCCAAGGTGTTGCGGGTGGGCGATTACGAGCCGACCTCGCCCGAACCGGAACGCCACGCCCGCCCCCCGATCTATGGCGATCACACCAAAATTCACGTCGCTTATGGCGGCATTGACACCGGCAAGTTCCGCCCCTTTGACGCCGCCGAACAGCGCCGGGTTTGGGGGTTGGCGCCAGGCCATTTCGCCTTTGGCGTGGCGGGGGCTTATGATTTCCCCCGGGGCAAGGGCCAGCGCGAATTTTTGCAGGCGGCGGCGCAAATCCATCAGGCCGTGCCGAACGCGAGATTCCTGATCATTGGCCGCGGCACCATGGCGGAAGTGCTGCAAGCGGACATTGCGCGGCTGGGGTTGCAAGGCAAGGCCTGGCTGACGCCGTATGGCCAGGACATGCCGGCGGCGATGAATGCGCTGGATTGCCTGGTGCATCCCGCCATCGGCACGGAAGCGTTCGGGCTGGTGATCTGCGAGGCGCACGCCTGCGGTAAACCGGTGATCGCCGCAGATCTGGACGGCATCCCGGAAGCCTTCCGCGCGGGCGGCTACGGCCAATTGGTGACGCCGGAAAACGTCGCCGAATTGGCGGCGGCCATGCAAGCTTGGGCGGAGAAACCACGCCTCAGTGAATCTGAACGCCAAGCGCTGCACCAAAAAATTGACGCCGAATTTTCCAGTGCCGCCGCCGCCCACCGGGTCCTGAGCATTTACCAACGGCTGCTGGCTCCGGCCGCCCAAACCAACCGGTAAAACTGTGGCTGCTTATTACCATTCGCTGAAACCGTTCCGGGATGTTTTTGAGACGGGCAACCCCATTCTCACCTATCATAAGCTCGGCCCGCGCCCGGCCGGCGTGCGGCTCAAGGGCCTTTATGTTGGGACGAAGCTCTTCGCCCGCCAACTGGCCGAATTGCGGGCGGCGGGTTTTGCCAGCGGGGCGTTGGAGACGTGCGCCGGGCCGCGCGCGGGCCGGCACATGGTCATCACCTTCGACGACGGCTTTGAAAACGTGCTGCGCCACGGGCTGAAGCCGCTGGCGAAAAATCAATTTCGGGCCATTCAGTTTCTCGTGGCGGACCGGCTGGGCCAGACGAACGCATGGGATTTGGGCGCCGGCGAAGTGCCCGAGCGCTTGATGGCTACGGCGCAAGTCCGCGACTGGCTGGCGGCCGGTCACGACATCGGCGCGCACACCTTGACGCATCCGTTTCTGACCCAGATTTCGCCGGCGGCCGCGCGCGAGGAGATTGGGGCGAGTAAAAAGAAGCTGGAAGATTTATTCGGCCGCGCCATTGAGCATTTTTGCTATCCCTACGGGGACGAGAATGCCGCCATTCGTGATTTGGTCCAGGCCGCCGGTTACCGGACTGCCTGCACCACCGCCGCCGGAGCCAACACCGCCACGGACTCGCCATGGGCTTTGAAACGGTTCACGGCGCGCTATCCGTCGCGCAATCTGAAAGCCATCTGGGCGCGGCTGTGGGCTGGGTAAGCCAGCGTTCATTAACCTTGCACTCAGGCCAACCCAGCAGCGCCGCAGCGCCACCCTGTTGCCCTAAACCCGAATTCCGAAATCGAAAGGGAGCGCTCCCGCCTCGGGCGCGGTTTTCCGCGCCCTCGCGGAAAACCCGGGCGCACCGAAAAGGCCCGAGCGGTCGCGGCCGGGACGCGAGGGCTCCCCAACTTCGAAATTCGGGCTAAAGTGGCTGCGATGTGTCCAAGTCAATCGCCCAGCAACTTTTTCAGGTGCGACCGGGCGGCGTCTTCGCGGGAGTTTTTAAATTCCTTCGACTCCCATTTTCGCCGGGCAAAATCGAAGTATTCGCAGAAATTGCCCGCCGCTTTGTCGAACACCAAATCCGCCCGGCGCTCCCGGCATTGCTCGGCGGCGCGCGGATCGTAGTGCTGGCAGTTCAGGCACACGCGCAGGTCGGCGCGGCATTTCATGCAGGTTTCGCCGCGACCGGGATTGCCGTTCAGTGTCCACGGTTCGCCACACTTATAACAATGTCGGGTCATAGGGATTTACGATGGCTGATTAACGATTTACGATGAGCAAAACAATAACCGCTCCCCGCATCCGCCGCCAATGGCAAAACTAACCATCCGATGAAAAAAAACCTGGCCCCGCTGTTCTGGTTCCTGATTGCCCTGCTCGGCGCGGGCGCGTATGCCACGCTGGCCTTTCAGCGCGGCGAACCGGTCAATTCGGCCTACCTGCTGATCGCGGCCCTCTGCACCTACGTCATTGGCTACCGGTTTTATTCCAAATGGATCGCCGTCCGCGTGCTGATGCTGGAGGAGCGTCGCGCCCCGCCGTGCGAGGCGCACGACGACGGCAAGGATTTCGTCCGCACGCATAAATGGATTGTTTTCGGCCACCACTTCGCGGCGATTGCCGGACCGGGGCCGCTGGTCGGGCCGGTGCTGGCGGCGCAGTTCGGCTATCTGCCGAGCGCGCTGTGGATTCTCATCGGCGTGGTGCTGGGCGGCGCGGTGCAGGATTTTGTCATTCTGTTCTGTTCCATGCGCCGCAATGGCAAATCGCTCGGCGAGATGGTGAAGCAAGAATTGAATTCCACCGCCGGCTTCATTGCGCTGGTGGCCATTCTCGCCATTTTAACCATTCTCCTCGCGGTGCTGGCGCTGGTGGTGGTGAAGGCGCTGGCGGAAAGTCCGTGGGGCGTGTTCACCGTGGCGGCCACGATTCCCATCGCCTTAATCATGGGCGGCTACCTGCGCTTTGTGCGGATTGGCAAGGTGCTGGAAGCGTCGGCGCTCGGCGTGGGCCTGCTGCTGCTGGCGGTCTGGGGCGGCAAGCTGGTGCATGAAAACGCGGCGTGGGCGCACGCCTTCACCTTCACCGACTTGAATATTGCGTGGAGCATCATCCTTTACGGCGTGGCCGCCAGCGTGCTGCCGGTGTGGCTGCTGCTGGCGCCGCGCGATTACCTGAGCACGTTCATGAAGCTCGGCACCATCTTCGCGCTGGCGCTCGGCATTCTGCTGGTGCTGCCCGATTTAAAGATGCCCGCGCTCACGGCCTTCACCGATGGCTCCGGGCTGGTCTTTGCGGGAAAGCTGTTTCCGTTTTGCTTCATCACCATTGCCTGCGGGGCCATCAGCGGTTTTCACACGCTCATTGCCAGCGGCACCACGCCCAAGCTCATCACGCGCGAAAGCTATGCCCGCTCCATCGGCTACGGCGCGATGTGTCTGGAATCGCTCGTGGCCATCATGGCGCTCATCGCCGCCTGCACGCTGGAGCCGGGCGTTTATTTGAGCATGAATATCAAGGGGGAACCCACTGCCATCGTCGCCAAAATCAATGCGCTGAACGTGCCGGCCTTTCACGCTTCCGCCGAGGAAATGGATATGCTGGCCAAGGAAGTTGGCGAAAAATCCCTGTATGGCCGCACCGGCGGAGCCGCCACGCTGGCGGTGGGCATGGCCCAAATTTTTTCCAACGTCACCAAAGGCCGCTGGCTGGACCTCTGGTATCACTTCGCGATCATGTTCGAGGCGCTGTTCATCCTGACCACGATTGACGCCGGCACGCGCGTAGGGCGCTACATTCTGCAAGACTTTCTCGGTCACCTCTGGAAACCGCTCGCCAATACGTGCAGCCTGCCCGCCAACCTGCTCGCCAGCGGGCTGCTGGTCAGCGCGTGGGGCTGGTTCTTGATTCAAGGCGTGCGCGATCCGCTGGGCGGCATCAATTCGCTCTGGCCGCTGTTCGGCATTGCTAACCAGATGCTCGCCGCCATCGCGCTGTGCCTGGCCACGACGATTATTTTGAAGATGGTCCTGGCGGACGGCCACCGGGAAAAACCCAAGTTGCAAAAGAGAATCTTTTTTGCGCTGATTACTTTGATTCCATTGGCCTGGTTGCTGGCGGTGACGTTTACGGCGGGGGTGGAGAAAATCTGGCATTCGGATCCGAGGATTGGGTTTCTGGCGCAGGCAAATTTTCTGGACGACAAGGAGGCCACCCTCCTCGCTCAATATAAACCAGATGGCATACATCATCCTGAAATTAGAACAATCGAAACGCAACTTTCCATCATCAGAAAACAGTGGTTAAACAACATTCTGGATGCGTGTGTTACAGGTATTTTTTTGGTTTTGGTCGCAACGATTGTCTTGTTAAGCATCCAAGAATGGTTCCTGCTCGTCACCCAGCGTAAACCCGCGGTGCTGCATGAAACCGAGCCGGTCTGGCTGCCGGATTACGCGTTGAAAGAAGGCGGGCCGAATCTGCGCACGGCGGCCGGCGCGGCGGCCCTTGCGCTTGGATTGGCCAAGGAACTGTCCGGCGAAACCCAGTTTGAGCGGGCCAAACAACAGGCCGGCGCCTGCGAACAGCCTTCCGATCAAAAAGTTTTTTCCCAAACCACGGAAGAACGATTTAACGGTGTGCGGCGGTGCTGTTAAAAAAGTTGCAGGTTGCAGGTTGAAAGTTGCAAGTTAAACCCGCAGCGTGCGACTTGGAAACATGCAACCAGCAACCAGCAACATGAAACTCGGCATCTATGGCGGCTCGTTCGACCCGGTTCACCTCGGCCATCTGCTTGTGGCGCAGGCGGCGATTGAAGAACTCGGGCTGGACCGGCTGTTTTTCATTCCGGTGGCGCAATCGCCCTTCAAGCCAGAGAGCAAGCCCGCACCGAATGCCGTCCGCCTGCAACTGCTCCGGCTGGCGCTGGCAGGCAAGACGAACTGCGAAATTGACGAGCAGGAAATTCAACGCGGCGGCATTTCCTACACCGTGAACACGTTGCGCGATTACGCCCAACGCTTCCCCGGCGCGGAATTATTTTACCTGATTGGTGCCGATCATGTCGCGAAGCTCAAGGAATGGCGCGCGCCAGCGGAACTGGCTCAACTGGCGGAATTCGTGGTGATTCCCCGTCCGGGCGGCGGCACGGCGACGGTTTTCCCCCCGCCCTTTCGCGGCCGGAGGCTGCGCGGATTCCCCTTCGCCGTTTCCTCCTCCGAAATCCGGGCGCGGGTGAAAATGGGCTTGAGCTTGGACAACTTGGTGCCGGCCGCCGTGGCGGAAGCCATTCGCAACGCAGCGCTTTACCCCTGAATCTTGGACACGGAATGAGTGAACCTTTGTGAAATTCAGGGCGGCCTTGAATTTATTCATGTCCATGCGTGGCTATTTGTGGTTTCATATCCCGGTAATTTATGGATTCCAAAAAACTGGCCTTGCTATGCCGCGAACTGGCGGACAATAAAAAAGCCGAAGACATCGTCGTCCTCGACGTGCGCAAGCTGTCGAGCGTGACGGATTACTTCGTCATCGCCGCCGGCACGAGCCAGCCGCACCTGCGCGCCATCATTGAGGAAATTCATAGCAAGCTCCGCGACGACCACGACCTGCGGCCCTTGCGTTTGGATGGCTACTCCAGCGGCACGTGGGCGGTGCTGGACTACTTCGACGTGATTGTCCACGTCATGCACACGGAGACCCGCCAGCGCTACGATTTGGAAGGGCTGTGGGGGGATGCCAAGGCGCTTAAGCCAAAGGCGCCCGCCAGTTCGCCCGCCCGCCGCCGCGCCAAAACGGCGTGAAATCCGACCAGCGGCGTTGGGGGGGAACCCGGCGTTGAGCGTCAGCGCCGGTGGCATTAGTACATTTCAAAATAACAACCCCCCCGCCGTCCAGCGCTACCTCATTTCTGTCAATGCTCGAAAGCTGGGGTTTGCGGCGCTATAGGATCGCTCACCCAAACCACGAACCGGTTTTCGACGATCATTCAGGCGGTCAAGACGGGGGGAGATGCTCTGGCCAGACCACCCGATAAACAGGCCCGGGGAACGGACGGCGCAGCGCGCTGTTCCTGCGGATTGGCCACAGCGGCACAGAGGCTTAACCCCCAAGGCACCAAGGCCGGGGTGAGGGGGAACCTTTTTTCGACATTCGTGCCGGTGCCGGCGGGGGCGCACGAAGTGGTCTTTGATTACACCCTATCCCTCAAGCCGCTTTATCTCACCCTGTCGGCTCTGGGTTTGGGCGTGCTGCTGGGCGGAATTCTTCTGTTCGCCGGGCGGCGGCCGGCCGCAACGCCGCCGCCAATTGAATTAAAACGATCTCCCCGCAGGGTTGCCAGCAACGACGCGGGGTCATTATTTATCGGGTTTCAGCGCGTCGCTGCACCCGTCGCCGCCGGTATATTTCGTCTTTTCCTTTTCGGGGGAATTCCCTACGCTGCGGCCATGCCTTCATTCGATATAGTTTCGCAAGTCAACTCGATGGAAATCGAGAACGCCGTCAACCAGGCCAAAAAGGAACTCGCCAACCGCTTTGAATTCAAGGGCAGCAAATGGGAAATCCTGCTGGAAAAAAGCGAGATCAAGCTCACCGCCGACAATGAGATCAAGGTGCGCACCCTTGACGAAATCGTCATCGGCAAGCTCGCCAAGC
>CAIMLG010000209.1 GCA_903842235.1 uncultured Verrucomicrobia subdivision 3 bacterium
GACCATTCGACCGCCGGGGGCGCGAGCTAAGGCTCCGGCTCGCCCCCGGCTCATTCTATCTCGTTGCGGGGGCACGGGAAATTAACACAACAAAAAAACCAAACCAAAAAACCACTTACACAGAAATCTTTACAAAACCTGGTTTTGCGCCCTATGCTGGCTACAATGTTCAATTAACCTTTCAAAACACGACGCTGGACCTGTCGAGTTGGGGTTGGCTTCCCTACACCATTAACGGGGTCAACAGTTTCATTATCTGCCCCAGCCTGTCCCTGCCGGATCCCATTCCTTATCCGTATTCCGTGACATTGGATCATACCTATCTCAATCCGGGCGGCACCCTGTTTCAAACCGTGGGCGCCGGCAAATATTATCTGGCGGAGAACAGCCCGTATCGGGCCAACGGTTCGGCCAACCTTAATGCCACCTTGCGGACGAATCTGGCCACCCGCACCACCTGGCCACCCACCGTGCTTTCCAATTCCCTCACCGCCAACACCGTTTGGACCCCGCAAGTCCCGCGCGACACCAACAGCAGCCCGGACATCGGCTACCATTACGACCCCCTCGACTACGCCGTCAATTTAACCGTCGGCGATAACGTCACCCTACGGCTGACCAACGGCGTGGCCGTGGCCGGCTATGGCGACCATTGCCTTAACCTGTCCGCCGGGGTCAACCTGGTCAGTCAGGGCGATCCGGTGCAGCGCAACCATTTTATTTATTACAACTCCGTGCAGGAACAGCCCACCAACTGGGGCACGGCGGCCACGGCGTTGGCGTGGCTTAACGGTTCCGGGGCCAGCCTGTATTTCCGCTTCACCGACCAGCCGTTGCTTCAGCACAATGCGTATCACTTCAATGGCCAGTATTATCCTCCGGCCGCCGCCACTTTGCAGGACTGCCAGTTGGCCGGCGGCCAGCTTCCCGGTTCCTACCAGGGCACCATCATCTATAAAAACAACCTGCTGGAGCGGGTTAAATTCAACTCCGGCATATCCGGTTTGAGTAATGCCGACACCATTTTGCAGAACCTGTTCTTTGGCGGTTCGGTGGTGCTGAACGGCAATTTTAATGGCTGCACGGTCGTGAACAATGTGTTTGATCATGCAAGCTACAGCGGGCTGGACGGTTTGGGCTCAAACTTGAACCGGAATGTGTTTGTGGTGGGCACTGACTACTTTCCCAGCGCCTTGGCCTACCCCGGGGGCAACGCTTGGAATGTCCCGTTGGAAAGCTTTGTCTATGCCAATGGGCCGTTGGGGCGGTTTTATCAGGTGGGGGGCATCGAGCACTTTGATTACAACCCATATGATCAGGTCAATTTTAGCCTGGTGGATCGGGGCACCACCACCGCCAATCTCTTGGGACTTTATCACTACACCACGCAGCCCAATCAGGTGGAGGAAACCAATTCCACTGTGGACATCGGCTACCACTCTGTGGCCGTGGATGCCAATGGCCAGCCCTTGTCAACATTGTGGTCTGGCATAGCGGATTATCTGGCGGAAACCAACGGTGAACTGGCGGCCTGGCAAATCTATTTTTTTGGGCACACGGGCCTTGATCCCGCCAGCAAGGATGCCAACGGAAATACGTTGCTGGTTGATTATCAAAACGGTTGGGATCCAAGCACCATACAGTTCACGGTGGAAGCGACAAATAATTACGTCAATACCAGTTCGGTGGCGATGCAACTGAACGTGTTGGGTTATCCCTATTTTCAAGCCGTATTGGTGGATAATACCAATTTGGCAGGAGCGGCTTGGAACCCATACAGTGACTCCAATCTCACCGTCAATCTTGGTTCCACCGGAGGCTGGCATCAGGTGTGGGTGGGCTTAAAAGCCTTCCCCACCAATTCATCCGCACTTTGGATTGGAAAACGGTTCAAATTGGACCAGACACCGCCGGAGATCGTTATTACCGGTCCGGTCACAAACATTGTTATTACCCAGCCGATAATTGAACTGCAAGGCTACTGCTCCGAACCGCTGGCAGCCATTTCCTGCGACATCACCAACGCCGCCGGATTGGTCACCAATCAGCAAATTTTGGTGTTAAATCAATTTTACGATACGAATGTTTTGGATTTTACCACCAACACTTTTCAAGGCTTTGATATTGCGGTCACCAATGGCTTGAACACGATTACGCTCCACGCCACCGATTTGGCTGGCAATGTCACAACCGCCAGTTTTAATTACACTTTGGACTACTCAGGCATCACCAATCTGCCGACGATTCAACTTTACTGGCCGCAGGACGGCGCCCAAATCAATGGCGGCAGCTTCACCTGGCGGGGTTGGGTGAGTGATTTCACCGCCGCTGTGACGGCCCTCCTGGTGGACCCAAATGGAAATACGAATATATTTAATGCCATTGTGGAACGTGACGGACATTTTTGGGTGGAAGACCTGCCGTTGAACGCTGGCACCAACGCCTTCACCCTCGTCGTGAGTGATGCTGCTGGCCAGGTGGCCACGACAAATTGCGCGGTGATTCAGGGCGAGCTTGGCTTGACCCTCAACCCGCCTGACAGCGATCAGTTCTGGAACCCAACCATGACGGTCTATGGCGGCATCAGTTCCAGCGGTTACACCGTGTGGGTCAATGGTGTAAAAGCGACCATCAACGGAAATACCTGGGAAGCGGATGAGGTCCCCAATACTCCTGGCGGCACGGCGGTCCTGCAAGCCCGCGCTATTCCCAACAGCGACAACGGAGGAAACGGTTCCGGCGGCAGCGGCGGTAGTGCCGCCGGCTACAATAATCCCGGCAACCCCCAATCCAGCGGGGCGCAAGACGCTGAGCGGCAATTCAACAAGCCGCCTCGATTATATGTGGAACGCTATGACTTGTCGGTTTTGGCCAATACTGATAACGAACGGCAGGAAATTTATGACGGCAATGGGAGTAATATTTGCTACGGGTTGTTTAATAGAGACTTCAACGAGACTGCCCTATGGTCTGACCAGCAGGGTGGCAATGGCGAAAGTCTTGAAACTTATACAAGAGGATATAGGCCTGGGGTCTGGCCTTTTGATAATAGCGTGCATGGATATACGCATCAATCTTATGGCTGGAAGAGCACGGCCTGGCCGATCGTGACCGTGGACTCGACGGAAAGTGATGGTTATTGGCAGGACGAAGTCACCGGTGAAACGAATTCCGGCACCGGAAGCTACGCCGATACACCGCCCATTGTCCTGGAACATGGCACGGCGCAAAGTCAATTGGTCGCCAACGGGGATTTTGACCATGGCCTGGCAGGATGGGGCATCCAGCGGGAGAAATTATCATTCAACCATACGGGCATGACGACCCTGAAACTGCAGACCGGCGGCAAAAGCAGTGTGCAAAGGCAGAACTTGTTCTGTTTGAGCGCCACGGCGAAGAGCGGCGGAGTGCAACTCTACCCGTATTGGACAGACTGGTATCCTTTCGCCTTTCCCGGCGATGGACGCGTCAACATAGACCCCAAGAATATAACCATCAACGGCAAAAGCTTGGGGAGCGATGGCAACTTGTGGATGGCCCTGCCGGACAATACCAACATAGACGTGACGCCACTTGTTAAGTTCTGTGACTATTACACGTTCACAGCGGACAAGCAAAAGTATGACTTAAGGGTCCAC
>CAIMLG010000210.1 GCA_903842235.1 uncultured Verrucomicrobia subdivision 3 bacterium
ATGCCGCCGCTCTCCTCGTCAATCCACGACACCACGCGCGAATAGCCGTTCGTGGACGGCTCCGGATTCGTGCTTTCCAGAACCATGCAACCGCGCCCGCGCCGGAATTCCTTTTTCAAAATCTTCTGCCCCGGCCAGTGGAAAAATTCGAGGCCGAGGTCGCAAACCCAAAAATCTGATTGGGCAAATGCGGCGAAAACTCTATTGTAAATTTCGCTATTGGGACTTGGCCAACCCCATACTAAAGCAAGTTCCGAATGCCAAGGGAGGTGATGATAATAAGTATTTGGCCGATCTTTACTTACGGAAATAGAAAGGGTCTCCGCATCTTGATTGGTTTTGAGGATGGCTGAATAAGAACTGCGCCAATCCCAATTGTCTCCTGCTGATTGTAATTGAATTTCAAACTTGATCGGGAACTCCGAATTTTTGCCGTGCCCATCACGAATATTCAAAATTCCAGTTTGGATAAAATTTGTCACCGGACTTTGTCCCAAAAGCTGCCGCGCCAGTTGCCGCCCTTGAATTTCCGCATCGGACAGGCCATTGGTCGTTTGCGCCGTCGCGCCAAGGGCAAAAAACAAAATCACCGCGGCCAAAGCGCCGGAGGCGCGGTAGAAAATAGCCCGCGGTGCAACCGTGGGTAAAATGACGAAGCGGGCCAAGCCCCGGGAGGGGCGGCAGAAAATCAATTTTCGAATCATTTCTTTCGCCCCATCCGGGGCTTTATTTGTTTTAAAACCGGCCCCGCGGTTTCACCGTGGGCTATTTCCGGACGCCACTCCGTGGCCTGGGGCGACAGAAAATTTTCATTTCGCCTCAAGTGCCAGTTGCAGCACCTCGGAAATCTGCCGGACAAAATGCGCCTTCAATTTGCTGCGCACCTCCGCCGGCGCCTCCAGCCAGTCGGATTTGTTGCCCTCCGGCAAAATCACCTGCTTCAGGCCGAAGCGCTGCGCCGCGAGAAGCTTTTCCTTGACGCCGCCCACGCGCAGCACGCGGCCGCGCAGGCTGATTTCGCCCGTCATCGCCACGTCGGATTTCACGCGCCGCTTGGACAGCAGCGACGCCAGCGCCGCCACGATGGCCACGCCCGCGCTCGGGCCGTCCTTGGGCGTCGCGCCGGCGGGAACGTGGATGTGCAAATCGTGCTTGCCGTAATCGTCAAAATCCAGATCCAGCTTTTTGGCCTGGCTGCGCAGATAACTCACCGCCGTCTGCGCGCTTTCCTTCATCACCTCGCCGAGCGAGCCGGTCAGAATCAAATTACCCCGCCCGCGCATCCGCGTCGCCTCGATGAACAAAATGTCCCCGCCCACCGGCGTCCACGCCAGCCCGGTGGCGATGCCGATCTCGGTGATTTTCTCCGCGCTCTCGGCGACAAACGGCGCGTGGCCGAGATAATCCGGCAGATGTTCGGAGTCGAGCTTCACCGCCGCGGCCTTGCCGGCGCCGGAGATGATTTTGCGCGTGGCCTTGCGCGTGAGCGCGGCGATTTCGCGCTCCAACTGCCGCACGCCGGCCTCGCGGGTGTATTCGCGGATGAGCCGGCGCAGCGCGGAGTCGGTGAATTTCACATCCCGCCGCGTGAGGCCGTGTTCCTCAATCTGGCGCGGGACGAGGAAGCGCCTCGCGATCTGCAATTTTTCGGTCTCGGTGTAGCTGGGCAGCTCGATGACCTCCAGCCGGTCGCGCAGCGCGGCGTGGATCGGCTCCAGCCAGTTCGCCGTGGTGATGAACAGCACGCGGGACA
>CAIMLG010000211.1 GCA_903842235.1 uncultured Verrucomicrobia subdivision 3 bacterium
CCGTGGCCGGCAGGGACTCGATGAAGCGCTTGCCGTCGAACGGACGATACAGGCGCACTTTGATCATGCCGATCTTTTCGCCCTTGGCCACCAGCGCGTCCACCGCTTCATGCGCGGCTTCGGCCCCGGAACCCATCAGCACGATGACGCGCTCTGCGTCTTTCGCGCCGACGTAGTCGAACAAATTGTAGGAACGACCGGTCAACTTGGCGAATTCATCCATGACGCCTTGCACGATGTCGGGGCAGGCGGAATAAAACGCGTTCGCAGCTTCGCGGCCTTGGAAGAACACGTCGGGATTCTGCGCCGTGCCGCGCAGCACCGGTTTGTCCGGCGTCATTGAGTTCGCGCGATGTGCGGCGATGATCTTATCGTCAATCAGCGCGCGGATGACCGTGTCGTCGAGCAACTCGATCTTGGAAACTTCATGCGACGTGCGGAAGCCGTCGAAGAAATGGATGAACGGCAGGCGGGAACGGAGCGTGGCCGCCTGCGAGATTAGGGCCATGTCCATCGTCTCCTGCACCGACGCCGCGCCCAGCATGCCCCAGCCGGTCGAGCGGCAGGCCATGATGTCGCTGTGGTCGCCGAAGATGGAGAGGGCGTGCGTGGCCACCGTGCGGGCCGTGACATGGAATACCGTCGGCAGCAATTCGCCGGCGATTTTGAACATGTTCGGAATCATCAGCAGCAGGCCCTGCGACGCCGTGAACGTGGTGCTCATCGTGCCGGTCTGTAACATGCCGTGGACCGCGGCCACCGCGCCGCCTTCGCTCTGCATTTCCACGATGGCCGGCTGGGTGTTCCAGATATTCTTTTTACCTTCCGAGGCCCACTGGTCGCACCATTCGGCGATGGGGGAGGAGGGGGTGATGGGATAAATCGCCATCGTCTCGTTCACGCGGAAGGCGACATAGGCGGCCGCTTCGCAGCCGTCAATTGTTTTGAATTTTTTCATATCAAATCGGGTTGGAGATTTTGGTTCGGGGTGATCAATAGTTGTAGCAGGCGTTGAACAGATTGCTGTCAGAATCGTGGATGACTTTGAAGCCGACCTTGCGACAGATATGCTGCATGGCGTGGTTGTCGGCCAGAATCTGACCGCTGATGCGGGTCAGTTTCTCGTCGCGACCGATTTCAATCAGGCGGCGAAGCAATTCGCAGCCAAGGCCTTGGCGCTGCCATTCGTCGCTGACGAGGACGGCAAATTCCGCGGTGCCGGGCGTGTGCTGCTTGCTCAGGCGTCCCACGCCCAGAATCTTTTTTTCTTCCCCTTTAGTCACCTGCAGTTCGGCGACGAGGGCGATTTCGCGATCATAGTCGTTGAAGCAGATGCGGGTCAGGCGTTCGTGCGCAACGCGCTGCGAGAGCTTCAAGGCGGAGAAATAGCGGTTGTAAACGCTCTCTTCCGACAAGGTCTCGTGAAATTTCACCATGAGGGGTTCGTCTTCCGGCTTGATGGGACGGATGGCGAGCGGGGCTTTGTTCTTCATCTTCCACGGCGTGGCGTATTGCACGGGATAGGGCCGGATGGCGGAATGAGGGAGCTGGTCTTCCGGCGTGTCCAAGGGGTGCAGGACCACGCGGCCATCGAGCGCGAAAATGCGTTCGGAGGAGACGAGCAGCGGATTGATGTCAATTTCCGAGATCCACGGCTGTTCAACCACCAGCTGGCTGAAGCGGACGAGCAACTGTTCGATGGCGGCGATGTTGGTTGCCTTGCGGCCACGCACGCCTTTGAGGGCGGTGTATATCTTGGTGCGTTCCATCATCCGCCGCGCGAGCGTGGCATTGAGCGGGGGCAGGCCGAGCGCGCGATCCTTGAACACTTCCACCAATTGGCCGCCGGTGCCGAAAAGGAGGACGGGGCCAAACTGCGGGTCCAGGCTGCTGCCGATGATGATTTCATAGCCATCAAGCTTGATCATCGGTTGCACCGTCACGCCTTGGAAATGTTCCGCGCCGACTTTCTTGGTGCAGGAGCTTTCGATGGCTTTGTAGGCCTGGCGGACGGCGGAAGCGGTGCGGAGATTCAATTGCACCCCGCCGACATCGGTCTTGTGTGTGATGGTTTCGGAGTGCAGCTTCAGCACCACGGGGAAACCGAGGCGCGCGGCTTGCTTGACGGCGTCGCTTTCGGTCGTGGCAATGTGGGTTTCAACGGTCGGGATGCCGTAAGCCGCCAGCAGCTTCTTGGATTCAAATTCCGTGAGCAGGGTGCGGCCGGATTTGCGGACTTCGGTAATGATGGCCGTCGCTTTCTCGCGGTCAATCTCGCCATGCTCCTCTTCCGGAGCCGTCGCCGGGGTTTCATAGAGCTGGCGCAAGTTCTCGCTGTAGCTCCACATGTAGTAGAAGGCTTTTGCGGCGCGGTCGGGATATTTAAACGTGGGAATGGAGGCGGCGTTGAGGATGTCTTCCCCTTTGGCGACGATGTCGGCCCCCATCCAACTCGCGATGACGGGCTTGTTGGGAATATGCGCGTAAGGCTTCAGACATTCGGCGGTGGCGGTCGGATCGGTCATCGCCTGCGGCGTGAGAATGACGAGGATGCCGTCGGTGTTCGGGTCTTTGGAAGCGATCTCGATCGATTTCGCATAAAGCTCCGGCTTGGCGTCGCCGATGATGTCCACTGGATTGTTGTGGCTCCAAGTGGGCGGGAGGATTTTGTTGAAGGCCTCCATCGTCTCGGGTGCGAGGTCAGCGAGTTGGGCCCCGCTGCCAATGAGCATGTCGGTGGCGATCACACTCGGGCCGCCGGCGTTGGTCACGATGGTTAGCCGCGGACCTTTCGGGCGCGGCTGCTTGGCGAGCACTTCCGCCATGTCGAACAATTCGGAAATCGTGTCCACCCGCAACACGCCGACGCGTTGGAAGGCGGCTTGCAGCACTTCATCGCTGCCGGTGAGGGAGCCGGTATGCGAGGCGGCGGCTTTGGCGGCGGCATCGGTGCGGCCGGGCTTGATGACAATGATCGGCTTGGTCAGCGCCACTTCGCGGGCGGCGGATAAAAAAGCGCGGGCATCGCCGATGCTTTCCATGTAAATGACGATGCTCTTGGTCTTCGGATCATCACCGAGATACTGGATCAAATCGCCCCAGCCGACATCCAGCATGGAACCGAGCGAAACGAAGGCGCTAAAGCCGACGTTTTCTTTCAAGCTCCAGTCAAGAATTGCCGTGCAAAGCGCCCCGCTCTGGCTGATGAACCCAACGCTGCCGGGCCGCGCCATGTCGGCCGCAAACGTGGCGTTAAATTTATTTTCGGGAACCATCACGCCCAGGCAGTTCGGTCCGACGATGCGGATGCCCGCCTTGTTGGCTTCCTCCAAAACCTGACGTTCGAGTTCGACGCCGACCGGGCCGATTTCCTTGAACCCGGCGGAAATGATGATGACGCCTTTTACGCCCTTCGCGCCACAGTCTTTGATGATGCCCGGCACGGTCGGCGGCGGGGTGATGATGACTGCGAGGTCGGGCACTTGCGGCACCGTGGAGATGCTGGTGTAAGCCGTGAGGCCAAGGACGGTCGGACGCTTGGGGTTGACCGGATAAATGTCGCCGGCGAAGCCGCCTTTGATCAAGTTATCCAAAATCGTGCGGCCCACGCTGCCGACGGTCTCCGTGGCGCCGATCACGGCAATCGATTTGGGCGAAAAGATGGGATCTAGCGGGCGACGGGTGCTGTGGTGTAAAATATCGTGGGCGGGTTCAAATTGGGTGCTGGAAGTTGAATGGGTCGTCATAAGGAGTAAAATATGTGCTTACCGCCATGAAAATGGCAGTGAACGGATTAAAGCACTTCACAACTCTTGTTAAATCATCCCCATAAATTGTCTTCAAGATTTTAGGAGCAGCCGTTTATGGTCGTTTACCCCGCAACGGAAGGTGATTGCAGAAGAGGTTTTTGGGCTGGTTTCCTCCAAGGCTGATGGGGAAAAATTCGCTGGAGGTTTCTCAAGCTGAGAAAAGCGGCCAGCGCAGCGGCGCAGCGTGGGACGAGGGGGCGGTTAATTAGTGGCCCAGCAACTGGGCCCGGTAGTCGGTCGGAGATTGGCCCAGAATTTTCTTGAACACGCGGTTAAAATGCGTGAGCGACTGGAATCCGACCTCAAAGGCGATCTCACTGACGCGCAGGTTCGGATTCAGGAGCAGGTTTTTGGATTTTTCAATCCGCACCCGGGCGACGTAATCGGTAAAATTGATGCCGGTAACCTTCTTGAACATCTTGCAGAAGTAGTAACTGCTCATATTGACCGCCTTCGCTACCTGGCCGAGAGACAATTCCTCGGTTTGGTGTTCGTGGATGTAGGAGCGGGCCTTGGTGATCACCGGCGGCTCGGCATTTTCCTGCTGGATGAAAACCTGATTGCTCAGCATTGCCAGATGCTGGGCAAAAATTGTCAGGAGTTTGATGATGGAATCATGTTCTTTCTGGGTGATTACCTTGCTGGAAAAATAGACTTTTCGCAGCGTTTCGCGATCCACCTCCACTCCCCAGGTTTCGGCTAGCTTGACCACTTTTTCAAATTGAGCGGGGGTTGGTTTTTTTCGGAACACTTGGCCGATCTGGAGGTAGCCCACCAGCTGGTCGCTCATGCGAACCGGCACCGCACTGTCGCTCAGACCCGCCGGGCAGACCACGGTCTCCGGACCATTGGCGGCCTTCTGGCACAAGTGTTCCTGCACTTGCAGGCAGGCGGCACACGCCCGGCTTTTTTTTGAAATCAACGCGCAAAAAGCATTCTCATTACGCTTGCCATGATGGGGCAACTGCCAAGTCTCGACCGGTTGGAGCGCAACCGGTAAACCGGTCATGTCGCTGAAGGCCCGCTCGTAGTCGCGGTAGATCCGTGAATTGGTCAGGGCGTCCACCAAGGCGCGATTGCCTTGGCCGGTTTCTGCGGGAGCAACGGGGGGTGAATTTTCAGAACCATGGCCGCCTCCGCTTTTGGCCGGTGGCTCGCTAGGTTTTGCAAATATTGTTTGCATAAAGACAAATTAAGCCAATGTCTGGCTTCTGGCAAGTGCGGTAATTTAAGATTTTATTGGAGATTTTTGAAATTCGGAAGCCTTGCCGATGCTGGCCGAGCGCCCGAATGTAAAATTCTCGGGCGCTGGATTGCAAAAATCCCATTTTTTCCCTGACATCCCCCGATTCTGGTTCAGAATGGATCCCCATTTATATATGCAAGCCACCCGAATCCTTCCCGACCTCCAGTGCTCGCTCCTGTGTGAAGAAGTTCGCCAGGAAGTGAACGGTAATCTTTTTCTGATTGGGGTTGTCAATGTCATGCGCGTGCCGCAAATCCCCATCGTGGCTGGTCGCATCTGTATTTTTAACCGCTGGGCCGCCGGCATCGGCCAGTTTAACGAAAATGTCCGGCTCATCGCCCCGGATCAGATCACCGTGGTGAGTAAGGGGGAAATGAAGTTTGAACTGCGCGATCCCGCGATGAGTGCGACCAACGTGATGTTTTTCGGCAACGTCAAATTTGAGACCGCCGGCACTTATTATGTCGAGGTGCTCGTGGACGATGTCATGAAATTGCGTTATCCGGTGCCGGTGATTCACGCGCCCCTGCCGGGCCAGTCGCCGGCTCCTGAAAAACAAAGCTGATTTACGGTTTGATTTCTGGCAGCCTCCGTCGGGTGAGTGTGTTCACTGAACCGACTTTCGCCTGGGAACCCATCACGCCGCGCGGCGTGGCGGCTTTTGCCCGCGCTTCGTTTGAGCGGCTCTTGGTGGTGCAGGCGATTTTTGCGCTGATTGCCACGGCCTCCGTCGTCTGGTTTCTCACGGACGGAATTTTCCCCGCCGTTGACGCCGCCATCAGCCAGTTGCCGGACGGCGGCGAAATCCGGGCCGGCCAGCTAGCCTGGCAAGATGATGCTCCGGTGCTGCTGGCGGAGAATCCACTGCTCGCTTTGAGCGTGGATCTGGAACACGGCGGTCGGCTGCGGTCGCCGGCCGATTTTCAATTTGAGTTTGGCCGCGACTCAGTTCTCATCTTTTCCCTGTTTGGCGAAAGCGAACTGTATTATTCCCGTGGTTATGTTATTGCGGCCAACCAGCGCGAGGCCCGGCCAGCCTGGGGGGCGTGGTCGCCGGAAATTCTGGCGCTGGTGGCCATGGGGACGTTTTTTGGCCTGCTGTTGGTTTGGGCCATTCTGGCCACGATGTATTTTCTGCCGGTCTGGCTCGTTTGCTTTTTTGTGAACCGCGACCTGACTTTTCGCGCCAGCTGGAAACTTTCCGCCGCCGCGCTGATGCCGGGGGCGCTGCTGGTTGCTTTGGCGCTCCTGCTCTACGAACTGGGGGCATTTGACTTGGTGCAATTCTGCTTTGCCTTCGGCATGCACCTCATTATCGGCTGGGTCTATCTCTTCCTGAGTCCAATGTTTCTCAACCGCGCCGAGCCTAAGGAAGACAAAAACCCCTTCGCTTAAAACGTCACCGTTGCCGCTGAATACCCTCAGCGGTTGCCGCCTCAATTTAACGGGGTTGGCCTTGGGCTTCCCGTGCCGGAATCACCATTCGCTGAGGGGGTGCGAGGTGCCGCAGTCGAGGCAATGGGTCTGGTTAAATTGGGTGCTGCAGTGCGGACAGGCGGCCTGCGTTTCGAAGGTGTCAAACGCCCCGCCGCATCGGCTGCAACGCCAGACGGCACCGAGCGGCGGCGCCGATTTGCAGGCGGGACACGCAAAGCCGGCGCGGCGCGGAATTTTGGCGATCTTGGCGAGCGCTTGCGCCTGGCGCAGGCCGCCCCAACAATTCATCAAAATGAAAGCCGCCATGATGCCCATCCAAATGGATTGCGCCCAGATGGCCAGCCCGATTAATCCGGCCACCCCGGCGAAGCCGAAGATGCTCGCCACCAGCAAACTGTCCGCCCGGCCAAAGACAAACCACAGGAGCGAGCGGAGGATTTGTCCGCCGTCGAGCGGATAAATCGGCAGCAAATTGAAAACGAGCAGGACTAGGTTGAGAATCCAAATATTGTTGAGGAAGGCTGCATATTGATTGGGCTCGCTGCCATCCAGCGTCAAATGCCCGCCCGCCAGAAAGAGCAGGAGGCTCAGGATGGGAATCAAAATGACATTGACCAGCGGGCCGGCGGCAATGCTCCAGAGCTGGGCGCCGGGGCGTTGCGGGGGCGAGACGTAGGCGACGCCGCCCAGCGGCCAGAGCACGATATCATGCGTCGTGCCGCCGACGGAACGGCAGGCAAGTTGATGTCCGAACTCATGGGTCAGCACGATGAGAAACAGCGCGAGATACTCGGCCGCATTCCCCAGGGTGGAAGAATACGCCTGGTTGCGATATTGGATCGAATAAATCGCCACCAAGAACCACGACCAGTGGACAAAAACGCTGATGCCCGCCAGCGTAAAAATCTTGAACGAGCCTTTGTTGGTGGGCATTACAGGGCTCCCTTGATGAGCTGCAGCAGCTCGGCATGGCTTTCCACGGCTGGAAACTGCGGAAATTCCTGTCTTACTTTTTCCGGCGCGTGGATGAGGAAGCCCACGTTCGCCTCGCTGAGCATCGCGGTGTCGTTGTAGGAATCGCCGGCGGAGATGACGTGGTAATTTAGTGATTTCAGCGCGGCGACGGATTTTTGCTTCTGGTTGGGCTGCCGCAACTGGTAGCCGGCGATGCGGTCATTTTCCACGATGAGCCGGTGGCAGAACAGGGTGGGCCAGTTGAGCTGCTGCATCAATGGCTGCGCAAATTGCTCGAACGTGTCGGACAGGATGATGACCTGCACCAGGGCGCGCAGTTCATCGAGAAATTCTTTTCCGCCCGGCAGCGGTTTCAAGGAGCCGATGACTTCCTGAATGTGTGACAGCTTGATGCCGTGCCGGTCGAGAATGCCGATGCGGTAATTCATCAGCTGGTCATAATCCGGCTCGTCGCGGGTGGTGCGGCGGAGGTCCGGAATCTTCGTCTTTTCGGCGACGGCGATCCAGATCTCCGGCGTCAGCACGCCTTCCATGTCCAGCGTGACGATAGCTTGTTTCATTGGCAGGGATTTTTTCAAAATCTCGCGGGGATGTCGAGTCGTTCGGTGAAGTTGGGATTTTGATGGGGAAAGGGAGCCTGTCTGAGCCAAACCAATTTTCGGACCAGCTTGCCTGCGGATCGGATATGGGGGGGGAATCTGAGGTGGTGAAATAATGTGATTTCCGCAGGCGAAATTCTCCTCTATTATATAGGCATGTCAGGACTCATCGCCATCGTCGGTCGGCCCAATGTCGGCAAATCCGCGCTATTTAACCGCATTGCCGGCAAGCGCATTGCCATCGTGCATGATTTGCCGGGCGTGACGCGCGATCGCGTGACGGCGGAGGTGGAGTGGAACGGCCGGCCTTACACGCTGGTGGATACCGGCGGCATCGGGCTGCTGCGCCGGGAGAAATCCACGGACGTGATCGTCAAGGCGGCGGTGGAGCAGGTGATGCTGGCCATTGAGGCGGCGCATGTGATTGTCTTTGTCGTCAATTCCCGGGAAGGCACGCTGCCGCTGGATCGCGACGTGGCCCAACGGCTGCGAGAGAGCGGTAAACCCGTGTTGGTGGCCGCGAACAAGGTGGACAATTTCAGTTCCGAAAAGGACGCGGATGAGTTTGCCGCGCTCGGCTTCGAGAAAATTTTCCCCGTCAGCGCCATTCACGGGCTCGGGATTGAACGGTTGATGAACGCGGCGGCGGCGTTGTTGCCGCCCCCGCTGAGCGAGGAGCTGCCGGTGGCGGCGGTCCCGGAGGCTCCCGTGCTGGCGGAAGGCGAAACCCCGGTCCCCGTCGCGCGTCCGGTTTTGCCGTTGAAGATTGCCATTGTGGGCCGGCCGAATGTGGGCAAATCCTCCATCATCAATGCGCTCACCAATTCCGAGCGCGTCATTGTCAGCCCGATTCCCGGCACGACGCGCGATGCCGTGGACGTGCCGTTCGAGGTGGACACGGCGGGCGTGCGGCAGAAGTATATTTTGATTGATACGGCCGGGATGCGCAAAACGCGCCGGGTGGATGACACAGTGGAGTTTTTCAGCGTGCAGCGCTCGCAGGATTCCATCGCGCGCAGCGACCTCACGGTGCTGGTCGTGGACGCCGAGGCGGGCATTACCGAGCAGGACAAGAAGATCGCCGATTTCATCGTCGAGAACCGCCGGGCGTGCATCGTGGTGATTAATAAATGGGATTTATTCACTCAGGACGTCCGCCAGGCGCGGGAAGAGGAAATTGAAAAACGGGAAGCGAAGAAACGGACGGTCGGCCAGGCGAAGTCCCTGACCACATTGGGCGAGTTTGGGCAGTGGGTGCAGGATAAATTGTTCTTTCTCGATTACGCCCCGGTTATTTTCACCTCGGCCAAAACCGGGTTTAATCTAGATCGGCTGCTGGAAGCGGTCCGTTACGTGGCGGCGCAATTGCAGCAAAAAATCCCGACCTCGATTCTGAATCGCACCTTGCACGATGCCGTGGAGCGGCGTCAGCCGGTCAGTGCCATGGGGAACCGGCTGAAATTTTTCTATGCCACGCAAGTGAGTCCCGCCCCGCCCACGTTTCTGCTGTTCGTGAACAATGACGAGCTGTTGACGCCGCAATACAAGAAGTATCTTGCGGATGAGATGCGGGCGGCGTTTGGTTACGAAGGTTGTCCGATTGTGCTGGCGCCGAAATCGCGGCCCAAAACCATCGACCCCAAACGGAAGCCCAAGCCGGTGGCCGGCAGGAAGTTGAAAGGGGAGGATAAAAACGGATTTCGTTCGCGGGTCGGCGGTTTCTCCCGCCGCCGTCCTCAGCGAAAGCAGTGAGGGCCGGGGATTAGTATTTGGTTTACGCATCCGTAGCTCAATTGGATAGAGCGTTTGACTTCGGATCAAAATGTTGCAGGTTCAAGTCCTGCCGGATGCACCACTCGCTTTGCTTGCTTTAAAGCCACGGTAATGTTGTCGGGAATAGGGGAAATAGGTGGAAACACACGAAAATATCAGTAAAATCAACTACTTCGCATGATTTTAAGGGTTTTCAAATGTCGGGTTTCCTGAAGCGTGTCGCCTTTGGGGGTGCAAAGAAAAACACGCTAAAAAGCCAATAAAAACGACTACTTGCACCCCAAAGGCGACAGAATCACCGTGGATCAAGTGGGGTGCAAGCGGCAAAGGGTTTTCAAACTTCTGCGCGTCCAATTAATAGGCACTAAAGCTGTCGGCGGCATAAGATGGGGGTTATTGCAGGGGCGTTGCAGGGGCGTTGCAGGACAAAATCAGCCACGCTGCCGAATGGGTGCAAAATAACAAGTGGCCCGATTGACTTGCCGAATTTTTGGAATAGTCTTTAGGTGCTGACGGCAACCACCGAAGACCGGCCATTCGTAGGTTTAGGTGCGTAGAACGTGTTGTGAAAGCGCATACGATTCAACTGTCTTCTATCGCCCGGCCAACTGTTTTGGCCGGGCATCTCTTTTGGAAGTGCTAAACTTGCGAAAACGAAAGACGCCAGGGAATAGTGCGACTTCGTTAGAAGGCGTCTCTCATACGTCCGAAACGTCTGGCGCAACGACATCCTCCCGCCGATCCGAAAACAAGTCAAGCCATCCGGTTATCCGGTGGGGAAATTGTCGTCGGCTGTCGGAGATCACCAGCAGACCAGACAAGGTCGAACATACTCGCTGCCACGAGCGCTGACAATCTGCGTTTCCGGGCTTGCATCGTCAATTTCGATCCCCGCCGCTGGCCTGTGCGCTTTCTTCAGGGAAATTTTTTATAAAGGTCTTAATGTGATAAATGACATTGCCATACGTCCATCCGTCCGGGCAGGCATTCCAAGGCGACTCAGCGGGCAACGTATCATATCCAGGAATGGGCGCTTTCCCTTTCCAGATCGCTAGGATTTGCAGATGAGTATTCTTGTAGTTTTTACCGTTGGCCAGCCAGAGTGCATGCAGGAAGCGCAAGAATGGCATTGAGGATGGCCCAGCCGGCGGCGAAGGATATTTGGCTCGATTGATCAGCCCGCGCCAGCCGTATTTCCGATACACGGTCAGCTTGCCGTAAATCGTTCCGATCTTCTGTTTGTTTTCATCTGCAATTTTGCGGATGGCTGGCAATTTTGGCTTTGCCAGTTCGATTCTATTCAACCAAATAATCCACCGCTGAACTTCGCGGCGGATATGTTTTGGCAGCGCAAAAAAATCCGCCTTTTCGCGCTCGGGGATTCCGTAGCAGTCCATAAATCAGTTCATATCGCAAACATTAAATCGGTCAACTTGAAAAGGTCGCGAAAATTGCCCTTCCACTGAAATTGTTTTCCGATTTTATTCAAAAACTTTTTGAAGTGTTTAGTGTCAACCAAATCTTCACTGTAAAGTTCGTGCCAGACAGTCCTTTCCGGCTTAATGTGATCGGCTTGAAACATTGGGATTTCCGTCAATCGAATAAATCGCTGGCAGTTCGGCCCGCCGTCAACCGCCTGGATTTTTTTGGATCGATACTCGATGCTGAAATTGGCGACGCCCTCACGAATTTGGTTGGGATTTATTTTAGAAGTCTTCATGGCCTGAAAATAGTCAGTTGGCTTCCAAACTCAAGGGCATATACACCAGAATCGCACCGTGACCGCGACACCAAGCCAGCGCAGCTTCCGCCTGGGCGAATTGCATCGGCTTGGTTTTGCGGCGGCCCGCATTCTGGGCTACAAGCAGTGCCGCCGGGTTGCCCTCGCTGCAAAACAGAATCTTTGACGGGCTGGCGAAGCCTGCCAGGGAAATGTCACCGCTGAGATTCATTGGTTTTATGAACCGGCAGCTATTGCTGATCCAAGTCAGCAAGCGTGGCGCTCATTTGATCAAAATTAAAATCGGCGCGGGCGATTTGCTTCTGAAAATCTTCAATGTCAAAGCCCGCCGGGTCTTTAATTGCATCCGCCATTTGGCCCAGATTTCCCCCCATGTTTTTATCCAACTGATGAATTCTGGCAAAAAGAATGGCGCAAAATTCAACCGTTTTTCGTTGGACGCGTTCCAGTTTCGCGATCCGCTGTTCAAGATTCTCGTTATCCATATCTTTATTGGGTGGTTTGTTGTTTTTCTCGCACACGCTGCAAGAGGCGCATAGCTTTGACGGCATTTCTCCGGTAATGATTGGCATCCCCCGGCCAGCCGGCCAGCGACCAGGAAGCCGCCACCGCGCGTTCGCGCGCGATGGCAGCCTCTAGCCAAGCGATGGATTCGCTGGCACTCATGATCCCACCTCCGGTTTCTTGGGATGCAGGGCGGCAAATACCTGTTTGTATGATTTATCCAGGCGGGCTTGGCTGGCCTTGGCCAGTTCACTGATTCCAAACACCAGGCGGTTTACCTCTGACCCCTCAAAATGACTTCCGTCCAACCTGGCGAGATGTTCAAACTTATCCGTCAGCAATTGCATCAGCGCATTGCTTTGCGCCGTGGCCTGCTCCAATTCGGTGATCCCGTCCTCCGCTGGCGCGTAGAGCTTGTGCCGGATTGCTTCAGCGACAAAATTCTCCAAGCGTCCGCCAGGTTGTATCCGGCGTTTCTGCAACTCATAAAACTCCCCATCCGTCAGGGGTATTTTGGTCAAAGGCACGCCCGATTCACGCTCAAAAACCGCCAGACAGGCTGGCTGGCCATCGGAGGTCGGCAAGAGAAATTCTGAATAATCCGGGAACCGTTTCCGGCTGAATTCCCCCGGTTTAACGCCTTCTTTGGCGTTGAGCTCCACTCCCCGGCGGCACTTGGCCTGGAATGGACTGACGGGGGTTTGCACTTGTGAAACCGCGTGTTTGGTGGCAACGTGCTTGCGGACTCGGGCTGTGTTTTTCATAACTGTTCTTCATGGTTCGGGTCTTTCGGCTCTGGCGGAGGTCGTAACTCTGCCAGGGCTTTTTAGTTTTGACGCTCTTGCTGCTCGACCCAGTGAAGCAACTGAAGCGTGGTTTCGCCGCTTGGCTTATGTGTGCCAGACAGCCATTGAGAAACTTTCGGCAGCTTAACGTCCATGAATTTCGCCAGCGCGGTCTTTGCCCCGCGTTCCTTTGTGGCTTCATTCAGGCGTTTTAATAATGCCGGCAATTTCTCTTTCACGCCTGGAATATTACCAATAGTGGAAACATCGGTCAAGCCTTGATATGCAATTTCCCCGGCAGACGTTTTTTGCGCCTCAGAAACACCCGAAAACTTTTCGATCAGACTGGCGTTGTTGTGGCGAAAATTCCACATCGCCCAATAGACAAGGGAATATAATTCTTGAAACAAATGCGGTGGTGTCTCCCAAGCGATTTTTCGCAGTTGTTGATTGATTAAATTGACAACATCATCTGGCCCAACATCCCCAACCGCAGAGAATTTTTCCGTATCCAATTTACCGCCCGTATTTTTTTTCGCCTCTGCAATCTGATGTTCTATCAGTGGCATTAGAACGGCATCGAACGCCTCGCTGAAAAGCTGATTTTCTGGTATCCTGTCGCGCAATTTCTTATCAACATACAAAGCGTTTTTTTTCGGCTCTATTCCATTTGCCAGCCAGTGAAGCGACACGCCTGAAATCTTAGCAACTGCCAATGCCAAGTGTGCCCTAATTGGCACGCGCGCATGTTCGTAGCTCGCCAGTCGGCTGCTATCAATTCCAATCAATCGCGCAAATGCAACTTGAGACAAGCTGGTTTCTAACCTGGCTTCTCTGACGCGATGACAGATTTCGATCTCGCGTTGTGAAATTGGATTTTGTCTGGCCACGCACACAGTTTGCCAGACTCCTGAATCATTGAAAATAAAGCTTTACAGAATACGCCATCCATGAAACCATGAATTAGAAAATGGCTCGCCGAATTGCCAAGCGAAAATATGTTCACCGCCCCGGACTCGTGGCGGCGGCGGGTGAATTGGGCTGCGATATGTCCCATTTGCGCCGAGTGATAACCGGGGAGCGAATTTCCGCCCGGCTGATGAAGCGTTACCAAGCTTTGAAATCCCGCCAAACATGAACCTAGCCGAACTAACATCCCAAATTGCTGCGCACCAAGATTTGGTTGTTCAGCTTATCAAACTGGAAACCTTGCGCGAAAAAACCGCCATCTATCTGGCGGAACTTTCCGCCCATTGTGATCTAGCCGATGAAGCCTCCCTACTCAAAGTCGCGCGGCTGCAAGCGTTGGCCAGCCTGTTGCCGGCGCGCATTGAGGCGCGGCGGCAAGAACACTTGAAATCGACGGAAGCCCTGTCGGAATCATTTGTCCAATTTGTCACGGGGGTGCTTTCTGCCAACGAAGAGAGAGCTATCCGGGCGCTGCGTGCTATCACCAGCCAGGTGAGCGTCGGGCAGACGGCTTTAACCGACCCGGATCAACTCTCTGGCCCTCAGCTTAAAACTGGCGGGCAAATTGTCAACCCGTGAAATCTCCCCAACCAACCCCAACCCAACCGCAAAATGAAACCCCAAACCCCCGCTGAATCCGTTTTCGCCGCCCTGGAAAAGATGGCTCAACAGGAAGCTGAAAACACTGGTTTGAATGCCCGCCTGGCCGATTCCCAAGCGGAACTGACCCGCCTCTCCGTGGATGGCGATCTGGACGATTCCAAGACGATTGCCACCATTGCCCGCCTGCAAATTTTCACCCACCTGCTGCCCGCGCGCATTCTCGCCCGGCAAGCGGCTACGGAACTGGCGCAAAAGGCTTTGCTGGGGGCTTGCCACGACTTCATCAGCCAGCAACTCTCACCGCGTCTGCGGGAAGTAATGGCGCGGGCGCGCAGCAAGGTGCGAGATTCCCTGAAGGAGCATTTCATTGACGGGATCAAGCTGATCCGGGCGGTGGATGAATCCAAGCTGGTCATGGATTTAACCGCCATCGGCCAAACCGCCACCATCCGTCATTTGCCCGCCGATGAAGCTGTCCAATATGCCGAAGATTTATTGGCCGCTCTGAATGCGTTGGAAGCGGTTTCGGCCAAACTTTGAACCCCGCCGCCATGCTCTCCGCGCAACAAGCCAACTCGGATGAACAGCCACCCGCTGGCGTCCGGCTGGCTCTGGTCGCTGCTGACAGCCAGCCGGGTCAGCCCCAGCATAATTTTCCGCCGCCTCTTGTCAATTCATGAAACCCGCCATCCTCAACCGGGATTTTGTTCATCCAACTGACGGCTGGTATCAGATCGAAGTGCCCGGCGAACATCCCAATGTGGCAGGGGGCGTAATTCAGGTAATTGATACAATTGCCGCCACCAGCATCGTCAACCGGTTCAACCAGGAAGCCGCCGATTACCAGCGGCAGCGCGGCGAGGAGTTCCCCGGGATGCTCATTGACCATGAACACTTCAAGCATCAGGCCGACAAGGAAACCGTCGCCTATGGCTGGCTGCTGCGTCTGGAAAACCGGCAGGGCATTCCATTTGGCCAAATCCGCTGGACGACCATCGGCCAGGCGGCGACGGATGGCGGCGAGTATCGGTTTTTCAGCACGGAATATGATCCCGAGGATTGCCAGATTTTGCATGGCGGCCAGCCGCCTGCGCGGGTGCGCCCGTTGCGGCTGGCGGGCCTCACGCTGACCAACGACGCCAATAACAAGGGCGGCCGGCCGATCACCAACCGGGCTTTGCCACCCGCTGAGGAAACCGTTATGACTCCCGCCCAGGCTGGCGCTAAGGCGTTGGAAATCGCCAATCAAATCCAGGCCAAGAAGGGATGGACTTTTAACGAGGCCTGGAACTATGTCCGGCAAACCCAGCCGGATTTGTTTAATTGCCTGGCTGCTGATGCTCCCGCCAGCGCCCCGGCCCAAACTTCAACCGCTGCATTCTACGCGGGCAAAACCTTGCGTGAATTGGCGCAAGCGGAACAGGCCGCCCGAGGCGGCAGCTTCGACCAGGCTTGGCAGTCGGTGATTAACCGGTGTCCCAATATTGTCAGGATCATGAATGAAGGCTGAACCTTCCATCACCTTTCCGCTTTCCGCCCTGAATGGGGCGGGAAACGCCCGCCGGGTCTTTCATCCCCGGCGAGCGGGTTGTTTGCCGCCCGCGCAAGCGCTGCGCCAGCCAGTGGGTATAACCCCGCTGGCTGGTTGCGTGCCCGCCGCGCTGGTTTTTAGATCAAGCACCTGAATATCATGGGAGCCAACCAAAAAACAGATTTTGCCGAGTCAAAGCTGGACGCCAGCCCTTTAACTAAATCGGCACTCGTCGCGCGCTGGTCAGCTCCCACTGGCGCGCGGCTTTCATTTTCCCCGGCGGCCATCGCGCGGCAACGCCTGGCCACGCTGCAAAGTTTTGACCGGTTGAAAGACCGGGGCGCGGCCAAGGCGGCGGCAATGGTTGGGGCATCCATACCGACGCTCTGGCGCTGGCGAAAACAATTTGTGGCGCGGGGCCTGACGGGATTGAAACCCAAGCCGGCCAAGGGCGGCCGGCGCTCGCCTTTTGAAAACGTGCGTTTGTCTGCCCCGGCGGCGCGGGAGGTTGAAAAGCTAATTGTGCAAACCGGCAGCGCGGCGGCCGGTTGGATGCAATTCGCCAGTAGCCCACTTTGTCCCCCGCTGGTGGCCCGGCATATTATCCAAACTGGAAAGGCCCCGGCGCGTTTTGCGGACGTTGGCCGCGTGCAGCCGGTGGCCGGCAGATGTTTTGTTTCAGTTGATGCCCGGCGCTTGCTGATTCGGTTGCCTTGTCAGGGCACCTTCCTGGCGGCCCAGGCGCTGCCGGTCAATTTAAAGCTCTACAAACCCAAGGCTATCCGATGAACGTGCCAACCTTTTCCCAATTGGCCAAGGCGGTTTCGGCGAAATCGCATTTCGAGATGCTCATTGGCTTGATGGTGTGCAATTTTATTTGGCTGCATTGCGCTGCAATTGCCTATTGCAGCGTCCGGCGGCAATTTCCGCAACCTCTACCGCGTTTCATGTGCAAAACGCGTCCTGGCGGGATTTTCGGTTTTAGCTTTTTGGTCTGCCTAACCCCAGTCTTTTGATATGGCCTCGTCAAAAACCAAGCGATCCAAGACAGCCCCGAAAGCCAAATTGGTTTTGACGGTGGCTGAGGTGGCAAATCGCTTGGGGGTGTCAGGCCGGCATATCGCCGATTTGATTGATGAAGGGCAACTGGCCGCAATTGATGTTTCCGGCCGGCGAGATTGTTTTCCCATGCCCAAGGCCGCCGTGGGACAATTGGCCACGCGGTTAAAAGTCACCCCCGACCAGCTTTTGGAATTCATCCGCACCTTCAAACCGGCCGGCATTGAAAAGCGCAAGGCGCTTTGGCGGGTGCCGGTGGAAAGCTACACCGCGTTTGTGGAGAAACGAAATTCATTAACCCCGAAATAACATGTCGGATATAGATATTACCATAAGGACCCGGTCGGAGTTGCTCGGCGCACAGGAAACGATAGCCGCCCTGGAGCGGGCTATTGGGAAGGCTAAAGCCCTTGGCGATGTCACCGAACTGGCCGATCTTAACGAGCAACTTGAAAAAGTGCGCGAATCAATTGCCAGCGCGGATTTGGCTGGAATCGGCTTGGCCAAAGAAATGGGCGTGATAAATGTTTCCAGCGAAGCGGCAGCTAAAATTCTAGGCAAGACGGGCGAGGGGGCTGAAATGTCGTCAGGCTCTTTCCGCAAGCTCGCGCGCGTGATGGGATCAGAGGTTCCCGGTGGTGCGGCCCTGATGGAAGCTGGATTCGCGGCGGCCACGGAACCGATGCTGGGGGCAACCTTCTTGCTGCTGGGGGGGATTGAAATGCTGAAAACTGCCATTGCGAAGATTAACCAGGAAAAAGAGCAGGCCAGAAAAATTTCGGAAGCCCTGACGGATGTTGATGCGGAACACAGCCATGCGATTGACAATCAAAGGGAGGCATTGGAACGCGCTGAAATAGCCGAACGGGTTTTTCATCATAATTTTTTACGCAATACGCACGATGCCATTGCGCAGGCCGAACGCTTGGCGGAAGCGGTTTTGAAAACCGCCGTGAACATTGACGAAGCCGAAATGAGCCGCCGCAATACGATTGCCGCACAGAATATTGATGGAATGGAACAGCACGGGGTTGTCAGCCACGCCGTTGCGCTCAAGATGAAAGAACAGCTTGATATTGATTACGAGCGGCAGCGGGCATTGCGGATGATAGCACAGGATAAGCTTGAGGAGGTTGCACTCTATCGGCAGTTATTCAGCAAGCAGGTTGCCTTGCGCAACGAGGAATCTTCCGTGCCGACAATCGAATCAAAATACAAATCCGCCGCCGGAGCTAAGGCTGCGAACGACACTAAAATCGAAGAGGCGCAACGGAAAATTTCAGCCGGTGAAGAAACGATAAAGGCGTTGCGGGATACGGGCGTAAACGAAGCTAACATTCAGAAGTTGGTGGCTGCCTACGAAAAAGACACCGGAGACAAAAGCGGCACCACGAGTCTTTCGGAAATGTTTACCTATATGTCGCGTTCAGGAACCACGTGGTATGTCCCGCGCCATGATTTCGGCACATCTGGCGACGTCAATCTGGCGACGTATGAAGGCGCGCAAATTGACATCAAGTCCGGCAAAGCAGACTTAGCGCGGGCGCAAAAGAAAAGAGCAGATTTGGAAGTTGCCGAAGAAACCGCCAAGTCCGACGTGGACTACCATCGGCAGTCCATGCAAAAAAACCGCGATTCCGTTCAAGATTTGGTGGACAAAATTGCTGAAACCAAGGCAACGAATGCTATTAAGGAGAGAGGGGTGCAATCTGATCTTGGCCAGTCCCGGGCCGTTTCCGCGCTGCGCGATGATCGAACCACTGTCGACACATTTTTATCTGGCGGCAATGTGGCTCCGGCTGCCGCAGAAAAAATGCGCGCGGATGTCTCGGCAATCGCTGGCCATCAAGTTGATTTGAATACGGCTGCGCAAGCCATCGAAAACGGGGCAAATAATATGGGAACCTTCATGAGTCAGGTTGGCCGTTTATCTGCGGCGTTTAGCAAATTTAAACCAGAGGAAATCAATAAGCGGATTTCGGAATTGGAAATTCAAGTCAGCCGGATAGAAGTCAATAGTGGGTTCTGAAAAATCATGGGTATTTCCCAGCCATCCTTTACCGTCTCGCAAATCGCCGCTGCTTTGGCTATGAAGCGCCAGGCGGTGCAGTGGCACTTGCGAACGGTGAGTCCGGTTGGGGTGCGCGTCGTGGCTGGCAATGAGGCCTCGGTGTGGTCAGTTGAACAAATGCCCGCGCCTTTGCGTAATCGCTTGGCCGCTAAAGCAACGCAGCAGCGCTGCCGCACGATTGATGCCCTATTTTCCATGCCCCGCCAGCAATGGCAGCCGTTAATTCCCCTGGATAAAATTTCCGAGGGCGAAATCCAATCGGCAACCAAACTGCGCACTGCCTTGCTGCCTTGGCTATTTCGGCAGCATGATAAAAGAATTACCTCGGCAGACATGGATGCGACAGGCGTAGAAGATTACCGGCGGATATTTGGAAACCAGATCACGACCCGCTATTGGCGCGAATTGTTCATGCGGACGATCCGCCGCGACAACGGGGCGGAAGATTGGAACCGGCTGGAAATCTATCTGCCAGATCGTTTGAAGCCAAAAGACATTCCCGCCGCCGTTGTATCCAAAGCCCTGGCCAATGATTTTGCGGAGTTGGAAAGTTTTATTGCCGGCTGTAGCAACCCGCACGCGCCAAATCCAGCCGAGTGCGCCGGCGTCTGGACACTGGCGCTGGAAAAATTCGCGTCTCTGGTCAATTGCGGGGAATCGGAAAAATCTGCCGCACGGCGCGTCCGTCAATATCTCTCGGCGCGGGCAACCTTCCTGGCCGCGTCGCGCGATGCGTTGTGGATTGCCTGGAAGCGCAAGCTGGCCGCGCTGGAAAAATCCGCTGGCGATGTGAAGGTGCTTCGCGATGGCCGCGCTGAAAACGGTGCCTACTTCGCCTTGCCGGAAAACGACCGTGATTTATTGGTGCATCGCGCCGTATTCTATTATCGCGGTGACATCGCCCCGGCCTGGCGCGATTTATTGCGCCAGGGCTTTTCGCCGGACGTCGTGGTCCGCTATGCCGGGCGGGCGGCCAAGAAATCCCATGTGCCCGCTTCCGTGATGGATTGCGTGGCGTCAGAAGTGGAAAATCTCACGGTGATGTATCGGGGCAACCGGGCGTTTGATTCCATCAAGGGACACGTCACGCGCAGCTACGAAGGCATCTCCTCGTTGCAGTGCATCTCTGGTGATGACTTCACGCTGAACACCTATTTCTATATCCCGGATGGCAAGGGTTGGTTTGACCTCACGCGCGGCCAGGTGATTTTGTTCATTGATTTTCGGTCACTGCGGATTCTTGGCTGGGCCTTGGAACCGCACAAATCCTATTCTTCGTTGACCATCCGCAGCCTTTGCACACACGTGTTTGGCGAATTTGGCGTGCCGGAAATGCTCTATTTTGAGCGTGGTATCTGGAAAACCGCATCGCTGATTAAGGGCAAAACTGATGCTCTTGGCTTTGCCGAAATCAGCCAGGGTTTGCGGGAATTTGGCATCACGTTCAAACACGCCATTCGCCCGCGCACCAAGGTTGTTGAGCGCATCGGCGGCATGTTCCAAGACATTGCCGAAGCCGAGCCGGGCTATTGCGGCCGCATGGAAATGAAGGATGCGCCGGAATCCCTGCGCAAGCAAATGGCTGAGGTGGCCGCCAGAAAAGTCCATCCTTCCAAATACTTTTACTCGCTGGCTCAATGGAATCTGCGCATTGGCCAGCTTGCGGCGCAATACAACGCCGAACCGCAGCAAGGCCATATTCTGGCCGGGATGTCGCCCGATCAAGCTTTCGAGGCCCATATGAACCATAGTAATCCGCCAATGCAGTTTAGCGCCGGGCTGCGTTACTTGCTCGCCCATGATAAACGCCGGGCGCAAGTCACCACCAATGGGGTCACGATCCAAGTTGGCAAAACGAAATTCAATTATCGCGGGCAGGAAATTGCGCACCTGATTGGCCGTGAAGTCCTGGCGTGGTTTGATCCAGAGCATCCCGAAACCGCCGTCATCACGGATACCGACCGGACAAACCCGATTTGCGTGCAACGGTCAGAGCACCCGAACGCGCTGGAAAGTCTGATTGCGCCTGAGTCCGGCGTATTGGGCCGGGAACTGGCTCGGGTCGAGGGCCAGGCATCGCATCTGAAGACGCGCTATAACGTCCTCAAAACTAAATTCCCGTTGCCCCAGCGGCAATTGTTGGTGGCGGCTCAGGCCGTGGAATTGGGCGAGCAAATCACCGCGCAGAAAAATGATCTTGGCGAAAAGGCGACGCGCCGGCAGCGTCAGCGCAGCCAGGCGCAACGCTTCGCCCAGCGCACTGGCATTTCCGTGCCGGAGCGTGCTCAAGAAAATTTACAACCGGAGGATGCCCGTTTCCTGTCCGATTTTTTGAACGGTGAACCCGAGACAAAAAACAACTCCCTGAAACCGGCCAATGAAAAGGATGTCAAATGAGTTCAACTCGCACCGCCAAAGATGATTCTGTTTTTTACCAAAACCGCTACGCCAGCCGCCCGGAATTTGAGCGCGGCCTGATGGCCAACCTGGTGGCCAAACGCTGTGCGCTGATTGATGACAAAACCGACCGGGAATTGATTTGGTTCGTTCAATTTCTCTCGAATCAAGCCGGTGGCCTGGCAGCGCTGGCAAAGGACTTGATTGTCCGCTACCCGGATCGCATCGGCACGCCAACCATGCTGAAGTCGGGCAAGACTAAAGCGCAAAATTATTCTGCTGAGGAGATTCGAGCCATCCGTTTTGAACTGCCAGCAAAATTGCGTCGCCGGTTCCCGCTTTACGGCGAAACGCAACATGATCTTGCCGAGTTATACCACTCAAAACATGAGCGTCTTCACCAATCGGCAGAGCGTTCGCGCCACCTTATGGCAATGGCAGACGACGCCATTTATCGCTCCGGTATGATTGATGACAATCGCCAGGCTGAGTTGGCCGAGCAAGATTCCCGCGATCAAGCGGCGGCAAAAAAACAGCCGTCAAGCTACCCCGTCGCCGCCCTGCGCGAACTGTGCTACAGCGCTGCTATGGAAGGAATGCCAGAACTTGAATGCCGCAATCCGCACAAGTTGGAACGTGAACTGGCGGAAATGTGCCTTAATCCTGAATGGCAGTTTGAAGCTGTTTCTCCTTGGTATTTTGCCGACATGCTGAATGTGTTGCGTGAGTGTCAGCAGCAATGGATTCAGGAGAAATCTAAAGTGGTGGTGACGGCGCTGGGGAAAAAGGTTTGCGACACATTGGACTATACCCTCCATAGTCGGAGCCTCTCGTTGGTGGAAGGTAATGCCCGTATGGGGAAATCATTTTCGGCCCGCGCCTGGTGTTTGCAGCATCCCGGCAAAGCGCGGTTTGTCGAAGTCCCGGCCGGAAATGACGATGCCACCTTTTACCGCACCATTTCCCGTGGCTTGGGCTTGGGAAATTTTCTCAAATATAAGTCGTCCGAAATCCGTGACAAGGTTGAATCCGTCTTGCTGACGGGCGATATTCTTCTGGTATTGGATGAAGCCCAACGGCTCTGGCCCCAGGGGAATTACCGCTATGGCTTTCCGGGGCGGATTACTTGGGTGATGGCGATGGCCAATGCGGGAGTTCCGATCTGCATGGTTTCTACCCCGCAATTTATCATGACGCAAAAAGTCATAGAAAAAACAGGCTGGAATTCGGCCCAGCTTACCGGCCGGATTGGCCACTACGAATTCTTGCCCAGCGAACTGGAAACTTCCGATTTAATAGCCGTCAGCCGGGCCGTGCTGCCAGAAGCAAGTGAAGCGGTTTTAAAAGCCCTGGCAATCTACGCGCGAACCTCGGCGCGCTATCTGTCGGCGGTGGATTCAATTGCCAAACGGGCGCAATATATTGCCCTTCGGTCAGGGCGCAATGATTGCAGCACGGAAGATGTTCGCACGGCCATGAAAGAATCAGTTATTCCCTCGGACACCATGTTGCAACGCACGCTGGAAATAGCCAATAAACCCTCAGCCAAGGGCCGCGCCATATCGCCTATCGAACCGCCGCGAGAGCAAATTGAACCGGCATCGTCCAGGAATGTTCGGCCCTTGCCGCAATTTCAAACAAGTTTTTCTCGCCGCACAGAATCGGCGGATTTGGTTCAAGCCTGATTCATGCTATCCCGCCCGCAACAAATTCTTTTGAAGCGCGCCCAGCGTGAAGCCGGGCTGGCAGATGATGATTACCGCGACGCGCTGCAAACTGTCACTGGCTGTCGCTCTAGCACGTCGCCAGCGATCACAGACAGGCATCTGGACAGGTTGCTTGGCTATTTCGAGGCAATCTACTGGCGCGGCATTGATGCCGGCACGCTGCAACCGTCTGGCAGCGCTACGGCCGTATTTCGGCAGCGTGGTTTTTGGGCGGCCAAAAACACCCGACAGGAAACCAGCCGCGACCGGCACACCGGTTTGAATTTGGGGCAAGCCATCACCGATCTTGAAGGCAAGATGATGGCGCTGGGGTTTGGTGCTGGTTATTGCGCCAGTATTCGCAAGAACGTCACCAGGGGCCGTGATGATGTCCACGCGCTGCATTTATACCGCGCCGCGTTGGAACGCACGGTGAATGCGAAAGCCAGGTGCGCAGAGCGCACTAAAGACCCGTATTGATTTCCCGGCTTTGGCCGGAACTGCAAAACGGTAAAAACACCCGCCAAAGGGTGCGTTACTATTTATACTTAAAACTTGGAACTCCTTGCACCCTCAAACCCGACAACATTACCGTGGCTTTAAATTGCATGCTAGTGCACCTCCCCCAGTTCAGTGCGCAGGGTCAGCGGGCGTCGCTGGCGTTGGCGCAGGGGGAAAAACCTCGCCGGTCTGGTCGGCGAGGGCTTGCAGGCGACGGGCAAGCTCTTGGCGGCCTAATTCCCGGTATTCGGCCACCACTTCCCGTTCCAAGTCGGCTAGCGTCGGCAATGCCGCCGCCAGCAGTTTTTTTTCATGGCAGTATCTACTTTCACTTTCTGCCGGTGAGGAACCGTTATTCCTCAAATATAATAACAGTGTCAAGATGCACCGCAGCAGCCCGTGAAGGTGGTTGCGCTCGTGGGTGAGAGTC
>CAIMLG010000212.1 GCA_903842235.1 uncultured Verrucomicrobia subdivision 3 bacterium
CCTAGAAATATGACATTTCAGTTTGTTCATGCATTATTCCTGCTCTCCAGTCACACCAGATTGCGCTTGATTCGGTTCGGCTTCCAACCCGGTCGCCGCCGGCCCATCTCCAAACACTAATTCACCCACCGCAGTGACACCGCGTCAAACCCAAAATGTCACTTTTCTAGGACTGACCTGAATGGCCCTTAGCCGGAACGATTCAGTTGAACGATCATATTGAGTAAGATTGGCAGGTTCATGCTTGCAGCGAGTCAACTGCATTGCAGTTGGGCAAAGCCGTGAGTTTGGTGAGGATTTCGCGCCACCAACTTTGCTGGTGCTGGCCACGCACCGCCAGCTTGAGCGTGGGTTTGCCGTGCGCGCGACTCCACACCGCCGCCCGGCCAAACAACCGCCAGCGCAGCGTGTTCAATTCGCATTTTTCCAACTGCCCCAATCGCCGTTGCAACAGCACGCACAGGTTGTAGGCGGCGATGGCCAGATGGTGCATGGCCTCGGTGCCCCAGAAATTGTCCACGCACAGCCGTTTGATGCCAAACTGTTCGCCCAGTTCTTTGATGCGGTTTTCGAGGTCGGCCCGGCCGTTGTATTGTCTCCAGACGTTCAGGGCGTCCACGCTGCGGGGCAGGTTGGTGACCAGCGCCTGGAACCGATAACCCGGAACTTCCAACAACGTCTTGCCGCCGGCTTGGGGCCGCTGCGCCACCCGCTGACGAATCACAATCAAGCGCCGGCCCGGTTGGTCCAGTTCCACTTCCTGCACCTCCAAGCCCGCCACTTCGGTCCGTTGCCACTGTGCATCATCATGGCGGCACCAGCTCTGCACCTTCCGGGTCAGCCGCGCCACCAGAATGAATTTCAATCCTAGCGCTTGGGCCATCTCTTGCACACTGGCCTCGCCAAAACCCGCGTCGCCGCGCAAGAGCTTGATCCGAATATGTGCGGGCATACTTTCCACCGTCTGACGCAAAAACTCCGCCGCCCCATTGGCGCAAGGGCTGTCACCGCGCCGCAACCAGTAGTTGGCGATGAGTTTGCCTTCAGCCAAGGCGGCGATCAGCGGCCGATGACACGGCTTGAGTCCCTGCCGGGTGTAACCAACGGCCACGCCCTGTTGATGGCCATCCTCATGCAGCAGCGCCCACGAATCCAAGTCCAGCGTGTAACCTTCTTTGAGCGAAGGCAGACTGCCCAGCGCCCGGCGATGCAGGCCGTTCAAAGCATTACAGGTCTTTTGCCCAAACACGTCGAAGAACCGGCTCAAGGTGGATTGGCTGGCGATAGCTTCGATGCCCAGCACCTGACTCAACGCCGGATCACTTTGCAGCCAAGCCACGCGGGAGAGCTTGTCCGCGCCGCAGAGAATACCCCCGACATATCCCAGTGCCACATCGGTCGGATCATAAGCGTTGGGGCTGGTCGGACAGTGGGGCAAGACTTCCCGCAGTTGCCGGCGAAATCCCTTTTGATGCAGAAAGTGCGACCATACGACCATGCCGCCATGGGCGGTCAAACGCTGATCGGTGAATGAAATCCGTATGGACGAAGTGTGATCTTTGGTGTCAATTGGCAGGCGCACCGTTTGGTCCGCCTCCGGTCGAGGCTCGTAAGCTTGTGTTGGGTTCATCACCCCAAGCCCGCCAAACGGTGTTCACTCTTTCAAGCTGAATCGTTCCGGCTTAGAAGCGCGGACATCGTAGCATCAAGCTGAAGCTTGGACTCCAACTTGCGGAC
>CAIMLG010000213.1 GCA_903842235.1 uncultured Verrucomicrobia subdivision 3 bacterium
AACCATCAGGGTTATTAGGTGCCACCCCACCGTGAGACGTCGAAACGCCAGCACACAAAGCAATAAGGCCACACCGCCGTAGGTTAGAAATTTCAACATGTATAGATAAGCATCCTCAAACATATTTCCAGTCACCTCGCCGGAGCCAAAATAGGCCAAAAAACCTCCCGCTTTATGAATACAATACCCATAACCCAGCAAGCCTGCTCCTAAGAGTAGTTTGGCGGAAAAAAGAAGCTTTTGATGATTTGTGGCCTGATCCACAAAAAACTGTTTTTCCCTGCGTGAAGTATTTAATTGCCAGAATAAAATTACCACCACATAGCTGATCAATGAAACCCACAAAGCCGAAATCAAATTTGCCTCAGTTAAGTCAATCGCCATTCTTTTGCGGGCATCCAAGGCCTGGAATACGCCCGTGTAAAGGAATCCCAAGCCGATGGGAAGGGTCAGGTTGCGCAGGCGGTCAATGCCGCGCCGAGAATCCAGCAACAGAGAAGCCGCGAAGATCGCGACATGGGCGTATATGAGAAAATGAAACATTTAGTTATTTGTGAGGGATGATGCGGGTCAAGCTTGCTGCACTGCCGCGAGCAGCTTTTTCCCCAATTGTGGCAGGCTATAATTGCTCATGGCAACCGAATTGCGGGAGAAATCCGCCAACAATGAAGCATTCTCCAAACATTGTTGGAGGGCGCGGCAGATTGTTGCGGTCGTGACTTCCGGGAGGAGGATGCCATTCAGCCCATTGCAGATCACCTCGCCGCAAAATCGAGAGGCGATGATCGGGAGTTTCCAAGCTTGGGCTTCGAGCTGGGTCAGGCCAAACCCGTCCGAAAAGGTTGGGAAGATAAAAACATCCGCATCCCGGTAATAGCCAGCAACCTCCGAACGCGGCACCGCTCCCGCAAAGCGCACCTTCGGATGGCCGCGCAAATCCGTCGGGACGGCCACCGAAACCGCCCCCACAAAGACGAACTCGATGGGCAGCCCGGAGAGGGCGCGGATCGCATCAAAAATCGGCAAAACGCCCTTGCGCAGGGTCACCTGACCCAGAAACAAGACCCGCAGCGGCCGCGCGGCGGAGAACTGCGACGGATAATGGCGCTGAAAATTGACGGATGCCTCCGGCGGGCGATAGGCCAGAGGCACCACCGCAATGCGGTCTTTCTCAACAAACCCACTCTCGTCCAGACACTTTCGAGACCATTGAGAATTAACCAAAACCAGGTCGGCCAAGTTCAATTCCTCCCGCCATTTCTCCCAATAGGCTGCCGGAGCCGGACTCCAAGTGCTGCCGGAATCCGGGCGGGATTTGTGCAGGCGTTGGATGATTTGAGCTTCGACGATTCCACCGTCAATCTGGCCTAAAATTGTTTTGCAACCTTTATGCCGGGCGGCCTTAAATATCGGACTGGCGGTGTAGCTATAGCTGAAGGCGATCAATCCTGGATCGAACTCCATGCGGGCCAATGCCGCCGCCGCCTTCCGACCAAACCATGCATTCTGGGCCATGATGCGCTCCCAACGTGGCAACCGCTGCCAGCACAGACGGGTGCGCAAGACCGATTCCCATGTCCAGGAAATCACCCCTATTTCTGCCAAGTCCCGATGGTATCGGTCCCTCAGGCGTCGCCACGGGCTGAAGCGGAGAGGATGACTGCCGCCAACCCAAGCGTCCGTGCACAATGCCGCGAGCGCAGAATTCTGGGCCAGTGCCCGGGGCACGGCATAGTGTTCGCGTCCGCCTAACTGCGCGCAAAACCAGGCTTGCTTGGGTTCCATATTCCAGTGGGGGCTGCTAGTGATGCTGTAGTTTCAAAATTTTCTCAGCCACTTCCGTAAACGTCCGGTTTGTTTTTCAAACGGCAGGTAACACAGCCATGCCAACACAACACACGAAATGATCCGCAATAGATACCAGATGCCCGACACGCCATCGATGGCGGCATGGCGTTCCGGCTGATAATGTTCCCAGATGTAGAGCGCGGGATAGTGCGTAAGATATAGGGTGTAGGAAAAGGCGGCCAGTTTCCTGCCGAGGGCGTTGAAAGATTCGCCCCATTTGACACCAGGCTTGAGTTGAGTCAAAAAGGGCAACAGCAGGGCAATGCCCAAAGAAAGAATGAGGATTGCCACATCATTTGAGGGAGCGTAACGCGCCCAACCTGAAGTGTTCACCGATACGGTTGCAGACCGGAGTTGGGTGAACAAATATCCCATTGCCACAATCAATCCTCCCATCACCGCCAACCAAGGAAGGCGCGGCCGTTTGCAAAGCCAATAAGTCGAGGCTCCAAGAATCCAAGCAAACAAGAAGGCGGAATTCAATTGGGTGAAAACAGCGAAAAATAACACTGTTATAAAACCTGCCACAATGCGGCCCCGCATCCCAGCCGTCAGCCAGACTGCTACGCAGCCCGCGAGAAAATAAAACCAGATTTCGTAGCCGAGGGACCACAGCGGCATGTTGGCGGCGAAATTTAGGCAAAGAGATCCCTGAAGCCCAAGCAAGTTGCCAAATAAGTCAAACCATGAAAGGGGTTTTCCCAGCCAAAAAGCGACAATGGCCGACCAAATCAGCGCGGGAATCAAGGGAACCCAAATGCGAGAGAACCGGTCTATAATGTAATCTCGCAGGTTGAAAGTGCCTGCTCCCAAACGTTCAATCACCTTGCCGCCCACCAGAAAACCGCTAAGGACGAAAAAAACCAGCACCCATTCTGCGCCCGCCCGGGTCAGGGCAAAGAAAACCGCCACCAACTTGGTCTGCGAAGTTTCTGCCAGCCGCCCCCATTCCACCCAGGTGTTCCCCCGCGAATGGATCGCCACCACCATTAAGGCGGCGGTAAAACGCAGCCAGTCGAGCCAGTAGAGGTGGTCCCTGCCATCGGTGGCTATCGGTTTTGTTGCGGTGAGGGGGGCTGTCATGGGTAATTATGAATTAGCGGACGGCTGTGCATGAGCGTAAATCATTGATTCCGGATGGATGGGGATCCGGCTCGGAAAACTAGAAATATATTGTTTGGTTGAAACTTGTCCTTCCTGTGGCATGCCACCCATCTTTTGGCGACCGTTATCATCAGCGATTAAGCCACCAATGGCATAGACGAGGGTGGGTACCGATCTGGTTGCGAATCCATTCACGCAATTTGGGAGACAACCTTTGATACCCACGAGCCGACGTAAGGTGCATGGAGGGCGTCTCTGGTGGCAAGCCGGATTCACGTTTGGCGGGCTGGCTTTCAGCGTGGGTCATGGCGTCCTTAAGAAAGGCGGCCAGGTTGCCAGCCATCGTTTCCGCATTAAAAGTGGCGCGCGCGCGCTGAATGGCACTGGCAGAGAGTTCCGCAAGGCGGTTGCGGTCGAGGTGCAGATTGCGAATTTGTTCTGCCCAATTACGAAGGTCTCCAAGCGGAACGAGCAGTCCGCTTTTGGCGTGCTCAATAATTTCCGTGCTGCCGGAGGGGATGTCGTAGGCCATGGGAACGCACCCCATGCTCATGGCTTCGATGGTCACCATGCCAAACGGTTCTTTGCGGCTGGCCATGAGGAAAATGTCCGATTCTCCCGCAATCTCATAACACCGCTCATGCGGCACGCGGCCCGTCCAAGTTACCAGGCCCTCCAGTCCCTTGCGTTGGAACTTTCGGCGTAAGGCTTCATTTTCACCACCTACGATGTTCAAAGTCACCGGCACTTGCAATCGTTTAAGCTGCTGGAGCAGCGGCACAAAATCCCAAACGCCTTTAATCGGTTCCACCCGCCCCATGAACAAGAGCCGTAGAGGTCCTGCGTATGGCAGGCGGGGAATTAATGGCGGGAAGTTGGCGCCATTGTGGACGGTCCGGAGCAAGCCGTTGAAACCGACTTCTTCCAAGCTGGTGCGCAGCGGAGCTTCGATGTGCTGTCCCACACAGGTAACGCCATCAATCCATGCGGCATGGCGCACTGCCACCGACCGATAACGCCGGCCAGAATCATGAATCTGGACAACATGCCTGGTGGCGGGCGGCAGAAATGGAAATGCCGGTTCAATGCGCGAGACATCACTGGTGATGATTAAATCCTGTGGATTGGCTTTCAGCCAATTCAGAAATAAGCGCGCACAATTTCCATCCAGGCCCAGACAGATAATCCGCAAGCCGCTCCCTCCGTCGGTGAACTCGCCAACGGGATCGTGCAGGCTCAACAATGTCACCTGCCACTCCGGCTGCCTTGCCATGGCCTCGGCCGCATAGCGGCAGACCGGTCCAATGCCGCCGGCCGAAAGCCTGGCAATGACAGAGGCGATGCGGAGAGGTTTATGAATGGTGTTTGGATTAGGCATCCGGTAGCAAGATGACATTGGCCAGAGATATCGCCCCGATTTCGGGGAGTGAAAGTTTCGCCCCCGGCTGGCCGTTGTCATTCAAGACATACGGAGAATAGCGGGCGATTACGAATTCGCGGTAGAGATCAGCAGGCGACAGACCGACCGACTTCAAGTTCACGGGACAGATCTCGATCAAAATGGCAGCAATTTTCCGTTCTTTTAAGAGTGCCTTCGCCCCTTGCAAAACATACGGCTCCATCCCCTCGACATCTAACTTGAGAAAATCGATATATTGGACTCCTTGCGATTGGCAGTAACCATCGAGATCAATGACAGCAACGACTTGGGTGCTGGTCGCTTTGTCCCGCAGCGGCTCACCGGGCTTGGCCAACCGGTTGGTGGCCGGTGAATCCTCCTGAATATGAAAGGTCACCAATCCTGGTTCTTTTCCGACCGCAAGGCAGTTGAGATGAGCGCGATCCAGCAGACCGTTGAATTTTGCATTGTTCTTGAGCCGACAAAACGTCTCCGGAACCGGCTCGAAGGAATGCACTGCGTGGCCGAGCGAGGCCATCATGCAGGTGAATCCTCCCACATTTGCCCCGATATCAAACGCCGTTGCCCTGCCACCCGATTTTTTAGCCAAGCATCGCTCCACGAAGAGTCGCTCCGGCTCCGAGATGATGTTTTGGAAGCTCCAAAACTCAGAAAACGTCAACCACTCGCCAAGATGCGTTCCGCCGGGTAAAGAAATTCGCGGTGGTTTACCAAGGAACAACTTTGAGCCAACCCAACGTAAATAGGCGGCCAGCATGGCCGGATTCGTAGTCACGGATTTGATTTTGGAGGTGAAATTCATGATGGGCGGGAGAAGCAGCTGTTCATAACGGACTCAAATTGGGCGGCATAATGAACGGGGTTGCAGTTCTGATCCACCCACGCCTGGCCTTTAAGTCCCATGTCAGCGGCTGTCTGCGGATTTACAAGCAATTCCATCAGCTGTTCAGCAAATTTTTGGGCGTCGCCAACCGGGGCCAATTTGCCGCCGCCGGAAGCCAGCGTGATTTCACGGCAGCCGCTCACATCCGAGGCGACGGTGGGGACGCTCTGCGCCCAGGCTTCCATCAGCACCATGCCGAAGGACTCCGATTCACTGGGCAGCATGCAAACATCAAAGGTTGCGATGGCTGCCGTCATGGCTTCAGCCGAACAATAGCCGGTAAAGCTGACGGCTTCGCGGATGCCAAGACCGGCGGCCAATTGTTCTAATTCCAACTTGTAAGCCCGCTCGTTGGGTGAGCCATTATCGCCACCCACGATCAAGAGCCGGGCATTGCCAATCTGTTTCCGAACTGAGGCCAAGGCTTCGATGGCAGTCTCAATCCGTTTGCCCCGGTGCAGGCGGCCCACATAGCCAATAATTCGGTCATCCCCCAGACTCCATGCCTGACGAAAAGCAACGTTGGCTTCCGGTGGCACCTGACAATTGGCATAGGCTTCGTAAAGCCGATGCGCCCGCGATTGCAACTTGGGGGGCAACCACGAGAGCACCTGTTGTTTTACGAGTTCCGACGGGCAAATAATCGCTCTGGCCTTGAGCCAGCACCAGCGGTCAATCCAGCGGGTCGGGGGCTTAAACTCAAAGCGGCTGAAGCGGACGATGGGAACTCCGGCCCGCACGGCGGCCAGCGTCACCAGCGGCGCGTTGCCATCGAGGTTGATGACCACCACATCCGGTTTGGATCTTTTAAGAAACCGACTAAACCGGCGATAAAAAACCAGATGCCACAGTGGATTTTGCCGCAACGAGTATTTACCGAACTCCAGCGGATAAACCGTGATACCGAGACGCTGCAATTCACGCTCCAAGTCCCCGCCGCCGGGGCAGACCACTTCGGCCTCAAACCGCCGTGCCTGCAACAAGGCCAGCATGCTTCGCTCGGAGCCATAGGCGGCACCGGCAGGGCTGACGAAGAGAGCTTTCACAGAAAACACCAAGGTTGGGCTGAATAGAATTAGGGGCACGGAGGCGTGACTGGTTCGTGAATTTTAGGGGAAACCCCACCAAATGCTTTTCGCGTGGCCAGCAAACGCCATACAAAAAACAGACTGGCTGTCCCCGAACCAATGAGCAGTGTCAGACTTTTACTTGTGGAACTGGAAACCATCCAGCAAGGCACCACCAATATGCCGGTGAATATTAGCATTGCGGTGAACTTTATGCGTTGCATGACACTGTCAAATTTGATGTATAGGAAGGCAATACAAAGGCTGTTGCTCAAAATGAAAGAAATCGTCCAGGCAGCGGCTAAACCGGCGGCGCCATGCCGGGGAATGAGCCAATACCCCAAAGCCAAGTAGAGAGCAACATAAACGGCAACTTGGCCGAACCAGAACCACATCCGGCTCGTGCTGACCAGAATACTGTTCACCGGCAACACCAAACTATAGGCGATTGATCCCAGCATCAGCCAGCGAACCACCGACTCACCGCCATGATAATCCGCCCCGTAAGAAAGCATCGTCAGCCATGGAGCTGCCATCTGCAAAAGGGCCAAGGGGATGATGATGATTGTGCAAGTCGAATAGGTGACCACCAAAGTCTTTTTGAAGCCTTCCATATCTTTGCGGCCAAATGTTTCGCTCAACACAGGTAAGAGCGGAGCCATAAGCGTGGCCACCAATATTTCCGGAACATCCCGGAATCGTTTTGCCGCGTTGAACATCCCCATACCCCCGTACCCGTTCGCCTGCTGCACCAGCATTGCCCCGCAAACCCACGTGGCGAACGAATACATGATGGAATTCAACACGGACGGGAGATTAAACCGCCAAAAAAGACCCCGTTCCTGCCAACACCCGGCATAGTCCAATGTGACACCGGTTACCCGGGCTTCCGTGAGCAAAACCTGGCGGTTCATCCAGCAGTTGAATGCATAGTTGGCCACCAATCCCCACAGGGCTCCGGTAACCCCATAAAACCAGGCACCAAGCACCATCATCGGAAACGATAAGAAACCCGTATAAAGGTTAATTCGCGAGATAGCTTTGAAAGCCTCGAACCCTGCTAGCGCGCCGGTTTGTGCTCCGTTCAGACCCCCAAAGAGCAGCAGCAACGCTCCCACTTGGAGTAAACCGGCAAGTTGGGGTGCCGCCAGAGTGTGCCGGGCCAGCCAGGGAGCAAAAACCACTAACCCCACCGCCAAAGTTCCGCTAGTGATCCAGGTAGTCACGCTGGAAAGGGCAATAATGCGCCCCGCTCGCGCCGGATCTTTATGACGGAGTTCCGCGACATGCCGGTTGGCCATCGTTCCCATGCCAAAGCCAGCCACTGTGCCGAACAGCCCAACAGTGCTTTGAATCATCCCCAATTCCCCAAATCCGTGTTTGCCCAGCAACCGACCGACGAGAATACCGGAAGCAAGCCCCATCCCGCGCGAAATCACGGT
>CAIMLG010000214.1 GCA_903842235.1 uncultured Verrucomicrobia subdivision 3 bacterium
TGTCGGGCACGCCGACGAGGGTGACGTTGGCCTGGTTTTTGTCGAAGGCCACGCCGCGCACGACGACGCCTTCCATGCTTTTGGTTTCTTCTTTCACAATGGTTCCGGGGTTGTCATTGAGGCTGGAGCGGACCTCGAATACGACTCCAAATTTCTTCGCAAATTCCACCGAGCGGCTCTGCATCACCTTCGCGCCGAGGCTGGCAAGTTCGAGCATTTCATCGTAGGAAATTTCCTGAAGTTTCTTCGCGTTGGGCACGATGCGCGGATCGGTGGTGTAAACGCCGTCCACATCCGTATAAATCTGGCAGAGATCGGCCTTGAGCGCGGCGGCCAGGGCAATGGCCGTCAAATCGGAACCGCCACGGCCGAGCGTGGTAATCTGGCCGGCAGCGGTTTCGCCTTGGAAACCGGCGACGATGACCACATTCCCCGCATCCAGCGCGGTATGAACCTGCTGGGGGGTGATGTTGTGAATTTTGGCCTTGGTATGGACGCCGTCGGTGACGATGCCGGCTTGGGCGCCGGTCATGGAAACGGCCGGGACGCCAATCGTCTGCAGGGCAATGGCTGTAAGCGCGATGGTCTGCTGTTCGCCGGTGGCGAGGAGCATGTCCATTTCGCGTTCGCTGGGCAGGGGCGCGATGTCTTTGGCCAGCTTGATGAGGCCGTCCGTCACGCCACTCATGGCCGAGACGACCACGACGACTTGGTCACCTTTGGCGCGGTATTCAGCCACGCGTTTGGCGACGTTTTTGATGCGGTCGGTGTTGCCAACCGAGGTGCCGCCGTATTTTTGAACAATCAATGCCATAGCAAATTCGGGAGAATCAGAATGCCAGATTCAGGCCGGCAATCAAGCCGCGTGACGCTGAACCAAGTAGTGCTTGAAGGTTTCGTAGTCGGCGCCCATCCGGTCGTAATCTTCGGGCAGGCGGAGGGAGGCCAGCATGTTGGTGGGCACATCCGGGGGCCAGCCCACGACGCGTTCGACTTCTTCGGGGAACTTGGCCGGGTTGGCGGTTTCGATGATGACGGCCGGCGAGCTGCCCAGCGGCTCGGTGGTGGTCCAATCCTGGAAACCCTGCCAGGCCACCGCCCCGTGGGGTTCGAGCAGCAACTGGTATTGATCCCAGAATTCCTTGACGCCGGTGACGGTGCGGGCGTTGGAAATGGACGAGGAGAAAATATCGCGGCGCAGCGCGGCCAGGTCGGGCGGCTGGTGGATTTTGCCGGTTTCATCCATCTGCCCGCCGTAAACCGCCACCAGCCGGGCGAGGTTGCTCGGATGGCCCACGTTCATGGCGTTGGAGAGGGAATTGCGGGAGGGAACTATTTTCTGGTAGTCGCCCGTGGCGAGGAATTTCGGAAAGGCGTCGTTGTCGTTCACGGCGGCGACTATTTTCCGGATGGGCAAGCCCATTTCCCGCGCGACGACGGCGCCCATCATGTCGCCGAAGTTGCCGCTGGGAATGGCAAACACCACCGGCTCGCCCGCCTGCGCCACGCGGGACGCGGCGTAGAAATAATACACGCTCTGCGGCAGCAGCCGGCCGATATTGATCGAGTTGGCCGACGACAGCGGAATGTGCCGCAGGTCCGGATCGGTAAAGGCCTGCTTCACCATCGCCTGGCAGTCGTCGAACTTGCCGTCAATGGCCACGGTGCGGACGTTGTCCTTCAGCGTGGTCATCAGCTTGCGCTGGCTTACGCTGACCTCGGTGGCGGGGAACAGCACGATGACCTGGATGCCGGGAATCTTATGGAAAGCATGGGCCACCGCCGCGCCCGTGTCGCCGCTGGTGGCGGTCAAAATGGTCACGTGCTGGCCGTCTTCGCGCAGGAAGTAGCCGAACAGCCGCGCCATCATCTGTGCGGCAAAATCCTTGAACGACGCCGTCGGCCCCTGATCCAGCCGCATGAGGAAGGTGCGGAAATTCACCACTTCCAGCGGCACGGGGAAGTTGTAGGCGGCGGTGCACATCTGTGCCAGGTCCGCCGGCGGCACGATGCCCTCGGTGAACTTGGCCAGCACGCGGCAGGCGATTTCGTGATACGGCAGCCGCGCGAACGCCGCGAGTTCGTTGCAGGTGAAACGCGGAAATTCCCGGGGGAAATACAGGCCGCGATCCGGCGCCTGTCCGGCCAGCAGCGCCGCGCGCAGGTTGACCGGCGACGATTGCCGATTGGTGCTGTAAAATTGGAGCATGGTGATCAGTCAAAACTTTCCACCCGGAACATGACGGGCTTGGCCTTGATGACCGGCAGCTTGGCGATCTTGGCCAGCGCCTTGCGCATGGCGGCATTCGGCGCGTCGTGGATCATGAAAATCAGTGGCACGCTCTCGCCTTCATGCCCCTCGGGCTGGATGACGGATGAGATGCCAATCTTCGCCGCCGCAAAAATGGCGGCAATCTTCGCTAGCACGCCCGGCTTGTCCACCACGCTGAAGCGGACGTAATACTGCGAGGTGACTTCATCCATCGGCATGACCCGGCCCTTTTTGGCGTGGGCCACGAAGGGGGCGAGGCGCACTTGGGCGCCATTCTTCAAATCAAGCGCGGCGTCGGCCACGTCGCTCAGCACGGCGCTGGCGGTGGCATCTTTGCCCGCGCCGCGCCCGTAAAACAGCGTGTCGCCCACGATGTCGCCGCGCACAAAACACGCGTTGAACACGCCGTTGACGCTGGCCAGCACGTGCGCATTGGGAATGAGCGTGGGATACACCGAAACCTGCACGCCAGCGGCTTTGGACTTTGGGCTTTGGGCTTTGGACTGCTTGGCGATGCCGAGGAGCTTGATGGTGTAGCCGAGCTTCGCGGCAAATTCCATGTCGATCTTCGACACCGTGCGGATGCCTTCGGTATGAACTTGATGATGGTCCACCCAGAAACCGTGCGCCAGCGAGGCGAGGATGCCGATCTTGTGCTGCGCATCAATGCCGTCAATGTCCAAATCCGGCGGCGTTTCCGCGTAACCAAGCTTCTGCGCCTCGGCCAGCACGGCGCCAAAGTCCGCGCCTTCCGCCTTCATGCGCGAGAGAATGTAATTGCAGGTGCCGTTGACGATGCCGTAGATGGCGGGAAACTGGTTCGCCACGAAGCCTTCCCGCAGCGATTTGATGATGGGAATGCCGCCGCAGACGCTCGCTTCGTAATACAAATTCACGCCCGCCTTGGCCGCCGCCGCAAAGAGTTCCGGGCCATGCGCGGAGAGCAGCGCCTTGTTGGCGGTGACCACGGTTTTGCCCTGGGTCAGCGCGGTCAGCACCATGGTCTTGGCGATGCCGGTGCCGCCGACGAGCTCGATGACGACGTGGATTTGGGGATCGTTGACCACTTCCTGCCAGTCCGTGGTCATCAATTCGCGGGCGATGGGATACGGGCGCGGTTCGTCGAAGGCCTTGACCGCGACTTTGCGGAAATTAATTTGGACGCCGAGGCGCGCGGCGAGGAGGGCGCCGTTTTTCTGCCACGCGTGGAACACGCCGCTGCCGACGGTGCCGCCACCCAACATGCCGAGATTTACTTGCTGCATAGGAAACCACAGCTTGCCGCGAAAGCGCGCAGGGGACAATTTAATTTTGACTGCGCCCGCAGGGTTGGCGGGCGGTCAGGCTGCTTTTTCCAGGAGCCGGCGCCACTGCCGTTGCCAGGCGATGAACAGCAGCACGACGACGCCCAAGTGCACGGTCACGGCACCGAGTTGGAGGGCAGATTCCGGGTCATTCCGGTTGACCAGGGCAATAAAGCCGGGTGCCAGCAGCGAAAATCGCGCCAAGCTTTCGCTCGAGAATACGCTGGCAAAAATGAACGGGATGACGCACAGAATGAACAACCCCAGCGCGATAAACCCCAGCGCGCGGTGTTTATGGCGCAGGCGACAGCATTCCAACAACAAGGCGAAAGCCAGGAACGTTTCCGCCAGATTGAAGGTGGTTATGGCATAGATCTGGAAGGAGCCGACCAGTGAAAAGATAAATTGCGACAGTAATCCCAAGCCGGCGATCGCCGCCAGGGCGAGGGCCAGCGAAACGGCGCTGCGCGAAAAGATGGCGCCCAGATTTTTGAAGCCGAGCCGCAGCGCTTCAACGCGCACCAGTTCGGGGGGCGGACTGGCGAAGGCCAACAGCAGGATTCCGACCAGCAGGGTGCCCGCATGCACGACGGGCAATAAAGCGCCCCGGTCAAAATTCATGTTTCCGGTGGCGGCCACGATGGGAAATTGTCCCCGCCATAAATCCCACAGGAGGGCGTGCTGGGCGGTGACGAGCAGGGTGAACAGGGCGACCGCCTCCCACCGCAGCAGCAGCGGCTGGAACGGATGAGGGGGAACGCAAAGCAGTTCAACCGGTGGCACGTCCAACGGTCAAAGCTGGCGGGATGCTGGTGAAACAATGGGGCAAAAAGCGGGATTTGCCGCACTAAAGCCACAATGGCCGCACTGTAATGAAGTCAGAAAAGACACGCCTGATGCGTCTGATAAATTTGGCGACGTTATACCAGTGCGTTATACCTTGCCCATTACTGCGCCTCTTTAATTCACAAACCAATTGATTCTATTGACTAAAACCGAATTGGTGCCGGTGGCGGGACTTGAACCCACACGACTTTTTATAGTCCCAGGATTTTAAGTCCTGTGCGTCTGCCATTTCGCCACACCGGCAACATTGATTAACAACGACTTACGATGGCGTTACCACTCCATACTTGACGTTGTGCCACTATTTGTGCCACTGTTACGGCATGAAGGCAAGTGATGCCACTAGCAATGACCAAAATTGTGAAAAGCGCCAAGCTCATGGCGCTACTTTCGCAAAAGTATTGGATGGGCGCAAGCAA
>CAIMLG010000215.1 GCA_903842235.1 uncultured Verrucomicrobia subdivision 3 bacterium
AGCAACCCATTTTGGCCCAATAAATCATCGGGCTTTTCATAATCTTTCAGTAGTTCGTCCAACACCGCTTCGGTAATAGCCATAGTCTTTTATCCTCTCAGTTAGCTTTGGCCACTTACACGATTATCTTTATAGCCCCGGCCGGATGAGAGCTGGAATACGCTTTCCTCCTCGTGCCCATGCTCGTCCGCGAAATTACCAGCAAAACCGAGGACGAGCTCGAGCCGGAGGACGGCCTTCACATCAGCAATAAGAGGGTCAAGCTGCACCCGTCAAAGTTCCCCGCCCGTTCTATGCGCTTGTGTTGCACCGATTGCTGGCTAGACTTTGCCCCACGTTGGTCAGAGGTCGCTGCACGTTTTATTTCATCGGACACCGGTTGTGAACTTCGACGGCAAGAGTGATTTTCTGTCAGCACCCGATTTATGAATCCGAACCGGCCCACCTTGGATGACCTGCGCATCCAGCGCAGCGACAAACCCGCATCGCCGGTTCGGTTCCGGCCGCTGGCCATCGGCCTGGTGGTTTTGCTTTTGGCGGCGCTGCTGGCTGGGTGGTTGATGCGGTCCCGGCCCCCCGAAGTGCATACGGTTTTAGCCCGGGAAACCGGCGGCGGCGGGGAGCGCACGGTGCTGAACGGTTCCGGTTATGTCACGGCGCGCCGCGCCGCCACGGTTTCTTCCAAGGTTACGGGCAAGGTGGTGGAAGTGCTCATCGAGGAAGGCATGAAAGTGAAAGAGGGCCAAGTGGTGGCACGGCTGGACGATGCGAACATCAAGGCCAGCCTGGGCGTGGCGCAGGCGCAGCTGGAATCGGCCAAGGCGGCGCTGGCGGAGACCCGCGCCCAGCTTAAAAAGGCGAACAATGAGTTTAAACGGATCAGCGAAATGGCCCGGCTGCGGATCGTCTCCGAATCGGACTTGGAGCTGGCGGAGGCCAATGCCAAAACATTGCAGGCGCACCTCGCGCAGCAGGAAGCCGACGTGACGGTGGCGGAGCGCAGCTTGGCCATGTGGCAGCAGCAATTGGAGGACATGACCATCCGCGCGCCCTTTTCCGGCATTGTGACGACCAAGGACGCGCAGCCGGGCGAGATGATTTCCCCCGTTTCGGCCGGCGGCGGATTCACGCGGACGGGCATCGGCACGGTGGTGGACATGGACTCGCTGGAAATTGAGATTGATGTCAACGAAAGCTACATCCCCCGCGTCGAACCCAGCCAGGCGGTGGAAGCCACGCTCGACGCCTATCCGGAATGGAAAATTCCCGGCAAAGTCATCGCGATCATACCGACGGCGGACCGGCAGAAATCCACCGTCCGCGTGCGCATCGGTTTCGACAAACTGGATCCGCGCATTTTGCCGGAGATGTCGGTGAAAGTGGCGTTTCACGAAACCGGGGCCGGACCGGCCGCGGCCCCCCGCGCCATCCTGGTTCCGAAAAGCGCCGTGCTCAATCAGGGCGGCCAGGATATAGTCTTGGTGGTCCAGCAGGACCGCGTCGAACGCCGGGCGGTTACCGTGACGGGCGGGCAAGGCGAGGAGGCCCGCTTGAGCGCGGGCGTTTCCGCCGGGGAAAAGGTCGTGGCCGATCCGCCCGCCGGCCTGGCCGAGGGCGCGGCGATCAAAGAAAAAAAGTTATGAGCGAAACCAAAGCAAGCGCGGGCCCGCTGGTGCAGGTGGAAGCGGTGGAAAAAGTTTTCCACCGGGGCGCGGAAGAAATTCATGTGCTGGCGAACCTAAGCCTGCAGGTTCCGCGCGGCGAATTTGTCGCGTTGATGGGGCCGTCCGGTTCGGGGAAGAGCACGCTGCTTAATTTGATTGGCGGCCTTGACCGCCCGACCAAAGGCCTGGTGGCCGTCGGCGGCGACCGGCTGGATGGGTTATCGGACCGGGCGCTGGCGGCGTGGCGGGCGCGGCACATCGGATTTGTGTTCCAACTTTACAACCTCATGCCGGTGCTCACGGCGGAGCGCAATGTCGAACTGCCGCTGCTGCTGACGCACCTTTCCAAGGCCGAACGCCGGAAGCACGTGGCCACGGCGCTGGCGGTGGTCGGCCTGTCGCATCGGGCCAAGCATTTTCCGCGCACGCTTTCGGGCGGCGAACAACAGCGCGTGGGCATCGCCCGCGGCATTGTTACCGACCCGACGCTGCTGCTCTGCGACGAACCGACCGGGGATTTGGATCGCAAATCCGGCAATGAAATCCTGGATTTGCTCCAGGCGCTCAACCGGGAGCACGGCAAAACCATCATCATGGTCACGCACGATCCGCACGCCTCGGCGCGCGCGTCGCGCACGGTGTATCTGGACAAAGGCCAGTTGAGCAACGCCCCGGTGAAATGAAATTTCTTCACCTCATCGGGTGCAATTTGAGCCGGAAGAAGCTGCGCACTGCCCTGACGCTGCTGTCGATCCTGGTGGCGTTTCTTTTGTTTGGTTTTCTGGCGTCCATCCAGCAGGCGCTGGTGGGCGGCGTGGCCATGGCGGGCGCCGACCGCCTGGTGGTGCGGCATAAAGTTTCGATCATTCAGCTGCTGCCGGAGAGTTACAAGGGGCGGATGGAGCGGATTCCGGGCGTGGCGCTGGCGACGCATCAGACCTGGTTCGGCGGCATTTACCAGGATCCGAAAAATTTCTTCATGCAGAATCCCGTGGTGCCGGAGGATTTTTTGGCCATGCACCCCGAATTGATTTTGCCG
>CAIMLG010000216.1 GCA_903842235.1 uncultured Verrucomicrobia subdivision 3 bacterium
ATCAGATGCGCTTTAGCACCTCCTCGCCCGAAGGCCTGGGCAAAAAATATGTGAACGAGCCGGAACTGTGGAAGAAAACGGAGGACATGGTGCGCCGCGTCCTTGATGAGAGCGGCATCAACTACGTGGAGGTCGCCAACGAGGCGGCGTTCTACGGGCCGAAGATTGACGTGCAGGTGTGGAGCGCCATCGGCCGCGAATTCACCATCGCCACCAACCAGGTGGATTTCGCCGTGCCCGCCAAGTTCGGCCTCACCTACCGCGACAAGGACAACTCGAACAAGACGCCGTTGTGCATCCATCGCGCGCCGCTGGGCACGCATGAGCGGTTCATCGGCTTCCTCATCGAGCATTACGCCGGCAACTTCCCGCTGTGGCTTGCGCCGGATCAGGTGCGCGTGATCACGCTCAACGACGACGCGGCTTTGATCGAGTATGCGAAAACCATCGTGACGGAGCTGCGTGCGAACATGGTGCGCGTGGAATCCGACTTCAGCGCAACGCCATTCAAAGCGAAAATTGCGGATGCGGAAAAAACCCGTGTCCACACGATGCTGGTCATCGGTGGTCGCGACATGGATGCGGGACAGGTTTCCGTGCGCTTGCATCACGGCGGCCCGCAAGGCGCGAAGCCGAAGGCGGAGGTCGTGGCGGATATTCTGGTGAGCATCAAAGAACGCAGGGCGTAAGCTCATGAAATATCACAAGCCCAAGGATTGATTGTGAGCCGGGTGGCGACGCCTGCCCAAGATCCTTGGTGGCGTGAATGGCCGCTGGCGCTGGCCGTCTTGGCTTTGCTGGGCAAGGGCTGGATTGCGACCGCATTCAACCAGCCGGGGTGGCTAATCTTCCTGCTCGCGGTCCTTTGTGGCGTGATCCTGACGGCGGCCATCGCCATCGTGCGGCACGCGGAGGAACTGGCCCACCAGCTGGGCGAACCCGCCGGCACGCTGCTGCTCACGCTCGCCATCACCGGACTGGAGGTGGCCATGGTGTCGTTTGTGATGTCCACGGGGGCGGAGAAACCGACGCTGGCGCGCGACACCATGTTCGCGGTGGTCATGCTGGTGCTTAATGGCTTTCTCGGCCTCGCACTGCTGGTGGGCGGCCTGCGCCACCACGAACAGCATTACAACCTGCAAGGCGCCAACGCGTTTCTGGTGATGATCCTGCCGCTGACGGTGCTCGGTCTCGTGTTGCCGAATTTCACACGCTCCACCCCCGGCCCGACGCTCTCGGTGTTTCAAATGATTTTCCTCTCGGTCATGTCCGTCGGCATCTACGCGGTCTTCTTATTTGTGCAAAACCGGCGGCATCGCGGCTTCTTCATGGCACCGGACGAGGTGGCCGGGGCGACAGCCCCGGACATTATTCGCCACTCCTCGCGCTCTACGTTGTTTCACGGAGTGATGCTGGGGCTATATGGTTTGCCGCTCGTGATGCTGGCCAAGCAGATGGCCGCACCGCTGGATGCCATGGGGCTTAAGCTGGGCACCCCGCCCGCGCTCAACGGTTTTATCATGGCCTTGCTCGTGTTGACGCCGGAATCCATCGCCGCCATCCGCGCGGCCTGGGCGGACCAACTCCAACGTTCGGTGAATATCCTGCTCGGCTCGGTGCTGGCTTCGTTTGGGCTGACAATTCCGCTGGTCATCACGGTGTCGCTCATTTCCGGTCGCGCCTTGGTCCTGGGGCTGGATGCTACAGGCGTGGTGCTGCTCGTGCTGACGCTGCTGACGAGCATGCTGACCTTCAGCCTGCCGCGCACGAACGTGCTGCTCGGCAGTGTCCATCTACTGCTCTTCGGCGCCTATTTCATGCTGCTGTTTGAGCATTGAACCCGCCGGCGAACGTCTCGTCCCCTCCAGTCGCGGCATTTTTGTCACCAAATTGTAACCCGCTTGAAACCCAATTGACACCGGCCCATGGCTAATTTGAGGGGTGCAAACGTGCCGGCATTTTAGACGTCAGTTGCCCCGGGAACTGGCCGATGAATTGCGGGAGGCGGATCCGCAGCCTTGTCCGGTTTGCGACGCCATGCCCCATCGCAAGCGACTTTTGCGCCAGGTCGGCCAAAATTTGCAAACCTTCATGCCGCCCGCAATTTCCACCCCCATTGCTCCCGCCGCCCGCACCGGGAACCCGGCGGGCTGGCTGACGGGGCTCCGGGCGGTCCTCCATTGGCGGCGGGTCTGGTCCGCTCACCCGCTGAGATAATGCCAACCCGCATGGCTCGGCAGGGAAGGTTCGGCCCCCGGGCGGCGCCGCTCTTTTGGAGGCGATTCTTCTATTTGCTTGGCGGACCGATCATGGCACCTTGGTTGGGTTGAAACTTTTCATCCTCGCAGCAACGTCTTAGGCTCCAGAATACAGCTGATGTTCCGAGGCAAACATATCTGGTTGCTTCCGCTGATCACCGCACTGGTGGTGGCCGGCGTGGGGTGGTGGGCGGATGGCCAATTGCGCCGCGTGGTGCGGCAGGAAATCCACAACGACCTGGAGGCCACGCTCAACGCCAACGTCACCGCGCTGGAGATCTGGATGACCTACCAAAAGCGGATTGCCAGCTCGCTGGCCGAGGAACCCGGCTTCAAGGCGCTGGCCCTGGACATGATCGCGCAGCGGCAGGCCATGACCAATGCGGCCACGGCGACTGAGCGGGCGCGGCAACTGCTCGTGGTCGGGCAATTTGGCGAACGCCTGCACACGCTCGGCTATCCGTATGCCCAAGTGGTGGACACGAACTACGTGATCATCGCGGATAATGCACGCGGCCGCGTCCGGATCGGCCAGCCGATGTTGGACGAACTGGGGCCGCGCTACCGGGAACTGTTTGCCAAAGGCGAGCCGCTCATCATTTTGCCCTTCAAGGTGCCGCACCCCAACGGCCCCCGGCGCTATTCTCCCGGCAGCCGGCCCGCGCCGGGCATTTTGGCCAGCCGCCTCAATAACCGGATGTTGACCAACGGGCCGGCCAGCCTGCTGCGCCGGCCTTCGGCCATGCAGGTGGCCGTGCCGTTAAAGGACAACCTCGGCCAGATTCAAGGGGCCCTGGTGCTGGTCATCAATCCCGACGCCGAATTCACGCGCATTTTGTCCGTGGCCCGAAACGGGGATTCCGGCGAGACCTTTGCGTTTGACGCCGAAGGTTTGTTGCTTTCCGAAAGCCGGTTTGACGCCGAGCTGAAGAAATACCGGCTGCTGCCCGACACCCCTGCGGCGGTTTCCGCCCTCACCCTGCATCTGCGGGATCCGGGCGGCGAACGGGCGCTAGGTTACGTGCCTGAAACCAATGCGCCGCTCATCTGGATGGTGGAAAATGCGGTGAACGGCAACTCCGGCGTGGAAACCCAACCGTTCCGGGATTACCGCGGCGTGCCGGTGGTGGGCGCCTGGCGGTGGCTGGACGCCGGGTTCGGCATCGGCACCAAGGTGGATGCGACCGAAGCGTTTCTCACCCTGCGCATGGTGCGAAGCATTTTTGGGCTGCTGTTCCTGATGCTGGTGCTCGCGTCGCTGGTGATTTTACTGTTTTCTTACCGGCAGGTCCTGTGGCGGCACCGGTTGACCGAGGCGGAGTTCAAGGCGCGGCGATTGGGCCAATACCACCTGGTGGAAAAAATCGGCGAGGGCGGCATGGGCTCGGTTTACCGGGCCCGCCACGCCTTGCTGCGGCGCGAAACGGCCATCAAGCTCCTGCCCTCGGATAAAGCCGAGCCCCACGCCATCCAGCGGTTTGAACAGGAAGTGCAACTGACCTGCCGGCTGGCCCATCCCAACACCATTCAAGTGTTTGACTACGGCCATACGCCCGACGGCATTTTTTATTACGCCATGGAATATCTGGACGGGCTGAACCTGGCCGAGCTGGTGCAACGCCACGGGCCGCAACCCGAGGAACGCGTCATTCACATCCTGCGGCAAGTTTGCGGCTCCCTTGGCGAAGCGCATGGCCTGGGCCTGATCCACCGGGACATCAAGCCGGCCAACGTCTTTATAACGGATCGCGGCGGGGTGCCGGATACGGTGAAGGTGCTGGACTTTGGCTTGGTGCGACAATTCGGGCCCCACGCCAGCAACGCCCAGCTGCCGGAATTTGTCCGCACCGAAGGCATTGTCGGCACGCCCAACTTCATTGCCCCCGAAACCATTCATAATTCCGACCAAGCCGATCAGCGCAGCGATATTTATTCCCTGGGCGCGCTCGTCTATTTTCTGCTGACGGGCGAATATGTCTTTGAAGCTGGCACCGTGGCCGAAGTTTGCCGCCGGCATCTGGACGAAATACCCCTGCCGCCCAGCGATCGGCTCGGCAAACCAGTGGAGGCCGACTTGGAGGCTTTGGTGCTTAAGTGCATCGCGAAAGATCCCGCCCGCCGCCCGCAATCGGCCGCCGCGCTCGGCGACGCCCTAGCCGAATGCGCCGCCGCTCTGCGCTGGACGCCGGAACGCCGCGCCCGCTGGTGGTCCACCTTTCGGCAACGCGCCGCCACCCAAATGCCAGCCATTGCCCCCGCGCTCCTGGAAAAGACGATCAAGATCGACTTTGAGGAACGCACGCCCTGAGCCGCCAGAACCAACGCTCGGCCGGAGGTCAAGCGCTGCTCGCAGATAGAAATCGCGTGGGAAAATCAGCCCCGGCCGGCGTTTTTTTCGGCACAACGGCGTTTAGACGTCCAAAACGGCGTTTCGTGATCCGGTTTTGGCGTTTGGTGATCCAGAATCGCCAACCGGTTATAACCAAACGTCAGCCGGTTATCATAAAATGGCGTCCGGTTAAAACTCCCCGGCGTCCGGTTCTAACCCCACGCCGTTCCGTTATCACGGATCGCCGTTGGGTTAAAACTCCCGATCGGCCGGTTAAAACTCCGCGCCGGCCAGAGTTAACAACTTGCCGGCCGGGGTGAACTCCGGGGCCGCCGGTTAAAACCAAACGGCGCCCCGCTTTAACCGTTTGCCGATTGGGGCACCCCATGGGCCGTTCGGGCGAAGCCCATTCCCGGGGGGTTGGCCATTACGCATCTGCCGGGAATGTCCTCAAGGCGCGCTGATACGGTAGAAGCGGCGGGTCCAGTTGGGGGCGTTGGGGTCGAGGAAGAGGTATTGGCCGGGGGGCGCTTCGGTGCCGGTGCCGATCACGTCCCAGTCCACCAGGTTCGTCGAGGCTTGCACATGGTAGGTGGCCTGGCTATCGCCGGTGAAGTTCAGGCTGAACGTCCCGTTGGCCGGATTAACCGAGCCCGCCAGGGCTTGCGCCGCCGCCGGCAGACTGAAGTTGACGGTCACTTGCGCCGGGGCCGAGTCGCTATTCCCGTTGCCGGCCACGTAATTGAACGTCGCATAGGGCGCGCCCACGGCGTTGGTCGCCGGGGCAAAGAGGATTTGGCCGCCGCTATCGCTGACGGCGGTGTCCGGCGCGGTGATCGCCGCGCCCCGCTGGCCGCCATTGGATTGGTAAAGGGTTCCCGCCGCCGGCAGGGTGGTGATCCGGTAATTCAAGGGATTGCCGTTGGGTTCCGTGCCCGCCAGCGGCACCGCCAAGTCATGGTTGGCGTAGCCGTTGAGATTCAGGTCGGCGGCTTGCACCGGGGGATTGCAGAGGGCCAGGGCCGAGCGGAAGTTGTCCACCACGGCCACCACGTGGCTCAGCCCCGCCGGCACGTTCGCCTGGCCATACGCATTATCCCCCCAGCCCACCACCGTCCCGTCCGCCGCCAACAGCAGGCTGCTGTTGCCCCCGCCTGCCACTTGCTGGCCGGCCCCCAGGCCCGCCGGCACATTCGTCTGGCCGGACGCGTTGTTGCCCCACGCCACCACGCTCCCGTTGGCTTGCAAGGCCAGGCTGTGATTCTGGCCGGCCGCGATCGCCACCGCTTTCAAACCCGCCGGCACATTCGTCTGCCCATAGGTATTGTTGCCCCACGCCACCACCGTCCCGTCCACGCGCAGGGCCAGGTCGTGTTGCGCCCCCGCCGCCACCGCCACCACGTTGGTCAGCCCCGCCGGCACGTTCGTCTGCCCGTAGGTATTGTTGCCCCACGCCACCACCGTCCCATCCGCTTGCAGCGCCAGACATTGATACTGGCCCGCCGCCACCGCCACCGCGTTCAACCCCGCCGGCACGTTCGTCTGCCCGTAGGTGTTGTTCCCCCAGCCCACCACCGTCCCATCCCCCCGCAAGGCCAGACTAAAGGTGGTCCCCGCCGCCACCGCTACCGCGTTGCTCAGCCCCGCCGGCGCGTTCGTCTGCCCGTAGGCATTATTCCCCCAGCCCACCACCGTCCCATTCGCCGTCAAGACCAGGTTGTAATACCCGCCCCCGGAAAGGCTCACCACGTTGGTCAGCCCCGCCGGCACGTTCGTCGGGCCAAAGGTGTTGTCGCCCCAGGCGCTGACTTGTCCGCCCGTCGTGAACCCGACCGCCGGGCCCCAGACGGCGCCCAAGGTGTTGCTGGCCACGATTCGATAGTAATAGACGCCGCCGGGCACCAAGTTGCTGATCGCTCCACTGACGGGCACCAGCGTGTAGCCGCTGCCCACGTTGGTCGGCGCGGTCGTCTGCCCGTAGCCGCGGCGGTTGCCCCAGTCCAGCCACGCCACCGTCGCATTCGTCCCGTTGGCTGTCACCACCCCGTTCAGGCTGGCTCCGGTCGGCGTGATGAACGTCGCCGGCTGCGTGGCCACGTAGGGGGTGTTGGGGGCGACATACTGCACCACCACGCTGGAGGTGCTCGCATAATAATTGGCGTCCCCGCCATAGACCGCCGTCAGCGCATGGCCGCCCAGCGTCAGCGCACTGGTCGCATACGTCGCCACTCCGCCGCTCAAGCTGCCCGGCCCCAAGACCGTGTTTCCGTCCAGGAAGGTCACGCTCTCCCCGTTCGGCGGCGCCGGACTCACCTGATTCGTTAAGACCACCAGGGTGCCAAGGGGCGCGCCATTGAGGGACGCGCTCAAGGTGCTGGTCGTCGCCATCACACCCGAAAGAACGGTAATATTCAGGGTGGCGGTGTTGGACAGCCCACTGGAATCGCGCGCACTCACCAAAAAGCTATTAAGGCCAACCTGCGCCAGGGCCGGGGTGCCGGAAAGCGCGCCCCCGCTGGAAACACTCAGCCACGCCGGGCCGCTGACTTTGGCGAAGGTGACGGCATCGCCGTTGGGATCGCTGGCGTTGGTGGAAATGTTGGCGGAATAAGCTTGGCCCGAGGTGGCATTAGTCAGGCTAAACGGGTTGCTCACAAACACCGGCGCCCGGTTGCTCGCCGCCGCGTAATGCGCCTGAATCTGCGCCGCGCTCAGGGCGTAGTTGTAAACCGCCACGTCCTGCAGATAGCCGCCAAATTGATTATCGTAAGCACCAGTGCCCGATTGCCGGGAGCCGATGCTCATGGCGCTGGTGGTGCGCAGCAGGCCGTGATAATTATCCGTGGGGAACGTGCCGCTGGCATTGGAGACGCCGTTGACATAGATCGCCACATAGCCCGCCGGGCGATTCAGGACGCCAACCACGTGTTGCCACTGGCTGCTGCTGGGCACCCCGCTGCTGCTGGCGCCGGAAACCGTGCCGTCATCCTGGCGAACAAAGAACCGATAAGCATGGTTGCCCGCGCCGCAGTCCAGATTAAATTGTTCGCCGCCGCTGCCGGTGCCTTTGGTGATGATCCCGGCATCGGTGGCCGGCGCCGGGCCTTTGACCCAGGTTTCAATGGTGAAACTTTGATTGGCCTGACTGCCAAAATCAATCGGGATGCCGCCGACATAACTGTTCTGCGTGGCCAGATACCCGAAGCGGGCGCTGGTGTGGGTATCGAGCAGGTTGTAGCCGGGTTGGCCCAACTGCGTGCTATTATAGGTGCCGTTGTTGGTGCCCACGCAGTCCAGCGCCGTCGTGCCGCTGGCTTCATCCAGCCGCCAGTAGCCGATGGGATTGTCGGCCTGCACCAACTGAGCATATGGGTAATTCGTCGGAACCATGGTCAGCGTAACCGGGCTGCTGGTGACGCTGCCGAAGGCGTTGCTGACAATGACGGTATAGGCGGCGGCATTGGAAAAATTCAGACCGGTCAAATTCAGCGTGGCCGCCGTGGCGCCCAGGCGAAAAATCCCGTTGGTGCGCCAGTAATAGCTGACCGGCGTGGCGGCGTTGGCCACGACGGAATAACTGATGCTCTTCCCCACCGCCCGGGTTGCAGAAGTCGGGGCGGGTTGCTGCACAATTTGCGGCGCGCGGAACACCGTCAGCGTCGCCACGGAACTGGCGGCCAAACTGGTGTTGTTGGTCACCACCACGTAGTAATTGCCGGCGTTGGTGGTTTGAATGGAACTAAGCGTGAGCGTGCTGCCGGTCTGCCCGGTCAAGACCGTGCCGCTGCCCGGATTGCCGAAATACCATTGATACCGCAGGGTTGGGGCGCCCACCGCCACCACGCTGAACGAGGCGGTGGCCGCCGGCGCGCTGTTGGTGGTGGAAACCGGCTGCACGGCGATGGCCACGGCGTCGGCCATGGCTTGGCCGCTGATGGCCAAAATGCCCGTGGAACGACTGCCCGTCACCGGCGGGTTGGTAAAGGTAATGGAGCCGATGGTCTGGTTGATGCCCAAGGCGGCCAGGTCAATGGTGGTGTTGTAAAGATTGGGATTATCCCAGCCCGGATTTTCCGTATTGAAGGTTGATTGCCCCAATTGCACCCGGCCAAAGCCTTCCACCGCCACGTTGGCCGTCACGTTATACCAGTCCTGGGCATTGAAATTAAAGACCTGGCTCTTGGTGCCGTTGGTGAAATTCAAAACAAACGTTCCCACCCCGCCCCCCTGGGCGGAGGCGGCCAGGATGGACAGGCGTTTCAGCGACTGCGGCGGGGTCAACGTCAGCGTGCCGGAGGTCGGATAGGTATTCCCCAGCATCAGGGCGTTGGTGCCGCCGTAAGGACCGAATTGAAAGATTGTGTTATCCGCTTGGCTGCGCAGCATCCGGTCGGCTGGGAAACCGGCCAATCCATCCCCGGACACGGCAATCTGGGGATTGGCGTTCAGCCCTTCCTGATAAAAAGCCCAGTTGCCGGGAATATCAAACCCGGTGGCCTGCGGCGCCGCCGTCGTGGCGTTATAGGGAACAATGACGCGGGCGTTGTAGCCGGTGGCGGCCAGCGGATTATTGGCGGCGGCGTTGAGCAGCGTGACGACGACGCGCCGATTGGTTTCCGTGAGCGTGGCGTTGTCGTTGTTGACGATATTCACAAATAACTCAAACCCGTCGAAGTAAAGCGCATTGGTGGCGCGCTTCTGGTAGTCGAGCAGCGTGTTATTGGCCACGGACAGCGTGCCGTTGGTGGCGATGGCAAACGTGCTGCCGGTGTTTCCGCTGATAATGGTGTAGGTCAGATTACCGGCCACGGTGGGCGGCACGGTGCCCACGACGGTGCCATTGGAAACTTTTTCCATCAGGGTCAGCCGGGTGGGTTGCCGGGCGCCGTTGACGTAACCGACGATGGAATAATAGCCCAAACTGCCGTAGGATGAAAAACCGTCGGTCAGCGGATTGTTCCGGCCAGCGCCGGTGATGTTGAAGGTATAGGTTCCGGCGGCCAACGTCGCATTTGCGCGCGCCCAGAGCGTGTTCTGCGGATTGTTGCTGACGATGATAGTGCCGGCGCTGTTGGCAATGGTCACGGACATTGCCACATTGCCCCACACGAACTTTAGATCATTGGCCCAATCGGCCACAGGCCGCGCCGTCAACGACACCGTGCCGCCGGTGGTGGTGAATTGGAAGGAATCCGTATCGCCCGTGGTTTCAATCACGCCCTCGCCGGAAGCGGAATTATCCGGGTTGATTTCGAGATAACGGGAGGTGGCGAGCGTTTTGCCGGTGTCGTCCACGCGATAATCAATATTGTTGTTATTGTTAACGATGATGCTCAACTCGTCCTCTTTCTGGTTGGCGGCGTTATATTCGCCCTTGGCCCACTGCGCCACGGGTTGATAGTAGCCGACGCCCATGATCGGCGCCCAGCCGGTTTCCCCGCTGCCTTGGCCGCCATAATATTCGTTGGTGGTATTGGTTCCATCCCACTGGCCCTGATGCGACAGGCCCACCGTGTGGCCCGCTTCGTGCGAAGCCACTTCGCCGGCGTTTTTGCCAGTGGAGTAAACCGACCAGCACGGCGTATCGCCGCCCCAGTTCCACGAGCCCATGAACGCCACGCCGGCGGCCGTCACCGGGGTATCCGTAAACGCCACCCGCTGCCGGCTGATTTCCGCCGCCTGATTATAAACTTGAAAATCCGTGGTCACGTTGATGTTGAACGGCAGATAGTCTTCCGCCACGCGCTTCCAAACGTCGCGAATCGTGTATTCATTGATGCCCGCCGGCTTGGAATAGTAAACGCCGCCCCACGTGGGCGTGTAACCGCCGGCAAAATCCAGATACAAAACCCCGGTCGCCCCGGGCAAACTTTGCAAGGAAACGAGGTTGCTGTTGTAACTCGGCGTGGAGGAATAGACTTCATCGGGCCGCAGCGGCGTCATTGCCACCGGCTCGGCGGGCAAAGCATTGGTGGCCGCCGCCATCGGCTTAGGCATGCTTACGCAGATCACCTCGTCCAAGCGCCGTTCCCATAGTTCCGGATCGCCATTGGGACCGGTCGGTTCGATGCGATAAGCCGTCTGGCTCCCGGCAAACTGGATTATCCCCACCGCCTTGCCGGCCACGCCCAGCACGGGCGGCGTCAGGAAGAAAAATTCGCCTTTTCCCGGTTCGCTCAGGAGGCCGGAGACATACGAGAGTTCCCCCTTCCGATACTGGGTGATTCTGACGATGCCTTGGGCCAGGCGGCCTTCGGTCAGCTCAAATTGAATCGGGGTGCCGGCTACCGCATTTTGAAACTGCTTGATAAAATCGGCATCCCAAGCGCGCTTGGATTTGCCCGGCACCTGGAGCGCGCCGGCGTAGGGATTGACACCGGCCTTGGGCGGCAACGCGGTAAGACCGTTCGCTGGCACCAAGCCGGCCGCGACCACCGGCGGCGGGGGCTGATTGCTCGCACCAACCCCGGCGACAGCGGACGTCGGTTGCCGGGCTGGCTTTACCGGTGCGCGCGCCGCCGTTGGCCCAGGAGGGCGGGGCGGCAGAAACAAAACCGCAGCCAAGCCGGTTACGGCCAGCAGTAGGAAAATCAGCCGGCGGCGCTTTCCGGCGGACATTGCGTGAAAAATAGGCATGGGATCGGGAAATATTTGGCGGTTCGTATGTGTGTTATACCAGTATGCGGGATATTTCGCCTTCGTTCAAGCCGGCAATCAAGCCGCATCCCAGTTTGCGCGTTTGACCTGCTGGCGGTTTCTTTGCATCGTTACCCCATGATTCGCCCGGCCGCTTTAACTGCAATTGCCGCAACGCTCGTCGCGGCGGGCTGTTCCACCCTGTCGCCCCAGTTTCATTATCCCGTCACCGCCAAAACCGACGTCGTGGACAATTACCACGGCACCGTCGTCGCCGATCCGTATCGCTGGCTGGAGGATGACAATTCGCCGGCAACCAAAGCGTGGGTCGAAGCGCAAAATCAAGTGACGTTTGCGTATCTGCACGCCCTGCCCGGTCGCGACATAATCAAGACGCGGCTCACCCAGCTTTGGAATTTTGAGCGCTACGGCGTGCCGTTCAAGGAAGGCGGGCGTTATTTCTATTCGCGCAACGACGGCCTGCAGAACCAAAGCGTGCTTTACACCGTGGATGCACTGGACGCCCCCCCCCGCGTGTTGCTCGATCCCAATACGCTCGCGAAGGACGGCACCGTGGCGCTGGCGGGCCTGGCCATCAGCGACGACGGCAATTTGCTCGCCTACGGCACCTCGGCGTCCGGCTCCGACTGGGAGGAATGGCGGGTGCGCGACGTGCGCACGGGCAACGATCTGCCGGATCATTTGCAATGGGTGAAATTCAGCGGCGCGGCGTGGAAAAAAGACGGCAGCGGATTTTTTTACAGCCGCTACGATGCGCCCAAGCCGGGCGACGCGCTCACCGGGCTGAACAAATTCCAGAAACTTTATTTTCACAAGCTGGGCACAGGGCAGCCAGCGGATGAATTGATTTACGAACGAAAAGATCAGCCGGATTGGGGCTTGGGCGGCAGCGTCACGGAGGACGGCCATTACCTCATCATCACGGCCAGCCAGGGCACGGACCGGAAAAATCGCGTGCTCTACCAGGACCTGACCCGGCCCAACGCTCCGGTGGTCGAATTGCTGATGGCTTTTGATGCGAGTTACGATTTCATTGGCAATGACGGCCCGACGTTCTGGTTTAAGACGGATTTGGCGGCGCCGCGCAGCCGGGTGCTGGCGATTGATCTCACCCAGCCCGAACGCGCGAACTGGAAGGAACTCATTCCGCAGGGGGCCGACACGCTGGGCGGCGTGGGCGTATTAAACAATCAATTTATCGCCAGCTATCTGCACGATGCGCACACGGTCGTGAAAGTGTTCAGCCTCGCCGGCCGCCTGGTGCGCGACGTGGAGTTGCCCGGACTGGGCACGGCGGGCGGCTTCGGCGGCAAACGCGGAGATCAGGAAAGTTTTTATTCCTTTACCAGCTTCACCACCCCGGGAACCGTTTATCGCTACGACGCCACGACCGGCCAGAGCACGGTTTTCCGCGCGCCGAAAGTGGCTTTTGACGCCAGCGCCTACGATACCCAGCAGGTGTTTTTCCCCAGCAAAGACGGCACGCGCGTGCCGATGTTTCTCGTTTGCAAAAAAGGCCTCAAGCTGGACGGCGCCAACCCCACCTTGCTTTACGGCTACGGCGGCTTTGACATCAGCCTGACCCCCAGCTTCAGCCCGAGCCGGATCGCCTGGCTGGAGATGGGCGGGGTGTTTGCGCTGGCGAATTTGCGCGGCGGCGGCGAATACGGCGAAGACTGGCATCAAGCCGGCACCAAGGCCCGCAAACAAAATGTGTTTGATGATTTCATCGCGGCGGCAGAATGGCTCATCGTCAACCAATACACGTCGCCGAAGAAACTCGCGATTCAAGGCGGCAGCAACGGCGGTTTGCTGGTCGGCGCGTGTCTGACGCAATGCCCGGATTTGTTTGGCGCAGCGCTGCCGGCGGTGGGGGTGATGGACCTGTTGCGCTTTCACAAATTCACCATCGGCTGGGCGTGGTGCGATGATTACGGCTACTCGGACAACGCCGAGGATTTCAAATGGCTCTACGCCTATTCGCCGTATCACCATCTCAAGCCCGGCGTAAAATATCCGTCCACGCTGGTCGAGACCGCCGACCACGACGACCGGGTGGTCCCGGCGCACAGCTTCAAGTTCGCCGCCCGCTTGCAGGCAGATCATGCGGGCAACAATCCGGTGCTGATCCGCATTGAAACGAAGGCCGGCCACGGCGCGGGCAAGCCCACGGCCAAGCAAATTGACGAGAAGACCGATGAGCTGAGTTTTCTGAAGCAGGAATTGCAAATTCTGGCTTTGCCTGTTATCCAGCCTTAATCCGAACCCCTCGACCAAAACTTGTGAAAAAAAATCCAAACCCCCTTTCCCGCCGGGACTTTCTGGCCGTGGCCGGGGTCTCCGCCGCCGGGCTGGCCGCGGCCAACCTGACCGACTCCGCCTGGGCGGCGCTGGCCACCAACAAAACCGCCGCCGCCATTTTACCCATGAAATCACCGAAGCCCTATCCCATTGGCCTGGAACTTTACTCCGTCCGAAACGAGCTCGCCCGCGATCTCCCCAACACGCTGCGCACGGTGGCCAAGCAGGGCTATCAGGTGGTGGAGTTTTACGCGCCGTATTTCCATTGGACACCCGCCTATGCCAAGGAGGTGCGCGCCTTGCTGGAGGAACTCGGGCTGCGCTGCCTTTCGACGCACAACAATTTCGAGTCGTTTCTGCCGGGCCATTCGATGGACAAGGCGATTGAGCTGAATCAAATTCTCGGCGTCCGCTATCTGATTCTGGCCGGTGCGCCCGCGGAAACCAAAGAGCTCGCGGGTTGGAAAAAACTCTGCGAACAACTCTCGGTGGCGTCGGCGCAACTCCAGCCGCACGGCTTGGCCGCCGGGTTTCACAATCACGGCATGGAGTGGGTGAAACTGGCGGGCGACCAGCGCATCATGGATTTCATCGCGGCCAACACGACCAAGGAGTTTGTGCTTCAGTTGGACGTCGGCACCTGCGTGGAAGCGGGCGTGGATCCGGTGGCGTGGATCAAGGCCAATCCGGGCCGCATCAAAATCGCGCATCTCAAGGATTGGGCGCCGGGCAGCGCCGCCGAAGAGAAAGGCTACCGCGTCCTCTTTGGCGAAGGCGCTTCGCCCTGGGCCGCCATCACGGCCGCTTTGGAATCCGTGGGCGGCGTGGAATTTTATTTGCTGGAGCAGGAAGGCAGCCGGTTTTCCGAATTTGAAACGGCCCAGCGCTGTCTGGCGGCGTGGAAAAAATTTCGCTTAACCTGACGGGTGCCAAAGGCAAAAAGCACCCCCATATACGCCGTCTGCCGTGATCCGCGCCAATAACGCGGCCGACGAGCATGTTAAGGCAACCGCAGACGCCTGCAAGAAGGCCGGTGTGCATAGTATCAACTATCCTTTGGTCAAGTATTGGCGAGCGGCGGCGGACCAAGGATGGCCCGGCTCACCTTTTCGATCTACTCAGTCGCGCCCGACTGAAAATTGCACATTGGCGGGAGCATTTTCTCCCCGGCTCCGTCCAACGGGTTATGAAACGCTTGCTTGCCTTGCTCGTCTTGTTCGCCGGGTTGACCACGGCCCTCCCGGGTTTTGCCCTCGGTCTCATTGTGGTGCCGGAAGCACGCGAATGGCTCCCGCCCCGTCCCACGCCGCCAATTTGGATGCCGCCGCCGCATCGGTTCGCGCCGCTGGAGATGGCTTCGGCCCGCGTCACCACGCGCATCGTGGATCAACTCGCCACCACCAAAGTGGAGCAGGATTTCTTCAATCCGGGCGACCTGCGGCTGGAAGGCACGTTTCTCTTTCCCGTCCCGGCGGGCGCGCATCTGGACAAGTTCACGATGGAAATTGACGGCAAGCCGGTCGAGGCCGAACTGCTGGCGGCCGACAAGGCGCGGGGGATTTACGAGGACATCGTCCGCAAAATGCGCGACCCGGCGCTGATGGAATATGCCGGGCGCGATCTCTTCAAGGTGCGCATTTTTCCCATCGAGCCGCGCAGCCATAAGCGCGTGACGCTGACTTACAGCGAATTGCTCAAAGCCGACGCCGGGCTGGTGAATTATTCCCTGCCACTGAATGCCGGCAAGTTTTCCGCCGCGCCGATCAAAAGTGTGAGCGTGAAGGTGGAACTCGAAACCAAGCGCCCGCTCAAGACCATTTATTCGCCCAGCCACGCCGTGGAAATCAAGCGCGACGGCGCCAGCCGCGCCGTGATCGGCTACGAGGCGAACGACGTGCAGCCGGACGCGGATTTTCAACTGTGCTTTTCCGCCGAGAAAGATGAGCTGGGCGTAAATCTGCTCACGTCGCGGGCGGCGGGCGAGGACGGCTATTTCGTGCTGCTGGCCTCGCCGGGCATGGAGATGCGGGAAAAACAGGTGGTGAACAAGGACGTGGTGTTCGTGCTGGATACTTCCGGCTCCATGGCCGGCAAGAAGCTGGCGCAGGCGAAGAAGGCGCTGCAATTCTGCGTGGAAAACCTGAACCCCGGCGATCACTTCGAACTGGTGCGCTTCTCCACCGAGGTGGAGCCATTGTTTGAAAAACTCGTCCCCGCCAGCCGCGAGAATCGCGCCAAGGCCGACAGTTTCATCCAGGAATTGCGCCCGATGGGCGGCACCGCCATTGACGAGGCGCTGAAGAGCGCGCTGGCGCTGCGGCCTGTCGCCGGCGACCGCCCGTTCGTCGTGATATTTCTCACGGACGGCCAGCCCACCATCGGCACGACGGATGAGGAGACCATTGTGGCCAATGCAAAACGCACCGCCGGCCCCACGCGCGTTTTCTGCTTCGGCATCGGCACGGATGTCAACACGCACCTGCTCGACCAGATCACCGACGCCACGCGGGCGTTCAGCCAATATGTTTTGCCGGAGGAAGACCTCGAGCTGAAAGTCTCCAGCTTCTTTGCCAAGATCAAAGAGCCGGTGCTGGCCAACCCCACGCTGAAATTCACCGGCGGCGTGCGCGTCACCAAATTGTATCCCGCGCCGCTGCCGGATATATTCAAGGGCGGGCAATTGGTCATCGCCGGGCGCTATTCCGGCAGCGGGCCGGCGGCGGTGATCATCGCGGGCACGGTGAACGGCCAGGTAAAGCAATTCACCTATGAAGTCACTTTTCCGCGCGCCGCCGACGGCCCGGAATTCATCGCGCGCCTGTGGGCCACGCGCCGCATCGGCTTTCTGCTTGATGAAATCCGCCTGCACGGCGAGAACGCGGAGCTGAAGGACGAAGTCACCGAGCTGGCGCGCAAATTCTCCGTCGTCACGCCCTACACGGCTTACCTGATCGTCGAGGACGAGACGCGGCGCAACGTGCCGGTGGCGATGCAATCGCTGCCGCAATTGCGGGACGACCGGGCGGCCCGCACGCTGAGCCAGTCCGCGTTCGACAGTTTGAATCGCGACAAAGATGGCTTTGCCGGCGTGGCCAATGCGCGCGGCGGCGCGGCATTGAAAATGGCGGCCTCCCCGGCGGTTGCGGTCGCCAGCGGGCAGCGGGAATCGTATCGGAATCTGGGGGCCATCGCGCCCGCCGCGACCGTCGCCGAAAGAGCCACCGAGCAGCGCATGGAGCAATACACGCAGCAGCAGCGCTTCGTGAATCACCGCAGTTTCTACCAGAACGGCAACGCCTGGGTGGATTCCGAGGTGCAACGGCAAAAGAACGCCCAGCGCCAGCGGCTGCAATTCAATACCCCGGCCTATTTCGCCTTTGCCGCCACCAACGCCGCCGCGCGGCCCTGGCTGGCGCTCGGCCAGAATGTCCAGTTCGTCCTCAACGGCACCATTTATGAAATCTACGAATAACCAAAGGCACCTTATGAAAATCTCCCCGCTCACCCTGTTAACCGTGCTGGCCGTTGGTGGCTGGTTCGCGCCCGTGGCCCCCGCTGCCGCGGCCAAGGCCGCCAAACCGAAGATCGAAGTGTGTTTCGTGGTGGACACCACCGGCTCGATGGGCGGGCTGATCGAGGGCGCGAAACAAAAAATCTGGAGCATCGCCAACGAGATGATCGCCGCCAAGCCCACGCCCGATATCAAGGTGGGGCTGGTGGCTTATCGGGATCGCGGCGACGAGTATGTGACCAAGACGTACGACCTGACCAACGACATGGACCTCGTTTACGCCAAGCTGCGCGAGTTTAAGGCGGATGGCGGCGGCGACACGCCCGAGTCCGTGAACGAAGCTTTGAATGCCGCCGTCACCCAGCTCGCCTGGAGCACGAACCGCGACGTGCTCAAAATCATTTTCCTCGTCGGCGACGCGCCGCCGCACATGGATTACGCCAACGCCGTGAAGTATCCCGAGGTCTGCCAGGCGGCCATGAAGCGCGACCTGATCATCAACACGGTGCAATGCGGCAGCATCGCCGAGACCACGCCCGTCTGGCAGGAAATTGCCAAGCGGAGCGAAGGCAGCTTTGCCGCCATCGCCCAATCCGGCGGCATGGTGGCCATCGCCACGCCGATGGATGACGAGCTGGCCAAATTAAACGGGGCGCTGAACCAAACCGTCATTGCCTACGGCGACGCCCGCATGCAGCGGGAAGTTTCCAGCAAAGTCGCGCTGGCCTCGGCCGCGCCCGCGCCCGCCGCCGCCGACCGGATGGCTTACAACGCCGCCTCCGGCGTGACGATTCAGGGCGGCGGCGAACTGCTGGACGGCTTGAAGAACGGCGCGGTGAAATGGGAAAGCGTGAAGCAAGCCGACCTGCCGGCCGAATATCAAAAGCTGAGCGCCGCCGAACTGAAAACCGTGGTCGCGGCCAAGCAGAAGGAGCGCACCGCGTTGCAGGCCCAGATCCAGAAATTGGCGCAGGACCGGGATAATTACCTCAACGCCGAGCGCAAACGGCTGGCCGCCACCGGCAAGGCGGATTCGTTTGACGACAAGGTGACCGAGATGATCCATACCCAAGCCGCCCGCAAAGGGATTCAGTATGCGCCGTGAGGGCCGTGCTTTCGTCCCTTACGGGACTTGGGGTGGGCGCGCGCCCGCCATCCCAGCGTTAAAACACTGGGCAATTTTCACCCGGTGGCCAAAGCCCTGGCCCAAGCGGCAGCCTCACCGCCCATTACGAGCCCGGTAAACCGGCGGGCCAGCCTGGGCTGGGGGAATGGCGGTTGGCGGACGGGCGCACCCACACAATAAAAACTTTGACTGGAATTTTGAAATCCGCTTACATCCCCCCATGTTCCCCCGCCCGCCCACCGCCGCCCGCCGCGAACGCCGCCTCTGCCGGGAATGCTTGCGGGGTCATCACTGTTCAAACGACAACCACACCAGTCGGATGCGCCAGCAAACCCCGGTTTTGACCCAAATGGTATCTACCTACATCCGGTGTCCGAATCCCTGTTGAACTATGAATCGCCACGCGCTTTATTTCTTGCTCGGAGCAGCGGTGCTCACCATTGGTGGGGCGACAGCATACAGGTATTATTATGACTATTTTGTATTGATGCGCGGAATCGGAATCGTGCGAGAGCTTGACCTTAGAGAGCACTTGATTATGAGCATCGCCATTGGCACGGGGGTGTTTATAAGCACTTCAGGTGGTTATTTTCTCTTTCAGGCCGTCAGGAGGTCAAGGCTCCGCGCACTTATTGCAGCGCCGCTTTTTGCATTATTGGTCTTCATTTCAGAAGCTTTTCCTTGGTTGCTGATGATGGCCGCCCAAGTGTTCTGGCCAGATGTTTACCGGGGCGACCGTGGTTGGGATTTGATTATTGCTCTTTTTATAACGTGTCCATTTTTGGTTGGCCTGTTTTTTATATTCATCATCAGCCTTTTGATTTACCGTTATTCCCATGCCAAAGGAGCTAGCAAGATAGAATGAGAAGGCAGAGGCCCGGTGGCGCGAGCCGGGTTAGACTCTCTGCCTTATGAAAACCAAAAAACAAGCCCACCTGCCGTCCGTCGTTTCCACTCCCCCCGCCCCGGCGCCTGCCGGCAGCGGCTTCACCCTCGCCGCTGGCACCGGCGTTTGCTTCGGGATCATGGCGCCGCGCTAAGGCCGGCGCGCCAGTTCCGTCAGCAGGGTGCGGGCTTTTTCCGCCAGCACTTTCCGCTCTTCCGGCGCCAAGCCCGGCGGATCGAAGCGATACCGGTAGTGTAGTTGCAACAATTCCTGCAAGGGTGCCCGCCAGTCGGCCAGCGCGGGTTCGTTCAAGGCGCGTTCCAGCCAGAAGCCGAGCGGTTCGCTGGGTTGCCGGGGCACGCCGCGCGCCGCGAGTTTGGTTTCCAGCCGGTAAAATTCGGAGTCCAACCCCGGCCAGTCCGGGGCGACCAGAGGTTCGCCGGCCGACTCCCGGGAGCGTTTGCGGCGGCGGAAAATGATTTGATACAGCAGGATCAGGATCACCGGCACCAAGCCCCAGAGGATGTATTGCCGCAGGTTTGTCTGGCCCCAGCGGAATTTGGCGATCTGGAAGCGCACCCACGACCAGGCGTCGGAAAGCCATTGCCAGCCCGTGGCGCGGCCGGCTTCGATCGCCACCCACGAGCCGGGCGTGGTGTCGAAGTCTTCCCAGAGGGCTTTCTCTTGATTCCACACCAGGCACCAGGCGTGGGCGTCGCGTTCGCGGACGACGTAGCTTTGGCCGTGGGCTTCGTGGACGGAATAGCCCACGGCGTAGCGGGCGGGAATGCCCAATTGGCGCAGCAGCAGCACGGTGGCGGTGGCAAAATATTCGCAATGCCCGCTGCGGCTGGTCAGGAGAAAACGCGTCAGCGGGCTGGCATTGGTGGTGGCCAGCTTGTCGCGCCCTTGCCAGACGCTGTAGGTGAACTTGCTGGAGAAAAAGTTTTCGATGGCGCGGCGCATCTGGAGTTCGTCGGCGTTGCCCAGCTTCATTTCGGCAATCACCTGATCCAGCGCGGGCGCTTCGTCGGCCGGCACCAGCCGGTCCCAATCGTTGGTGCTGACGTCGGGCGGCGAGTCAAACGTAGCGCCGGGGCCGAACCGCGCCTGAAAGATCAGCAGGCCCGGACCGCTGGCCATGGTCGCGCCGACGTGATTCGTCCGGACGGCGAGCGCGGGGAGTTTTTCCAGCCGGCCGCAGCCGGAGGGCAGCGGGAGCAGGCCTTGCGGCACTTTCAATTCCTGGTCCCAGCCGTTGAGATAACAGGCAATTTGCGCGGCGGCGGGGTTGGTTTTATGCGGGAGCAAATTCCAACTGAGCGCGCCGGCTTCCGGGGTTACCAGGTTGAATTCATTGCCTTCCTTGCCGGACTGCCAGGTTTGCTTGCGGGAATGATAATTGCGGTAGGTCGCCTCGCGCAGATAGGTCGGGGCCGGGCTGTTCGTGAGCGGCTCCAGCCGGATGACGATGCGCGGCGAGAGCTTTAGCCGGCCGATCCGGCCCATGGAGGTCAGGCTGCGGGAGGGATCGGTGCGGGAGCGCATCAGCCAGTTCACCCAGCGGGCATCGAAGCTTTGCGCCGCCTGCACCAAAGCGCCGATGCCGCGCAGGCCGGCGAAGCCCAATCCGGCCGACAGCACCAGCGCCAGCGTCCAGATGACCGCGCCATACCGCCGGGAGCGCACCGGCCACAGCGCCCACGCCAGCAGCGCGATCAAGCCGAAGAAATAGGTGAGCGAGCCTTGATTGGGGTGAAAGCCCGCCGAGAACAGGCACATCAGGAAAAAGGGATAGGAGATATCCGCGCACGGGATCTGGCCCGTCGCCGTTTTGGTGCGCCGCCGGAAGATGATGGAAATGGCCGAGAGCGGAATGACGCCGGCGGTGCTGAATTTTTGCGCAGCGAGGAACAGGAACATAGTCATCGGCATCCAGCAGAGCAGCGTGGTGGCCGTATGCACGGAGGCTTTGCTGGCATTGCTTACCGTCGGTCCGTTGATCAGACCATTCCAGCCGCCGCCTTCGTCGTTGGTGCTGAAAATAATCACGGCCACGGCCAGCGTGACCAGCGTGCAGAGGCTGCAAATGCGCCGGAAATCCTCCTCCGCCACGTCGAAGCGGAGTTTCACCCAGCGGGCGCTCTCCAGAATCACGCCGAGCAGGGCGCCCACCAGCAGCAATTGCGATTGCCAGCCCCAGAAGAGCAGCGCGGCGAGCAGCATGAAGGGCGGCAGTTTCATTTGAGCTTGGCCAGTTCTTCCGCGATTTTGCCGATTTCCAAGACGTGCAGGGTGCCCGGCGAATCCAGCAAATCGCCGCCCGCCCCGGAAAGGCCGCCGCCCGGCGGCACGATGATGAGCACCAGCAGCGGCACGCCCAGCGTCTTGAGTTTCTCGATGAATTTCCGGCGCGGTTCGTCCCAGCGTTGCAGCACGCAAATGCAGCCGCTGACCACGGCGATGTGGCCCAGGACCAGCTTCTCCAGCGTTTCGAACGGCTTGTCCGCGCAATTTTTCACCGCGGCCAGGATTTCCAGCATCTGGTCGGCATGCGCCAGACCGCGCCCGGCGGTGAAGCAATACGATTGACTGCCCACAAAGAGCAGGTCCAGCAGCGATTCCTGCGTGAGCAACGTGCAGGCAAACGACGCGGCGACCGACACCGCCTCCTCCAGCACCTCGCTGTTGGGCTCGGCATCAAACGTGTCCAGCACGAGGGCGTGGCGCACAAAAAATTCATCCTCGAACTCCTTCACAATGGGCTTGCCGGTCTTGGCCCAGCTGCGCCAGTGAATGTGCCGGAGCGGATCGCCCGACCGGTAATCGCGCAGGGCCACAAATTCCTCGCTGCGCCCGACATTGGCCGCCAGCGCCACGCCGCCCTCCTGATAGCGCAGGGCGCCCGGCAGCGCAATGGCCGGCAACGGATAGCGCTTGGGCAAAATCAAAACCGCCTGCGGCGCGGCCACCCGCGAAAAGGCGCGGAACAGCCCGAGCGGATCCGGCTGGGCCAGGGTCACGCCGGTCAAGGCCAGCAGGCCCCGGTGCAGCGGCAGGAGTTCCACGGGCACCTCCGCCGCGCTGTGCGGCGGCAACGGCGGCACGCTGGCGGCTTTGACCGTGGCGATGCGAAACGGACTCCGGCGGCGACGCTGCGCCGCGCGAAACGGGCGGACCCGGCGGTTTTCGGCCAGTTGAAACGCCAGCCAGTCGGCGAAGCTCGGGCGCGGATCCAGCAAATCTTCCAGCAGCGTCAGGCCGTTTTGCGGCCGGGCGGTCTGGTTTTTGACCGTGACGGTGTAGTTCAGCGGCAGCCCGGCCGTGCCAAAGCGGGGCAGCGCCCGCTCGGCGCCAAACCGGGCGCGGAAAAAGAAACTGCCCAGCACCGCCAACAGGGAAAAGCCCAGCAGCAGGGCGAACGCCTGATAAATCACCGTGTTTTCAAAGTCCATGCCCGTGGGCGCGGCCACCAGCAGGCCGCCCGCCACGCACAACCCCGCCGGCGTGAAGCGCCGCCGCACCCAATGCCACGAGCCCGAGGTGGCGCGGTAGCTCCAGTAGATGGGTTTGTAGAGGGCGGTCACGCCGGCACTTTGAGTTTTTTCACCGCCGCTTCCACCACGCCGCGCGCGGTGATGCCCGAGAACCGCGCCTGCGGTTCCAGCACCAGCCGGTGGGCAATGACGGGCCCGGCGAGTTTTTGGATTTGTTCGGGCGTGACGAAGTCCCGCCCGTCAAACAGGGCTTCGGCCTGGGCGATTTTCATCAGCGCGATCGAGGCGCGCGGGCTGGCGCCCAGTTGCACCCCGGCGGCGGTGCGGGTGGCGGCCACCAGATCCACCACATAACGCTTGAGTTCGTCGCTGATGCGAACGTCTTCCACCGCCCGCTGCAGCGCCACGACCTCCGTCAGCGAGGCCACGGGCTTTAATTGGTCGAGCGGATGATCGTGTTCCTGCGCGGTAAGGATGGCGACTTCCTCAGCCGGCGAGACGTAGCCCAGCGTGAATTGCATGGCAAACCGGTCCATCTGCGCCTCGGGCAGCGGATAGGTGCCGCGAAACTCCACCGGGTTTTCCGTGGCGATGACGAAAAACAGGTCGGGCAGATTCCGCCGTTCGCCCTCCACGCTCACCTGCGCTTCGCCCATGGCTTCGAGCAGCGCGGATTGCGTGCGGGGCGAGGCGCGGTTGATTTCATCGGCGAGCAGAATGTTGGTGAACACCGGCCCCTCGTGAAAATGAAATTGCTGGTCGCGCTGGTCGAAAATGGAAACGCCCAAGATATCCGAGGGCAGGAGGTCGGGCGTGAATTGCAGGCGCTTGAACTGCGCGTCGATGGATTTGGCGAGCGCCTTGGCCAGCGTGGTTTTGCCGGTGCCGGGAAAGTCCTCCAGCAAAACGTGTCCCCCGGCCGCGAGCGCCGCCAGCAGATGCCGGGTGGCTTCGCTTTGGCCGCGCATGATCAGGGCGATGTTGGCGGCGATTTTCTGGTAGATGTCCCGGGCGGCGGCAGAATTGGGCGGCGTCATGGTGGATGCTTTATGGATGTAACATCGCCAGAAACAAAAGGTTTCGCCAGAAGAAAGGAAATCCGCTGGCCGGCCGGCCGGCCACGCTGTTTTTCCCCGGGGAAATTTTTAAGCCGCGCGCGACGGCTTGAGCAGGAGACAGGCCCAGCCCACCACAAAACTCACGCCGCCCAAGGGCGTCACCCAGCCGAGCCAATGCACCTGCGTCACCGCCAGCAGGTAGAGCGAGCCGGAGAAAAGCACCATGCCGCCCAGAAACCCCCACCCTGCGAGCGGCGGCACCGTTTTCCGCTCGGCCAGCACAAACAGCATCACCGCGTGGATAAAATGATAGAAGACGGCCTTTTCCCAGACGGCGGTCATGCCGTGCTGGGCGAGCGTCTCTTTCAATCCATGCGCGCCGAACGCGCCGAGCACCACGGCGAGCAATCCAGCGGCGGCAGCGAGACGGGAGGCGAGGGACTGATTCATGGGATTAGTGTTCATCGCGTTTACTTCCGGCGCAAATTTTTTCGCCAGGCGGGATCCCTCCCCACCGCATTTTTTACAGTTGCCAGCGGGCGGCCGGAATTGGAATATGCGCCCATGAAACCCGTGCAACCCACTTCGGCTGAAGGCATCCCGCAGGTCAGCCGGCGGGACTTTGTGAAACTCGCTATCACTGCCAGCGCCGCTGTGGCGGCCGGCCCGACCTTGTGGGGCGCGGAAAGCAAGGACGAGATTCCCCGGCGGTCGCTCGGGCGCACCGGCGAAAAAGTTTCCGCCATCGGCCTGGGCGGCTTTCACATCGGCACGCAGGGCGATGAGTCCTTAAGCATTCGCATCGTCCGCAGCGCGATTGACCGCGGCATCACCTTCATGGACAACTGCTGGGATTACAACGAAGGCGCCAGCGAAATCCGCATGGGCAAGGCGTTAAAGGACGGTTACCGGAACAAGGTTTTCCTGATGACCAAGATTGACGGCCGCACCAAGGAGATTGCCGCCCAGCAAATTGATGAGTCGCTGAAGCGGTTGCAGGTGGACCATGTGGATCTGATGCAATTCCACGAGATTGTCCGCCGCACCGATCCCACGCCCATCTTCGCCGCCGGCGGCGCGATGGAGGCCGTGCAGGAAGCGAAGAAAGCCGGGAAGATCCGCTTTATCGGTTTCACCGGCCACAAGGATCCGTCCATTCACCTGCGCATGCTGGGGCTGGCCAAGGAGAATAATTTCCGGTTCGACACCGTGCAAATGCCGCTGAACGTCATGGACGCCCACTACCGCAGCTTTGAAAAAGAGGTCCTGCCCACCCTGGTCAAAGAAGAAATCGGCGTGCTGGGCATGAAGTCCATGGGCTTTGGCATGATCATGGGCAGCGGGACCGTCAGCGCCAGAGAGTGCATCCACTATGCCCTGAACCTTGCGACCTCTACGGTGATTGTTGGAATGGACAGCCTGTGGACACTGGACCAAGCCGTGCAAGCGGCACACTCATTTAAGCCCCTGAGCCCGGAAGCCGTGGCCGCGCTGCTCGCGCGCACCGCCGCCGCCGCCGCGACGGGCAGCTACGAAAAATTCAAGACCACCGCCATGTTCGATGCCACCACGCGCTTCCCCGCCTGGACCGGCACGCCCTGAGCGACCGGAAATTCGTCCGGCTCAATCGTGGTATTCCCGGAACACTACTGCCGTGGCTGTGCCCGGATCAAACGCCGCATAAATACTGCCGCGCTGATGTTCCTCGCCGGCCTTGAACGTGCGCTTGAAACACTTGAGATCATCCGCCGCCGGTAAATTCTGAAACGGCCGGGTGCCCTTCAGCGACGAACGCTCCAGCAGTCGGCTGAATTCCAGTCCCGGCACCGGATCAAGTTTGGCGGCCGCCACCAACGCCGCGAACTCCTGCGGCCCCACCTGAAACACCGCCAGCCATTCGCTGCGCAAAAACGCCGAATAACCCGTCACCTGCACCTGACTGGCGGATGCCGGCGCCTGCCCCGCGCAGATGTAAGCCAGCCGGTGACCGGACGATTTGCCGGCGCCCAGCAGCCCGAGCCCCAGCGCGACCGCCACCGCCGGCCCCACCAGCAACGCCCGCGCCAGCGGCCGCGCCACCGCGCGCTTCTCGATCCAGACCTTCGTGAGGGCGAAAATCGTGCTGCCCGCGCCGCCCACCAGCACCAGAGCCGGGATGAGCGGCAACAACGCCATGACCAGCGTGCGCCCGAGGAACTCGTAGGTGCCATATTGAATGGCCAGAAAAAACCACATGCCCGCGCTCACCAGCCCGGTATCGCCGAGCCAGAGCCACCAGTAATCCATCGGCCGCAAATGCGCGCCGGGTTTATTGTCAATTGCCTTCACGCGGCCTCAGGAAAGCCGACTGGCTTGCAAACGCAAGGTTTTATGTTTTGCCGCCGGGGTTTTATGTGCGGCATTCGAGGTTATGAGCGCCGCAATGAAGGTTTTTTGGTGCGCATTCAAGGTTATGCGGGGCTGACCCAAGGTTATTTCTTCCGCAAGCGAGATTTTTTGCCACCGATTCGAGGTTGTTTTAGGCGGACTCTAGGTTATTTGCGCCGTAGTCGAGGTTTTATATCGCAAAAAACCTCGACTGCGCGGGATAAAACCTCATCTGCGGCCCGCAAAACCCCTCCCAAACCTCACACTTGTCCAATTTCAAGGCATTTTCAGCCGCCAAACCGGCATTTGAGGGATTTTGACGGGTTTTGAAACGCTTTTTGGATAAGCCCCTGTGCAAATGCTTTTCCAGCCGGGCGAAGGCGCGTTCAAAGGCGGCGGGGTTCGCCGCCACCTGCGCCACGTCTTTGTCGCCGCAACCGGAGTGGTTCACACTGTATGGTTTTGCCCGCATGCGCTGATGCTCATGGAGCTGCTGCGAGATGGCAAGCGGGGAAAATAGGAGCGGCCCCGCGCGCGGGCCATTCACCGGTGCTAGTCTCGGACTTTGGGCAGGAAGAACGCCGCCACGGTGGCCGGCAAAAACAGGAAGCCCGCGTAGAGCAGCACCGTGCGATGGTCGCCCACATGCGAGAACAGCCCGAAGAACACCGTGCCAAACGCCGCACCGATTCGGCCGATATTGTAGCAGAAGCCCGCGCCCGTCGTCCGCAGCAACGTGGGAAACAGCGGCGGCAGATACATCGTGAACAGGGCGAACGCCCCCTGGCAAAAACCAATCAAGGGGAACCAGCACAGCAGCGCCGTGTGATCGCGCGGCACATAATACGCCCCCAGCAAGGCCAGAAAATAGGCCGCAAACGTCCAGCCAATCGTGGCGCGATAACCAATGATTCGCGCCAGCCAGCCGGAGAAAAAATTTCCCAGAATAGATGAGCCGATCACCAGATACATGGCCGCGCTCGCCAGCCGGTTTTTCTGCTCGGCGCTCAGGTTCACCACCTCCGGCAGGTTGCGGAGATGCTGCTGGTGCCAGAACATGAAGGCCCAGTGCGCCGTCAGCGAGATGCCGCACACCACCATCACCCAGATCGTGATCCGCCGCGTCTCGCCGCGAAACAATTCCGCGATGCCCGGTTCATGATGGCGCGCCTGCGCCTTGGCCGCGTGCCATTCCGCCGGTTCCGGCACCGCGCGGCGGATCCACAGCACCAGCAGCGCCGGCAACACGCCGACGAGAAACAAAAATCGCGGCGGCGCGCCCGCCAGCAGATAGTTTGCCAGCACCGCGCCGAGGATGCCGAGGTTCACGCCGCTTTGCAGCCCGGCGGCGATCCACGGGCGCCAGTGTTTTGGCCAGGTTTCCGCCAGCAACGAGGCGCCCACCGCCCATTCGCCGCCGATGCCCAAGGCGGCCAGAAAACGGAAGATCATCAGCTGCCACCACGTCTGCGCGAAAAAGGAAAGGCCCGTGAACGCCGCGTAAGTCAGCACCGTGAGACTCAAGGTGCGCGCGCGGCCCAGCCGGTCGCCCACGCGCCCGAAAAAGCCGCCGCCCAGCGCCCAGCCGAGCAGAAATGCCGCCTGAATGATCGAAGCATAACGGCCCACCTGCGGATCGCTGGTGCTGGAGGCGGCGATCAACTGCATCACGAACGGCGCCGCCACCAGTGTGTAGAGGTGCATGTCCAGCCCGTCGAACATCCAGCCCAGCCACGCGGCGATGCCGGATTTCCATTGCGGGCCGGTGAGGTGATGGTTCATGGCCGCGTTTTATAGCGGGAACCGCGCAGGATGGACAGAATTATCAGGATTTGGGCAGCAAAGGCGGCGGGGGTTTGCAGCGGCGGTCTGTGACAGACGTTGGTGGGGCGAGCGTCCTCGCGAGCCGACGTTTCCAATGGTGGCCGTCCGCAGGACTGCTGACACCGTGCTGCCACCGGAAATCGGGGATGGGTAATATCAGCGGGCATCTTCCGCCCGATGCATGCCGGGGCTAATTCGGGGCGACCGGATTTATCGGCGTCACTTGACAGGCAACCAAACGGCTGCACATTGTCACGTCCAATGAATGCCGTATTCAAAGCCTTGGCCGACGAAAGCCGGCGAAAGTTGCTCGACCAGTTGCACCAGGACAACGGGCAGACGCAGGGCGAACTGTGCGCGCACCTCGACATGACGCGGCAGGCGGTCACCAAACATCTCCTGCTCCTCGAAGTGGCGAATCTGGTCGCGGTCGTCTGGCGCGGGCGCGAGAAGCTGCATTATCTCAATCCGGTGCCGATTCACGAGATCGCTGAGCGCTGGATTGGCAAATACGAACGCCCTCGCCTCCAGGCGCTGAGCGCTCTGAAGCGCGGTCTCGAAACCAAACCACCAAACAAGAAAGGATGACATCATGGAAATCGCGAAGTTAGTTTACATCACCTATATCCGCTCGACGCCGAAAGAAGTGTGGGCGGCCATCACCAAGGCCGAATTCACCGCGCAATACTGGGGCAAGATGACGAACGTCTCCGATTGGAAGAAGGGCTCGAAATGGGAGCATCACAATCCCGAGCACGAAGTCTGGATCACCGGCAAAGTTTTGGAATCCACGCCGCCCAAACGCCTCGTGTTGAGCTGGGCTGACCCGGACGATCTTAAAGACAAATCGCGCGTCACGTTTGAGATCGAAGCGATGGAAGACATGGCTTGCCTGACGGTGACTCACGGAAGCTTCAAGGCTGGTTCGACGATGGTTAAGAAAGTTTCCGGCGGCTGGCCGCGCGTGCTTTCCAGCCTGAAAACCTTTCTGGAAACCGGCAAGGGACTCAACATCTTCTGCAAGTAACGCGAGTCGCGGAGCGCGGCTGTGCCCGCAGGGTCAGCCGCAGCGTGTGGAAAGTTCGCCGTGAAAATCCCAAAGGGATTTAATCATTCAGCCCAGCGTTGCCCGATGCCATCGGGCTACGCTGGGTGGTGAATCAAAACGACATCAACCCTGAAAGGGTTGAATCGCTGCGCGCGAAACGGTGATGCAACCTCGTTGGGGTTGGAAATAATTTTGGATGGTTGACCTAGGGTAGCGCTCCTCGCACGTCCGGCTCAGACCGCAACCCTAGGCTGAATGATTTCATCCCGTTGGGATGGGGATTCTTTACCGACACTCGCGCGCAAATCTTTTTCCAGCCGGGCGAAGGCGCGTTCAAAGGCGGCGTAGTGCTTCCAGTTCGAGAAATCGGGGATGTGATATCTGCAGACTTCTTCCACTAACTCTTTTAGGCGCCATATGGGAAATATGAAACCGGTGGCTTTTCTACTGTCACCCAAGAGCAAAGTATTGCAAAAAGCTGCCGCTTTAATTCAAGCGAGAGAAAGTCTCCAATGTTTTCCTTTTTCGACCAGAAGAATGAACCTTTCCAGATGATGGTGAGTGTAGATTGAGATCCGCGACCACGAAGCCGAAATCCTATTTGGGTAATCTCACGAATCGGGATGGCAAGCATTCTTTCCCCAAATATTGTTCTTTTTCTAAAAACAACTTCTTCTCCTTTGGTTTCTATGCTGGCGGGCAACAAGGCGTTGATGAAATAAAAGGGAATATAGACAGAAAAAATCCAACCCCAGACCAAAGCTATATTGTCGAAGTTCGATGGCTTGCTAAAACCGTGAATTGTGAACTGAATTGTGCCACCAAACCAGAAAACCCAAAAGACGGTCCAAAAAATAATCCGGCTCCATTCCTTATTGGCATTCCATGGACTCCAGCAGGCACGCGCGTTTTCATTCTCGATTACGAATGCCCTGCCTTCTTGAGAAGACGATGCGTTCATTCCTGATTTTATTTCGGCATTTCCAACTTCACCTTGGGCGCCACTTGCGCCACGTCTTTGTCGCCGCGGCCGGAAAGGTTCACGATGATAAGCGCGTCCTTCGGCATTTTCGGCGCGCGCACCAGGCACTCGGCGACGGCGTGGGCGCTTTCCAGCGCGGGAATGATGCCTTCCAAGCGCGCGAGTTTCATGAAGGCGGC
>CAIMLG010000217.1 GCA_903842235.1 uncultured Verrucomicrobia subdivision 3 bacterium
CCAGCCGCTAAAGGTCCTAGCACTGCTGTAACCAGAAGGGTTTTCGATCAGACTTTGGATGAAATACACTTCGTTAGTATCTAGGGCTTCCCGGTTCAATTCCTTTACGGAAATGTTCCGCAGGGTGGTCATGTTCGTAGCGAAAAAGCTAAGGAATTGCATGCGGTTAGTGTAAATGGCTCCAATTGAGTTTGTGATGGGCGGGTCACCGGGGACATTTGGTTCAAACACAAACTGGCCAGTCTTGGGCAAAGATGCCATCAAATCCCGGGTGCGCAGTGCCATGTCTCGTAGGTGTTCCCAAAACGTAACACGCGGCTCGATAAAACCATCCGGATAAGAACACAAGACCTGCCCAGTATAGGGTTGTTTGACATAGAGCACGGTGTCATGCCGTAATTGGGTCCAGGAAGCTAATTGTGTATTCAATGTTTTCATGGCCCAAGCCGGTGTGCGCATGGCATCGGGGTAATTGGCATCCGTCGTCGGCGCGGACAATTCACGCAAGCAGGCCAGCCAGTAAAAATAAATATTATTAGTCCAGACGGAGGGGTCTTGCGCATCGATGACCCGCCGCACCGCCGCCAGATTATGCTGATAAGGATGACCATCCCGCCAGACATGGTCGTTGGGGTTGACGATGCGCGCGGCGATTGGGGCAACGGTCTGGTCATTGCCAAAAACCGAAAAAGCCACCTCCAAAGCGCTGGGCACACGCCGCATCACCTTGTCTTCAAAGCCAGGAATGCCGTTGGTGTCCCAGATGATCCGGTCGAACACACCCTGGTTCATCGCCCAGGCGTCGGGCACGAAACGCTGGCCCAGCACGGTGAAAGCGCGCGGCAGCTTGATTTGCTCCCGGGACAGCGGCGAAAAGAAATACCCGCTTTGGATGTTCTGCGCTCCGACCTGGCCGGTCATGAGGCGATTTTGCAGATTTGTCAGGGCAGCGGTGTTCGGAAGGCTGGCGGGAGAAGTGACACTCGCCGCCGCCATGAGATCACTCAGTTGGGCAAAGTTCAACGAATCCGGCACGCCAACGAACATCTGGATGACGCTGTCAAGCTTCTGCCAGCTGGCAAATTGGCCGGAGTTTTTCAGCAGCAGATGCATCGCCACCGCGCCGGATAATTCGCGCAGGGAATTATCATTGGTCGAACCGGTGAAGCGAAAATCTATCAACCCGCACCACATTATCGCGCGAAAGTAGCGCTGCAACCGCAGCGACGTGGCGTAGTGGCCGCGCACGGTAAATTGGGAACAATCAACGAGGCGATTGGTTCCAAACATGGCGATGACGGTCGCGGGCTGCTGGTTACTAATGGCGGTGAGCGTCGCCAGTATTTGACCATTTTGACCGAACGTTCCGTAGTTGTTGGTGCCCGTGATCAGCGACCGCGCCACGGCCAAAAAATAATCGGCGTCCTGAACCCCGTTTGGCAGGGCGGTTCCCAACGACTGGGACCACAGGCTCGTCACCTGTCCGCCCATGCCCTGAATGACTGTTTGCAACGTCGGCGCCAGATACGTTTCCTCCAACTCTTCCAGCATCGCGCCATAGGAGCGGTGCCAGGCATGCAACGCAGCGTCGCAGGAAAAATAAACCGGTAAATCGGCGGTGAATATTCTGTAAAACGAATCCGCAAAGCTGTAGGAGCCCAATCGCCCGCTCACCACAAAACCGTTGGTTTGGAAGACCGCGAATTCGTTGGTAGTGAGTGGCAGGCTGAGATTGAAATTGGTCCAAAACGTTGCGTTGGTTGGCTCAAAGGTGATTTGCAAAAGATATTGATTGGTGGGCGTGTAACGGCTGACGAAATCGGCCAGCGGCAACTGGCCAACCTGTTGAAGCTGCCGGCTGAACTCGGTTCCGTAACCATAAATTGAGTCGCCCAAGTGAGTGCTTTCCGGCGAGGCGGTTTTCACGTTGGCAATCACGCGGTAGAAAGCCCGCTGGCCCGCCAGCGGCACCGCGTTGCGCAGGAGTTCGTCCGACACGCCGACGCCGCCGCTGACCGGCCCGACGACCGATTCCCACGTCTGCAGGTTGGTGCTGCGGAGGATCGTGTATTCGGGATACTGCGAACTGACCGGCAAACTCAGCGTCGAATGCATGGCCACCGCACCTTGTGATCCGGCGGGATTAAATTGCAGCGTTACCTGATCAGCAGCGAAAACGTGCAGGCTAGCCAAGGGTACCACCCAAACCTCAAGAAGTTTGTTAAGCAATCGTCGCCACATAAGTTCCTTTCGATTTCCGGACATTTACCACCATAAACCTTGATGTAAACTAAAATCTCTCCTTTCGCTGGACCGCTAATTCGTGTTAATTATCCGTCTTTTATGAGCAAAACCGCACTTTTATTCGCCGGTCAAGGCGCGCAAGTCGTCGGCATGGGCAAAGACCTCGCCGAGAAATTTCCGGCTGCCCAGGCGTGGTTCGACCGCGCCAATGCTGCGGTGGGCTATAATCTCGCCGGCCTCTGTTTCCATGGGCCAGAAACGGAATTGACCAAGACGGAGCACGCGCAACCGGGAATTTTCCTCGTGAGCTGGGTTTGCTTCCAATTGCTCAAGGAGGAGGCTCCCAACCTGAAATTTGACGCCACCGCCGGCCTTTCGTTGGGCGAATTCACGGCGCTCACGGCCGCGGGCGCGATGAGTTTTGAAGACGGATTGCGGGTCGTCCGCCAGCGCGGCAAGTTCATGCAGGATGCCTGCGACGTGACCCGGGGCGGCATGGCGGCAATCATCGGTCTGGATGAAGCGCTGACGCGCGAAGTCTGCGCCGAAGCCGGCGTGGTGCTGGCGAATTTGAATTGTCCCGGCCAGTTGGTGATTTCCGGCGAGGCGGGAAAAATCACGAAAGCGTGCGAGCTGGCCAAAGCCCGAGGCGCGAAACGCGCGCTGCCGCTGCCGGTGGCCGGCGCCTATCATTCGCCGCTCATGGCGGGCGCCCAGCCGAAGCTGGCGGCGGAATTGGCGAAAGTGAACCTCTCCGCCACCACCGTCCCGGTGATCTCCAATGTGAACGCCTTGCCCCATGGCATCCCCACCGCCACCCGTGAACGGCTCGTGGCGCAGGTCTGCGCGTCGGTGCGCTGGGAGGAATCCATGCGCGTGCTGCTGGCGCAGGGCTTCACCCGGTTCATCGAACTCGGGCCGGGCGCGGCCCTGAGCGGCTTCATGAAGCGCATTGATAAAACGGCGACGATGCTGAATGTCGCGGACGCGGCGAGCCTGGAAGCCACGGTGAAGGCACTTTCGATTTAGCCACAGATTTTCACAGATGAAACACAGATAATTTCCATTATGCGAGTCCGAGCACATCGTTTTTTGTCTGGTTGCATCACTCATTGGTGGCCACGCCACAGGCAAGAATGCGGAACGACCTGTTGAACCCACAAAATTGACCGCGCTTATCAAACAAGCTAACAAGATAGTTGTCTTTGAAAGTCCCAGAGCAGACTCAAAAGTCCTTTTTGGTTCGACTGATCGAAAAGACATCGCCGAGTTTAGCGAGGCTTTGACTGTTATCCCGCCGAAAGAATGGCTTCATTGCATGTGCGATGGAACGCCAGCCATCCGCTTGTATCGCGGCACAAACGAAATGGCGCTCGTCACCAATCATCACGGGCGTTCCATCCGCTGCTCTCTATGGTCTAGCGACGCGATTGTTGGGAAACCAGAGCCATGGCTTCAGTGGTTTGACGCCCGCAAGACGATGGAGCCGCGCAAGGAGGTTGAAGATATGGCTGCTCGCGCCAAGGAAGCAGAAACATCTTACCAGCGATGGCTTGAAGCCATGCCAAAATCCATTCGCCCGCTTTGGGCGCAAACAACGCAAAAGGAGCTTTCGCCAATCATCGAACCGCTTCGCTTTGCGCTTGCCAATGAATTTCCAGACAAGCAGAAACGCGTTTTGGCATTGTTCAGTTGGTTTGGTTCTGGCGACGGACCTTGGTCTGGTTTTCCAGCCTACGAAAGCGTCGCCAAAGAGTTGCTGCTCGATATTCCCACTCCTGACCTGATTGCTGCCGCCCAAACAGACAACCTCACTGCGGCACAACTTGAAGGTGCAGGCCGCCTCCTTGGATGTTGGGATTTTTCGCAACGCCGACCAAATCACCAAAAAAACCACTTCCTGCCGCGCTCAAGAAGAAACTGCTGGATCATTCACTCAAAAGCACGGACGATGACAAGCTTGGCAGAGCGAAAAACGCATTTGCAGAGTAGTTGTTGCTGATTGTAGAAATGCAAAGAAAAAACAACTTTTCATCTGCGTTTAATCCGTGTTTTATCTGTGGCTTAAAATAATTTTATGAACCAACTCACCAATCAAATTGCCGTGGTTACCGGCGCGGGCCGTGGAATCGGCCGCGCCATTGCTTTAAAATACGCCGCTGAAGGCGCGGATGTCGTCGTGATTTCCCGCACCCAGGAGAATTCCGAGAAGGTCGCGGCGGAAATCCGCGCGCTCGGCCGCAAAGCGTGGGCGCACGCCGTGGACGTGGCGGATGCCGCCGCCGTAAATGCCGCTGCTGAGAAAATTTTGGCCGACGCGGGCGAGGTGGACATTCTCGTGAACAACGCCGGCGTCACGCGCGATGGCCTGCTCATGCGCATGAGCGATGCCGACTGGGACACGGTCGTGGACACGAATCTCAAAGGCGCGTTCCTCGTCACCAAGGCCTTCAGCCGCGCGATGATCAAGGCCCGCAGCGGTCGCATCATCAATATTTCGTCCGTCATCGGCCTCATCGGCAACGCGGGGCAGTGCAATTACGCCGCCAGCAAGGCCGGCTTGATCGGTTTTACCCAGTCCTGCGCCAAGGAACTGGCCGGGCGCGGCATCACGGTGAACGCGATTGCGCCCGGCTTTATCCAGACCGACATGACCGCCGAGCTGAAGGAAGAAATGAAGGCCGCGCTGCTAAAACAGATTCCGCTCGGCCGCTTCGGCGAGGCGGAAGACATTGCCGGAGCCGCGCTTTACCTCGCCAGCCCGGCCGCGCGCTATGTCACCGGCCAGGTGTTGACGGTGGACGGCGGCATGGTGATGTAATAAACCCTTACTGCCCAACCGTTGAATTCATTTCCCCCCGACCGCCCCTTGGCGAGGCAACAAAAAAGTGGGAGGGGCGGGAAATTTAATTCAATTCAGGGCTTGACGGCGGCAGCGGTTGCAAGCTAGAAAGACAGTCAAATTTATGTCAGACAAACCTATTGACCAACGTGTAAAAGACATCGTCGTGGAACAGCTCGGGGTTAAACCCGACCAAGTGACGCCCCAGGCGAAGTTTATTGAAGACCTCGGCGCCGACTCCCTCGACACCGTCGAGTTGGTAATGGCGCTGGAAGAAGAATTCGGCATCGAAGTGCCGGATGACCAGGCCGAGAAGCTCCAGAGCGTCGGCGACGTGATCAAATACGTCGAAGAATCCGCGAAATAACCAATAATTTGAACCACCGGGGCAGTTTAGGCTAGACACGGCCCGAACTGCCCCGTTTGATTTTGTCATGGCAAACACTTATTCCGACCGTCGCGTTGTTATCACTGGCCTGGGCGTCGTCACGCCGCTGGGCCACGACCTCAATACGTTCTGGCAAAACCTGATCACCAGCCAGTGCGGGATTGATAAAATCACCGCGTTCGACGCGTCGGCGTTTGCCACGCAAGTGGCCGGCGAAGTGAAAAACTTTGATCCGGCGCCCGCGTTTCCGTCGCCCAAGGAAATTCGCCGCACCGACCGCTACTCGCAATTCGGCGTCTATGCCGCGTGGAGCGCATTGAAAGATTCCGGCTTGGAACTCGACAAGGAAAACCTGGACGAAATCGGTGTGATGCTGGGTTCCGGCATCGGCGGCCTGGCCACGACCACCGAGCAACACAACATCCTGCTCCAGCGCGGCCCCGGCCGCATGTCGCCCTTCACCATCCCGATGCTCATCGGCAACATGGCCTCCGGCCTCATCTCGATGTATTTCAACTTGCGTGGCCCGAATTTTGCCACCTGCTCCGCTTGCGCCACGGCCAACCACGCCATCGGCGAAGCCTGGCGCACGATCAAGGCCGGCGATGCGCAAGTCATGCTGGCGGGCGGCTCCGAAGCAGCCGTGATCCCCATTGGCATTGGCGGTTTTTGCGCCATGAAAGCCATGAGCACGCGCAACGACGACCCCAAGACGGCTTCCCGCCCGTTCGACCAGGACCGCGACGGCTTCGTCATGGGCGAAGGTTCCGGCGTGCTGGTGCTGGAAGAGTTGGAACACGCCAAAAAGCGCGGCGCGCAGATTTATTGCGAGATTGCCGGCTACGGCAATACCGCTGACGCGCATCACCTGACTTCGCCCTCCCCCGGCGGCGAAGGCGCGGCCCGCTGCATGAAAATGGCACTCCGCACCGGCGGCCTCAATCTCACGGACGTTTCCTACATCAATGCCCACGGCACCTCCACGCCGCAGGGCGACATCTGCGAAACGCAGGCCATCAAGACCGTTTTTGGCGACCACGCCCGGAAACTCTGCGTCAGCTCCACCAAGGGTGCCACCGGCCACATGCTCGGGGCGGCCGGCGCGGTGGAAATGGCCGCCTGCACGCTGGCCATCAAGCACGGCATCGTGCCCCCGACGATCAACCTGCAAAATCCTGATCCGGAATGCGACCTCGACTACGTGGCGAATACCGCGCGGGAAATGCCGGTGAATGCCATCGTCAACAACTCCTTCGGCTTTGGCGGCCATAATTCGACCATTGCGGCCAAGAAGTTTGTGGGCTGATTTAGCCGGGCTCAGACTTGGCGACGGTCGGCACCAACCGCCCGGCGCACGAGAAAAATGCCTTCCTCTTGGGAAGGCGTTATCCATTCCCCCGCCACGGCCAAATCATACCGGGC
>CAIMLG010000218.1 GCA_903842235.1 uncultured Verrucomicrobia subdivision 3 bacterium
GCCGCCTTCAATAACGGATCTTGTCCGGCTTGGCCTGCCATTCCGCAAAAACCTGCAGGGCCGCAGGGCGCAGCAGTTGCTGCATCGGAATTTTTCGGCGCGAAACCGGCCGGGCCACTTCGCGATAAATCAAATCGTCATCAAATTCAATTTTCTTGGCATCGCGCCGGGTGTTGGCGAAATAGACCTTCTGGAATCGCGCCCAGTAAATCGCCGCCAGACACATCGGACACGGCTCGCAGCTGGTGTAAAGTTCGCAGTCATCCAACTGGAACGTCCGGAGTTTGCGACAGGCCGCGCGAATGGCGGTGACCTCCGCGTGGGCGGTGGGATCATTGGCCGAGGTCACGCAGTTCCAGCCCCGCGCGATGATCTTGCCCTGGCGCACGACGACCGCGCCAAACGGACCACCCGCGCCGCGGCGCATTTTTTCCCGCGATAGCCGGATGGCCTCGCGCATGAATTTCTGGTTCATGCGGAAAGCATAACCAAGGAAGCCGGCCAACCGCCATTCGGAAGTGCGGGGGCCCTTCCGCCCCGCTACTTGCCGATGCAAAACGAGCTGAAGATGGAATCGAGCAGGTCTTCCGTGGTGGTCTTGCCCACGATTTCGCCCACGGCGTTGGCCGCCTGCCGCAAATCCATGGCGACCAGCTCCAGCGTGGCATGGGCGCGCAGGGCATCCGTAGCCAATTGCGCGGCGGCGCAGGCGCGATTGAGCGCGTCCTGATGACGGGAATTGATCGCCACCTCCAGCATCCCAGCCCGGATTTCGCCGGCCCAAACAAGGGACTTGATGGCATCTTTCAGGGCCTCGATCCCCTGCCCGCTCACGCAGGAAACCTCAATCATCTCCCGGGTTGGCCCGTTCCGATCCGCCGGCAGCTCCAGTTTCAAGGCTAAATCCGATTTATTGCGAACGAGAATCCGTTTTTTACCCGCGAACTCGGCGAGATAGTTTTGGTCGGCTGCGGTCAGCGGTTCGCCGGCATCCAACACATGCAGGATCAGCTCCGCTTGGGCGAGCGATGCGCGACTGCGCCGGATGCCTTCGCGCTCAATCTCATCGCCCGCCTCGCGCAAGCCGGCGGTATCAATGAAAACCACCGGAACGCCGCGGATGTTGGCCGTTTCTTCAATGGTGTCGCGCGTGGTGCCGGGCAAATGCGAGACGATGGCGCGCTCGCGGCCGAGCAGTTGATTCAACAGGCTTGATTTACCCGCATTCGGGCGCCCCACAATCGCCGCGCGGATACCCCGCCGGAGGATTTGCCCCTCGTCGGCGGTCGCCAGGAGCTCCGCCATGAAGGCCAGACCTGCTTCCAAGCGCCGCAACAAATCCGCCCGCGTGTCCGGCGCGATGTCTTCGTCCGGAAAATCAATATGCGCTTCGACATGCGCCAGCGTATGCATCAGGTCATCGCGGAGCCGGTTGATGCGCTGGGAAAGTTTGCCCGCCAGTTGCTCGTTGGCCGCCGCGAGCGCGAGTTCGGTGCGCGAATGAATCAAATCGGCCACCGCCTCCGCTTGCGCCAGATCCAGCCGGCCATTCAAAAACGCGCGCTTGGTGAATTCCCCCGGCCCGGCCAGCCGCGCCCCGGCAGCCAGGAGCGCATCCAGCACCAGCTTGGCGGGCAGCAGCCCGCCGTGGCAGGAAATCTCGACGGTGTCCTCGCGCGTGAACGTGCGGGGAGCGCGCAAGACCGCCAGCAGCACTTCATCAATCATCTGCTCGCCTCGGACAATTTTCCCAAACTGGAGCGTATGCGACGGCGCCGCGGAAGGTTTGAACGAGTTTTTCCCCACCGGCAGAAAAACCAAGTCGGCAATGGCCAAGGTGCGCAGGCCGGAAAGCCGGATGACCGCCAGCCCGCCCTCACCCAGCGGCGTGGCGATGGCGGCAATCGTATCGTCAAACATATCGGCAGATTAACGGTAGCCGGTGGCGGGTGGCAAGGGGGCCGGACGAAAATCAAACGCCCATTTCCTTTCCCGCCCGAACTAATTCGAAAAATGACGCAGCAGCGAGGAATGCTGCAAATCCACCCGGCCCAGCAGGTAGAGTGCAGTGGGCACCCGGATCACTCCGGCGGCCAGCAACATGATCATGATGCTCGAAAGATACAAGCCAAAGGCATGGACGGGATCCGGCTGGAGGACGCGCGGCAGCCCCGAATACATGACCCAGATGGTCAGCGTAATCCCAATGCCGCACGTCACGGCCGGGTGCATATTCGGCAAGGCGTCGAGCAGGCGCAGCAGGAACAACGGGCTAAAGCTATAGGCCACCAGCGTGAACGCCTGCGGAAAATTATTGCTTTTGCGGAAGGTGCCGCCCAAATTCTTCACCACCCGCGCCACAAAAAACACCAAGCTCAACGAGAAGACGAATTGCACGATTTCCACGGCGACCACTTCCGCCAACGAAAATTTCCGGGTGTGCTGGAATACGGGCTGCCATTTCCCCCATGTGGCCAGCCCCCAGCCTTCCAAAGCGGCAATGATCAACAGCGTTGGCAGCAAATAGGTCGCCAGAATAAAACCGACGCTCCGGCGGGCAGCGGCAATCCGTTCCCACGCCCCCACGGGCTCAAATATCAGAAAGAAAACCTTGATCATCCAGACGTGAGCTTTAAACGCCTGCCCCCCGACTTGCCAATAAAAACCTTATCGCTATGAACGGTTTCCGCAAACAAATAACCGAAAGCCCGCCGCCCCAAGCTCCACAATCTGGTCCGCCAAATCCTATTGCGTCACGATCTTGAACGGAATGGCGGGCAGCGTAGCCGCCGATCCATTCTGGCCGGCATTGCCGGTTTTTTTGGAATTCGTTTTTGCCAAGGCTTTGGGCACGATCTCGCAAATGAGATTGCCCGTGGTTCCGGGCTTCAATTTTTCCGCGTCGCAGGTAAAGACTAATTCGAAACCGGTGGCGTTGGGCACGATATTGGTGAGGGCGATCCCGTCCGGCGGATTGTCCAGCTGCAAGTCATACTTGCCAGAAAACTGCTGTGCCGGGGCACTTACCTGCACGCGGGCTCTGCCGCCGGCGGGAATTTTCACGGGCGTGGCACTGATCACCTTGAAAAGGTCGCGCGCGAAGAACGGCCGCGCCGGACCCACCACGGTCACGGCCAGTTCCTGGGCCGGCACCAGGTGGCGGTAGATGAACGCCTGCATGAGATCATCGGCCGGCAGGGCGAGATGCGAAACCAGCTTGCCGCCAATGAGCGCATGGCCTTCGAGGGATATGGCCACCGGCCGCTCCATCCCTTGGGCGGGCGCTTTCAGGGTGAATTGCCCCTTTTCCTGATTTTCGGCGATGCGGGCGCCGCTCAACGAAAAGTCTCTCGGCGCATGCGCCAGATCCAGATTGATGGCATTGGTGAAGCCGTCGCGGCGCAGCACAAAAACGGTCACCGGCGCGCTCATGCCGGTGCGCAGACTGAGGCTGGACGGCACCACGCGCAGGTCGAAATCCGGCTGCGGTTCGCTGAGGCGGAGGCGATAGGCAAATTCCGGCCCGCCCTGGCCTTGGGTATCGGTAAGGTGAACAAAATAGGTGCCCTCCGCCGGCAGCGTAGCCGTGAGATACGAATCGGCGTGGTGCGTTTCCAGGCCGGTGCCCTTGTCCTCAAAGTCGTCGTTGAAGGCAAGTTGCTGGCCCGACGCATCGGTGAGCCGCAGGCAGGAATCCAGCGGCGAATCCAGCCGGCGCGCCATGATTTCGGCAACAATTTTCTGGCCGCCCCGACCGGAAAATTTGAACACCACCGGCTGGCCGGGGCGCTCAATCCGTCCGTTGATGATGACCGGGAGTTTAACGGCCTGCGCGGTTTCGGTGGAATGGTTGGGCTCGTGCGCCAGAATTTCCGGCAAGCTGTCCACGGCAAAGGGCACCGCGTTGGCAAATTCACCAGCGAGCGTCGTCACGCCGGTTTCCATGGGGGAATTATCGAGCGTCAGTTGCTTGGCCGGCAGATTCCAGCCGGTCAGTGTGACCGAAGTTTTTTCGCCCGTCTGGCCGCCCAGCGGGAAAATGCCGGTGATAAACGGTAATTCGCCCAGCGTCAGGCGATAGACGAAATCCTCCCGGCCCCGAAAAATCGAATCGTGAATTTCCACGGTGTATTCGCCATCATTCGGCACGGTAAAATGGATGACGGGATCGGGACGGAAACGATAGCGCTCCGCACTCGCCACCTCTCGGCCCTTGGCATCCGTCAGCGTCAGCGTCGCCTCAAACCAGCCCGGGACGGCGTCCGCCAAATATGGAATCAGCGACCGCGCGTTGGCGGCGATGATCAATTGCTGGCCGCGCGTGGCGAAAAAGCGGTAGCGATCCACGCCGCCCGGCATGATCTGGCCATTGACCGTGGCCGGTAGCTTGACGCTTGCCTCGTATTTAGGCGTGCCCGCCGGCGCGGGTTTGCCGCCCATTTTTTCAATATATTTGTCGAGGTCGGGATTGTCGGGCTTGGCGGCCGTCCGGGAGATTTCCGGCAATGTGCCGAGGCAAAACTTCATGGGGTTGGACAACCCCGTGGCGGTCGCCAGGCGGATTTCGCGTTCGCCCGGCTCGGCGTTGGTGGCGATCGCCACCCGGATGATCACCGTGTCAATCATCGCCGCATTCGCATTGCGGTTCGGCGGATTCTTCAGGATCTTGGCGCGAATGTCGTCGCGTTCCCGGGTGTCCGCCGCGGTCCAGGCATTGGTGCCGGTGCCCCCCTTGCGCGCGGCTTGGAATTTTTCCTGCAAGGCCTTCAGCTGGTCGCGCAGTTCGTTAAACACCTTATTGTTCATCGGCCGGGTGTGGTCCACCACGGTCACGCTCACCCCGGATCCGGTGACAAAGGCATTGGAAACGGTCATGAGGTTTTGGCCGCCCACCGTCATTTGAAAAGTCGAGCCGGCTTTGCCGCCGGCCGGATAGACGTAAGCCAGGTGCGGCGCGGGCTGCGCGAAAACGGTTCCGCCGAGCAACAGCAACGGGGCGATGAGTTGAAAGATTTTCATGCGGACATGATTTCCTTGAGCAGACCGGCGGATTTGATGCCATCAGCCGCCTGCGGCATGACGAAGGTCGGCGCCCCTTCCGGATTCGGCAGTTTGGTGGTGGGAGAAATGCCCATTTGCGCGTAAATGCTGCCGATGAGATCCACGGGATACACCGGGCGATCCTTGACTTCCTCCCCCCGGGCATCGGACGCGCCAATCACCTGCCCGCCCTTGAAGCCGCCGCCGGCGAGCGCCGCGGAAAATACTTTTCCATAATGCCCGCGACCGCCATTCCAAGGAGCCTCCCACTGGACTTTCGGCGTGCGGCCGAATTCGCCGCCCCACCAGATGATGGTGCTGTCGAGCAGGCCGCGTTCGCTCAAATCCTGCAGCAAGGTGGCAAAGCCCTTGTCGAGCTCCGGCAACTGCCGTTGCATGGCCTGGAAATTATTCTTGTGCGTATCCCAGCCGCCGTAATTGATCGTGACGTAAGGAATGCCGCGTTCCACAAGCCGGCGCGCCACGAGGCACGACTGGCCGAACTTGCTCTTGCCGTAGCGGTCGCGCAGCTCCGGCTTTTCCTGTGACAGGTCAAATACCTTGGCGCCGTCGCCGAGTATCATGTCGTAAGCGCTGTTTTCCGCCTGCGTGTTGGCGGTCACCTGCGGGTCTACCGGCAGGGCCTGCGCCAGGGTGTCGAGATGATGCAGCAGCTCGCGGCGGTCTTTCTGATGCTGGGCGGTGATGCCCGGAGCCACGACCCCTTCCACGGCAAATGGTATTTTTGACGGATCACCGCCCGTGGAGAATGGTTTATAGCGCGCGCCCAAAAATCCGGCCTCGTCAAACCGTCCCTGCGGTTCGGTCAGCACGACATAGGGCGGGATCAAGCCCTTGTAGCCAGCCTCGTAACCTTTCGCCAGCGACACCACCGAACCGACGCACGGAAACACGATGCGCCCGCCGGGCTGGCGGCCGGTTTGCACCAGATAGGAAGCGGTTTCGTGGCCGTTGTTGCCGTGCGTCATGCTGCGAATAATCGAGTATTTATCCGCCTGTTTCGCCAGCAGCGGCAGGAGTTCGCCGATCCGGATGCCCGAAACGTTCGTCGCGATCGGGCTTTTCAATGGCCCGCAATAATCGTAACCCGCCTCCGGCTTCGGATCAAAGATGTCCAAATGCGACGGCCCGCCCCACATCCAGATCTGGATGACGGCCTTGGCCCGGGCCGTCGGGGCGGCCGCCAGCGCGCGGAAGGAAATATGGTTGGCCAGCATCAGTCCGCTCGCGGTGAACAGCGCGCGGCGGATGGCTTCGCGCCGGCTGATGCGCGGACGCTGTTTTTCAATATCGAAGTAGAATGCGCTCATGGTTTTCCTGGGTTAGTGCCGGTAAAGAAATTCCGTGCTGTTCATCAGCGCCCACGCCAGGTCCACAGTGGCCTGCCGTCGGCTGATACCTGAATCAAAATAATTCTGGGCGGTCCGGGTTTCCGCCGCCGTGGGAAACCGGGAAAGGATCCCCAGAAACATGCCGGTGGCGATGTCCGCCGGCGCGCGATTGCCGGAGGTCTGAAAAGCGATCATTTGCGACGCCTCGATTTTTTTCTGCATCTGGCTGGAGTTGAGCAGCGTCAGTTTTTGCGCGGCCGTGATGCGGTTATTGCGCTCCGAATCCATGCCCGTGTCGCGCGGCGGCCGGCCGAACATTTCCAGGAACCCGCTGGTGATGCTGCCGTCCGGCAAGGCAATGGAGCGCAAGTTGTCGGGAATAAACGTATAAGGTTCGGGAATCGCGCTGGAATATTTTTCCTTGGCGCCGGTGATCTGGTCCACGGCGTCAATCAGCACCTCGGCATCCAGCCGCCGCAGGGGGTAAAAAGCGAAGTTCGCCGCCGCGTCCGGACTCTGGCTTTGGGAAATCGCCGCGAGCTGGTAAGTCTTGGAATTGAGAATTAGCCGGCACAGGTGTTTGAAATCATAGCCCGAAGCGGCGAAATCGTTGGCCAAAAACGCGAGCAACTCCGGGTTGCTCGGCGGATTATCCGCCCGAAAATCATCCGGTTCCTGCACGATGCCGCGGCCCAGCAGCCACGCCCAGGTGCGGTTGGCGAGGTTCCGCGCAAACTGCGGATCCTTCACCAGCCAGGCGGCGAAAACCGCGCGCGGATCCTGGTCCGGCGGGAGCGTCACTCGCTGGCCGCCGGGAAAAATGGTTTTGCGGGGCCCCCCGTTCAGCGCCCCGGCGTTGGTGGCGGCCGGGTTGAAAAACACGATCTCCTCTTTCCACTCGGCCGTGGTCTTGTAGCCGAGGTTGGCGAAGAAAACCGAAAAATTCGCGAGGTCGTTCGACGGCCAGCGGTCTGCGCGCTCGCCCAGAAAGGTCAGCGCGACGGTTTGGGCGATGCCGTTGGGCGTGCGGTTTTGCATCGCCCGGTAAAAATTCACCGGCGGCTTTTCAAAATTACTGCCGTTGGCGGTGAGGAGGTCGCGGGCCACCTCATTCCACGGCCGGTTGTCGCGGATGGCATCGTGAATCCAATGGTGGTAAGCCTGCGCCGCATTGGGCCACAGGTTGATGGGAAACTCGGCCTTGATGCGGAGCAAGTCGGCCCATTTCATCGCAAAATAATCCGCAAACTCGTCATTCGCCAGCAGGCGGTCAATCAGCGCGCGCCGTTTGTCGGGGGCTTTGTCGAGGATGAACCGCTGGGCCTCGGTGGTCGTGGGCAGCGTCCCAGTCACATCGAGATAGACCCGGCGGACAAATGCCGGGTCCGAGCAAAGCTGCGCGGGGGCGATGTGCATATGCTGCAGGCGGGCGAAAACAATTTCATCAATCTTGTTTTCCGGCGTGAGCGCGGCGGGATTCTCAAACGGCGTGGCCGCCCTTGTCCGGGCAACCACCGCCAAAATCAGCCCCGCCAGCCGCCACGCTGATTTTAGGGCATTTTTCTGATTTGGGAGACGCATGTATCAATTCAGACGATCAAGCAGTCATAAAGGATTCAAAAAACATGGCTTGAACAAACTACCACAAAAATTCCCGGCGACAAAACGATCCCCGATGTAACTATTCCCCCTTCGCAAACGTCGAACTCGGCAATGTCATCATTTATTTCAAACGCTGAAATTTCTCCGACAAAAGCCGAAGCCGGCCGGCCGGCCGGCGGTAAACAGATTACTTTCACCCTTAAGCCACAAACGGATGAAACCCAAGCCATGCTCGGCCGGCGCCTGGCCCAAAAACTGCAGGAAACCGCGGCCACCCCGCTGCACCTGCTGGTTTTTGGCCAAGTCCGCGCCTGCCCGGCCTTCTTGGCCACCCTGCAAACGGTCTTGGGCCGGGTGAACTGGCCGCTGACGTGGGTGGAAGGCGCGGCCTGCGATAGCCAGGCAATTGCGGGCATTCAGGTCCATGCCTTCACCGGAAAGGTTGAGCGAATAACTCTGGACGGTCAGGTGGTCGCCTCCGTGTTCACCGAGGGTGGAGCCCGGCAATGTTTCGTCGGGGGACTCATGCCGCCGGACGGGCGGCTTTCCCGCAGCGAGCAGACCCACCACACCTTGGAAAAACTGCAAACCGTGCTCCAACTGGCGGGGTTTGAACTCGCCGACACGGTGCGCACCTGGTTTTTCTTGGAAAACATTCTCGCGTGGTATGACGATTTCAACCAGGCGCGGACGAAGATTTATTCCGGCATTAAATTTCGCACCCGCTCGCTCCCGGCCAGCACCGGGGTCGGCGCGAAAAACCCCACCGGCACCGCCCTCGCCCTGGCCGCGCTGGCCTTCCGTCCGCTCATCCCCACTGCGCGCGCCGAGGAAGTCGCTTCCCCGCTCCAATGCCCGGCCCCCGCTTATGGCAGCTCCTTCAGCCGCGCCATGGAAATCCCTTCGGACCACGGTTGCCGCCTGCACATTTCCGGCACGGCGAGCATTGCGCCCGGCGGGAAAACCCTGTGGGCCGGCGATGTCCGCAAGCAGGTGGAATTGAGCATGGACGTGGTCGGGGCGATTCTGCGTTCCCGCGGGCTAGTATTTGAAGACATCACCCGCGCCACCGCCTATTTCCGCCACGCCAAGGATGCCGGGGTTTTTACGGCCTGGCTGGCGGACAATCAGCTGCCGAACCTGCCCGCGGTGGCCACCCAATGCGATGTTTGCCGGGACGATTTGCTGTTTGAACTGGAGGCGGAGGCGGAGAATTCGCAAGCTAAGAGCTATCCTACGCTTTGCTCCCAGGACAACTTCACTTGAAGGCCGCGTGGCAGGACGGACATAGCCGAATATGATTTGATGCCAATCCCGTTCCGCATTCTGAACAACGCAATTTGCGCGACATTCGCCCGCCAATAATAATAAGAATAATTCCCAGCCCGAATGCCGGAATAAGCAAGACACCCAGCACCTGAACGAGCGCACCAACTCCGGCAAATTCACTTTTACTTTGGATCTTTCCATGCCGTATGTCCGATGCACCTCCCATCGCAGCTGATGCCCCCCCCACATCTGCATATAGTTTTTCTGCCGGGGTGTAATTCGGCAAATCAAGCGGTATTTCCTGTTTGCAATGCGGACAACTCGACCATTTTCCAATCATGTTCTCTGGCACTTGGACGTCTTCATTACAGAATGGACACGCCATTTTGTAATTTCGAGTTCCATTCATAATTTCAATCCAATACCGCCAATATTCCCCTTCAAACTAAATCGGCTCGCCGGAAACCTGCGTCAGGGCATGGTATTCCTTGATAAATTTCAAGGTGGCTAGACCGGGTTGACCGGTGCCGATGACCCGCCCGTCAATCTTCACCACCGGCACCACTTCGGCCGCCGTGCCGGTGATAAAACATTCGTCCGCATTGAACAAATCGTAGCGGGTCAAACTCGGCTCGGAAACCTTGATGCCCAAGCGTTCCGCCAGCTCAATCACCGTCTGACGCGTGATGCCGTAGAGCGCGCCCGCCGAGAGCGGCGGCGTGAGCAACGCCCCGTTTTTGATGATGAAAATATTGTCGCCGGTGCATTCGGCCACATAGCCTTCCGCATTCAGCATGATGGCTTCCTCCACGCCGGCGTTGTTCGCCTCAATCTTGGCGAGGATGTTGTTCAAATAATTCAGCGACTTGATGGCCGGATTGACGGCGCTGTGCAAATTGCGCGTGGTCGGCACCGTGATGAGATCCAGCCCGCGCTGGTAATATTCCTGCGGATACAGCTGGATTTTGCCGGCGATGATGATGACCGAAGGCTTTTTGCAACTGCGCGGATTCAAGCCCAGCGTGCCCACGCCGCGCGTGACAATCAGCCGGATATAACAATCGCGGAGCTCGTTGGCGCGAATCGTCTCCACCGTGGCCTTCATCAGTTCGGCGTGCGTCATCGGGATGTCGAGCAGAATGGCCTTGGCGGAACAAAACAGCCGGTCA
>CAIMLG010000219.1 GCA_903842235.1 uncultured Verrucomicrobia subdivision 3 bacterium
CGCAGAATCACATCCTGCTCGAATCCGGCCTTGGTATAGGTGTAGCGCAGGTCGGCGGCCAGGCCGCTGAAGGCATTGGGATAAACCACTTGATTGGCGCCGACGACATAGCCAATCGAGTTGGTGAGGACGGCCAGCAGGACCGTGTTCGTGCCGTCATCGTAGCTCAAGCCCACGGGCTGGCTGGTCAAGGTCTGGCCGTCAGGGGTGACAACGCGGATAAATCCGTTATAAATATTGCCGGGGAAATAGGCCTGATGCTGGCCATTGGTCGCGGCCGCCGTGCCATTGGGGAGGATGGTGATTTTCTCCTGGGTTTCCAACCATTGGCCGTTTTTTTGGAAATGCAAACCAGCGGCGAGCTCGACGTAGCGATGAAAGTTAGTCACGACTTCGCCGGCCAGGCCCCGGTCGAAACTCTGCCGCTCCCAAACGCGCGAATCAGCGGCGCGTTTAACGACCTGATAGGCGGTGGCAGGCGGGAGCGGGGCAATTTTGGCGGATGGAGTCGAACCGGTGAGGGAGGTCTGACCTTGGGCGACCAAAACAGCCGCCGTCAGCCATGCCAGGATTAAACTTTTAGTTTTCATACGAGAAATAAACGAAGTCGCCGAAAGGGACGCGGGAAGAAGACACGCCTGAACGCAACAGCTTGGCCTGCTGTTTGCCCGACCCCGATAGTTGTTATCCACGACTTTCATGGCTTCCAAAAAACCCCCGCCACGCAACTAAAAAACTTTGAACGCAGAATTTTTTAGCACATAACAATCGTTAATCAAATATTATCTTGAAAATATTTACTTATAAACAAAGATTATCTTGAAATTAATAAACTTATAACCCAAACGGAAACCGAGGGTTGCCGGGGGCGGTTTTTAGTGATTTTGGCCCTCCGGAAGGGCGAAAGCGGCAGGTTTAACCGGCCCAGCCCAACAATTCCGGACGATCAGGGTTACGCTTTGTCTGCGAGCCGGCGCAGCATTTGAGCCTCGTGGGTTAACAGGAGCGCCAACCCGAGGGGCAACGCCCCGAACCAGCCGAAGAGACAAACACCCACCAGCCCGGCCGCGATACCAAGCCAAACCCCGACCGCAGATCACACGGCACGGCGGCGGAGTTTTTTAGGCACGGAGTTCATGCGGCTTCACTATACGAGGATGGCGGGAATGCGGCAACGTTTGGCGGCGCGGTGGGGGCGAAGAAAGGACCGGCCTGTTCACGACGTGTTCATGGGCGCAGTTTTTGTGGAGTGCGGAGTTGCGTTGGCGCGGGGACCGGCGTAGGGTCGGGGCAATGAGCAGCCCCGAGAAAATCAAGCCGAGCGAACTGGTGGTCGGCGGACGGTATCTAAACCGCAATGGTCTTTTTATCCGGGAGATTGAAGCGATCGAGGGAAAGACCGTCCACTATCACGACCAGTATTCGAGTTGGTCGTGCAGCAAGCGGGCGTTTGTCCAAGCGTGTCCCACGGTGGCGACGCCGGCGGACGAGGCGCGGGTGGCGGAAGAGGCAGGCCGGAGTTTTCCGAAAACGACTTGAGACCGGAAACTTGAAACCTGAAAGCTACTTGGTGAAGCGGCCCAGGGAAGAAGCCCAGTGAAGTAAGCCTGTTGGAATAAGGAATAGATTCCACAGGCTGAGCAGACTTCACGGGCCGAGGCGCACTTCTCGGGCTTAGGGACGCTGAAAGTCGAAATTGGGGGGGGCGCATGGCCGGAAAAAAGGCCACTCTCAGGGAGTGGCCTAGGCGATTGAGCGGTCCGTCAAATTACTTCTTTTTGGCGGCTTTCAAGGCGCGAATCTTGGCCCAACGCGCCTTGGTGGCGGCAATGATCCGCGCCATGCCTTCGGGACTGATCTTGCCTTTCTTGGGAGCGGGTTTGGCGGCGACGGGTTTGGGAGTCGGCTTGGCCACCGGAGCGGGTTTGGCTTTGGCGGCATGGACTTTGGCCCAGCGCAGTTTTTGAGCGGCGGCAATCCGGGCTTTGCCGGCGGCGCTCATGCCCCGTTTTTTCGCAACGGCCGGTTTGGCCGGCTGGAGCGGATCAGGCGAGGCTTGGCCGCCGAAGAGGGCCGTGAGTTCCTGGTTCAAGCTGGCGATCTGTTCCTTGAGATCGGCGGCCTGTCTTAGTTGGGCGGGTGAAAGATTGATCATACTCATGAGAAATTGGGGGTCGGGATTATTTTTTGCCGAGGATGGCATCTTTGGCGGCTTTGGCGACGCGGAATTTCACGACGCGCTTGGCTTTGATCTTGATGGCTTCGCCGGTGGCCGGGTTGCGGCCCATGCGCGCGGCGCGGTTGACGAGGACCAGCTTGCCGAGGCCCGGGATCGTAAAGGTGTCCTTGGCGTGTTTGTAGGAAAGCGCCGCGAGTTGTTCAAGAATTTCGACGGATTGTTTTTTGGTGAGCCCGTTCTTTTCAGCGATTGCAGCGGCGATTTGGGATTTGGTCAGTGCTTTAGCCATAAGGTTATCAGAATGTTTGGTTGTTAATGTTTTTCGAAGCCCCATTAAATATGGGTGGGAAGGCCACGCC
>CAIMLG010000220.1 GCA_903842235.1 uncultured Verrucomicrobia subdivision 3 bacterium
CATGGCCGTTCCCTTGGCCCCGGACGGCGCAAGCGCGACCGTCCCTACCGCATGGCCGTTCCCTTGGCCCCGGACGGCGCGAGCGCGACCGTCCCTACCGCACGGCCGTTCCCCAGGCCCCGGACGGCGCAGCGCGACCGTCCCTACCGCATGGCCGTTCCCTTGGCCCCGGACGGCGCAAGCGCGACCGTCCCTACCGCACGGCCGTTCCCCAGGCCCCGGACGGCGCAAGCGCGACCGTCCCTACCGCACGGCCGTTCCCTTGGCCCCGGACGGCGCGGCGCGACCGTCCCTACCTGCCCGCTGCGTCTTCCGCGCCTGGCGCAGCCGGTGGTCAATTGCAAGTTTCAGATTTCAGGTTTCAGGTTTTAAGTTTTCGGTCTGGTCCCCGAAACTTAACGGCCCCGCTGGTGTTTTTGTTGGGAGCCGATTATATTAAAAATCATGAGAAGCATTGGACAATACACCGTGGCCGTGGCCGGGCTGACGTGGCTGGCGGTGCTGCTGCCCGCTTCGGGCGCCGAACCCGGGGCGGCGGCGGCCGCGGGCAAGCCGTATGCCGTCATTGTGGAGCGCAATATCTTTGGCCTGGTGCCGATCCCGGAGGTGGATCCGGCCAGTCTGGCGCCGGCCATTCCGCTGCCCGTCATCACGCCCAACGGCATCATGAATCTGTTCGGCCAGTTGCAGGCGATGTTCAAGGTGGCCGCCAAGCCGCCCGCCAAGGAAGCCTCCTATGTTTTAAGCGTGGGCGAGCGCCAGGATGAAATTGAAGTGCTCAAGATTGATGAAACCAACGGCGTGATTACGTTTAACAATCACGGCGAGGTGCAGGAGCGGCCCTTGATCGCGGCCGCGCCCACCGGGGCCGTGCCGCCGCCGGCGCCGGGCGGCAACCTCCCGCCGGGCTTTCCCCGGGTCACCCCGGCCGTGACGGGTGGAATCCCGGTACCGATGTCACCGGCCGCCGCCGCCGCCGTGGCCGCCCTCAAACGGGGCAACCTGAATTCGGGCGGGAATCCCGGAGCCTTTGTTTCCGGTGCCAGCGCCCCCAGCGCCCCCAGCGACTCATCCCCGCAAGAGCATCTTACGCCCGAGGCGCAAGTCATTGCTTTGGAAACCCAGCGGGCAAAATGGTTGGATGAAGGTAATCCGGCGGCCGCCATCATTCCGCAGACGCCGTTGTCCTCCCAGCTATTGGACAGCATCGAGGGAAAAAAATAAGTATCTGCCCGGGGTGGTAGGGACGGTCGCGCTGCGCCGTCCGGTCTGGGACGGGGTGGTAGGGACGGTCGCGCTGCGCCGTCCGGGCTGGGACCGGGGTGGTAGGGACGGTCGCGCTGCGCCGTCCGGGCTGGGAACGGGATGGTAGGGACGGTCGCGCTGCGCCGTCCGGGCTGGGGAACGGGGTGGTAGGGACGGTCGCGCTGCGCCGTCCGTGGGGCCCGGCCCCGAAACCTTCCGCGCCAGTCGCGGCTGGTGGATATGTCGGCGGGCGTTCCGCCCTCCGCTTTCGCTTCGGGCGGGGACGGCGCGGCGCGACCGTCCCTACCGCCCGGCCATGCCCCAGGCCCCGGACGGCGCGGCGCGACCGTCCCTACCGCATGGCTGCTGCAACCTCTCCCGGGGGAGGTGAGGGCGGTGGTCAAACGCTATAGCAGTGGTTGTCTTGGGTGGTTGAAAACCGGGTTGCTTCCGGGCTTATCCGTGGCCATAAAACGCGCCGCCGCCGCTGGCGGCGGGCCCTTTATGGGGCGGTCAGAGCGGGTCTGAAAATTGTGAGCACCCCTCGGAATTTTCAGCCAGGCGCTCAGGGTTGCGCCGTCATGGGGTAGGGAATTTCAAACTGGCTGGCGGCGTTGGTCTGGTATTCGTGGGTCCACGGCGAATACGTTTTCACCCGGATGACGTTGTGCGCGGGGGAGAATTGATAGAGCCGGAGAAAGCCGTTGCCGCCGTTGGTGTAGCTCTGGAAATCGCTGAGGCAGGTTTGGATGGGGTGGCCGGCAAAGGTGTCGGTCCGGCGGGCTTCGCCGTGGTTGTGGCCGGAGAGCATGAGGAAAAGATTGGGGCAGCTCCGGAGGTTGTTGTAAATCGCCCGGCCATGCACATCCCAATCGCCGGTCACGGCCAACAGATCGTGGGTAACCACGATCGCGCGCCGGTGGGCGTTGGTTTGGAGCACGCCGTAAGACCACTGATCGAGGGCGGAATAATTCACGCCCGCATCCGGGCCGTTGAAATCCAGATAAAGCGCGATAAAATCCAGGCCGGCGGCGCTGAATAAATCGAAATGGTTTTGGTTGTCAGCCCCCAGATGACCGCCATAGTAGGCGTGCGGCGCAAAATGGTCCGGGCCGAAGTAGGTGTTATACAGCTTGGTGCCGCCGCGATGGTCGTGGTTGCCGGGCACCACGCCGTAGGGCAGCCCGTCCGGCCGGCCCGTGAGCGCCGAATCTTCCAGCCGATAGAGGGCGTTGGTCACGGCGCGCCATTGCTGGGGCTGCTTGTCGCCATCGTCGGTCAGATCGCCGAATTGGGCGACATAGACGATGTTCAGATTCGTGCGGTTGGCGATGATCCAGTCGGTTTGCGCCTGGAAAATGTCGGGAAAAGTGCGGGCGTAAAACTGGGTGTCCGGCAGTCCCACAATGGTGAAATCGCCATCCGGCAGCGCCGCTTGCGCGGGGGTGGAAAGCAACGGGGCACTGCTCAAAATCGCGAGCAAGGCGAAGAGGGGCTTGTTCATCCGCCCATTTAATCGAAATCCATCGGGAAAGGCAACCCTGCCGCCAGGGGCAGCTGGAGACGGTTATTATCCGGCCGGAGGAAAGCTGGAAGATCAATGTCGGCGGGCGTTCCGCCCGCCGCTTTCGCTGCGGGCGGGGACGGCGCGGCGCGACCATTCCCCTAGAGGCCCCCGGACGGCGCGGCGCGACCGTCCCTACCGCATGGCTGATCCCTAAAGCCCCGGACGGCGCGGCGCGACCGTCCCTACCACACCCGCTTTTCCCCTCGCCCTGCGCCCGCCGCTTGCCTACTCTGCGCCGCATGAACTTCCTCCCCCTCATCGAAGCCAAGCGCGAAGGCCAAAGCCTCACGCCGGAACAAATCCAGGAATTCATCCGTGAATTTACGGCGGGGAAAATTCCCGATTACCAGATGGCCGCGATGCTCATGGCCATCTATTTTCGCGGCCTTAATACGGCCGAGACCACGGCGCTGACGCTGGCCATGCGCGATTCCGGCGACGTGCTGACATTTCCCCAGGACCGGCGCCCGCTGGTGGATAAACATTCCACCGGCGGCATTGGCGACAAGGTTTCCCTGCCGCTCGCGCCGCTGCTGGCCGGCCTGGGCTTTCGCGTGCCGATGATTTCCGGCCGCGGCCTGGGCATCACCGGCGGCACGCTGGACAAGCTGGAGGCGATTCCCGGGTTCCAAACGCTGCTGCCGGCGGCGCAAATCGTCCGGCAAGTGCAGCGCGTCGGCTGTGTCATTTGCGGCCAGACGGACAAAATGGTGCCGGCGGACAAAAAGATTTACGCCCTGCGCGACGCCAGCGGCACCGTGCCGAGCATCCCGCTCATCACGGCCTCGATTCTTTCCAAAAAACTGGCGGAGAAGCTGGACGCGCTCATCCTGGATGTGAAATTCGGCGGGGCCGCCTTCATGGCCACCCGGGCCGCGGCGCGTCAGCTCGCCCAAGCCATGGTGGCGCTGGGCAATCAATGCGGCACCAACACGCGCGCCATTTTGACCGACATGAACACGCCGCTCGGCCGCGCGGCCGGCAACTGGCTGGAGGTGAAGGAAAGCGTGGCCTGCCTGGAAGGCAAAGGCCCGCTGGATTTGCTGGAGCTGGTGGTGGATTCCGCCGCGCATTTGCTGGTGCAAACCCAGAAAACGAAATCGCTCGCGGCCGGGCGGAGGACGGCGACGGAATGTCTGGCGTCCGGCGCGCCGCGCAAAAAATGGGATGAGATGCTCGTCGCCCAAGGGGCGGATTTGAAAATTTTCAATCGCAAACTGGCGCGGGAGACGACGGCGAACGTGGTCGTGGCGGTGAAGTCAGCTCGGGCCGGCTACGTTGCCCAGAGCGATGCGCGCAGCATCGGCGAAGTCATTCGCGACCTCGGCGGCGGGCGGCTCACGAAGGAAGCCGCCATCAACCACGACGTGGGGGTGGATCAGCTGGCCAAGCCTGGTGTGCGCGTGGAAAAATCGGGCCGGTTATGCCGGGTCCATGCGGTGGATGCGGCCCAAGCCAAGGCCGCTGTCGAGCGGCTGAAAACCGCGTTCGTAATTTCGGCGAAGCGGCCGCGCCCGCTTCCGCTCGTCGGGGAAATCATCGCGCGCTAGGCGATCCGTTCCCAGATTTTTATCTCGGGCATGCCGACGGCCAGTTTCGGCAGATGCGGCAACAGCGCCTTGATGTGCGGCGATTTCAAGTGCGCTTCCAGCAGCGCCTTGCTCGTCCAGTTTTCGTGGAACAAAAACTTTCCGGGATCATCCGGCAGCCCGTGCAGGTCGTAGTTGAGACAGCCCGCTTCCTGGCGGGTGGGCGCCACCAAACCGGTCAGCACCGCGCGTAATTCCGCTTCTTTGCCGGGTTTCGCCTGAAACGTGGCGACGACGGTGACGGTTTTGGCGTTCATAAATCAAAAGGGGGTGGGCGGCGGTTAATAAATCGATGCCAGAATTTTCTCGGCCGCCTGGCGGGGGTTCTCGGCGGCATAAATCGGGCGGCCGATCACCAGCCAACGGGCGCCGGCCTGGATGGCCTCGCGCGGCGAGAGCGTGCGCTTCTGGTCGTCGGCCTTTTCCGCGCCCGTGCGGATGCCGGGCGTGACGAGCTGAATCTCCGCCGGCAGGATTTCCCGCAGATCGGCGATTTCCAGCGGCGAACACACCAGGCCGCGCAAGCCGGCCTTCACCGCCAGCGTCGCGAGCCGTTCCACTTGGTGGCCGACATTGGGCTGGCAGCCGATTTCGGTCAGAGCGTCGCTGTCCAGGCTGGTCAGCACCGTCACGCCGAGCACCAGCGGCGCGGGCTGGCCCAGCGCTTTGGCCGTGGCCAGCGCGGATTTCTCCGCCGCCCGCATCATCGCGCTGCCGCCGCTGGTATGAATGGTGAGCATCTGCACGTCCAGCCGCACGGCGGCGGCAACCGCCTGGGCGACGGTGTTCGGGATGTCGTGAAATTTCAGGTCGAGGAACACGCTCGCGCCGGTGGCGCGGATGCGCTTCACGATGTCCGGCCCGGCGGAGACGAATAATTCCTTGCCGATCTTGAACGCGCCGACCGCCGGGGCGACTTGTTCCGCGAGTTGCAGAGCTTGTTCCGCCGACGGCAGGTCGAGCGCCACAATGATGGGATTGCGCATGGCGTTAGCGTAGCAAAGCTTCCGTTGGAGAGTAAAAACTAAAACGGTCTGGCCAACGCGTTGCCGGCAAAAAAACTTGACGCCAGCATTCCGTCATGGATTGATGGGGCCATGAAATTTGCCAAAGTTGGAATGGTTTTAGGGCTGGGGCTGCTGGCTTTCACCACGGTGCATCCGCGGGCGGCTTGCGGCGCCACGATTCGGGATGATGTGCCGGATAGTGGCTATTTGGCTTTGGGCGCCGATGCCGCCTTTGCGTCAGTGGGCCTATTAACGGGCGGGCTTTACACTGGCTGCGGCATCTTGATCGCCCCCAACTGGGTGCTGACGGCGGCCCATATGCTGGACTTTTCTTCTTCCGCCACGTTTACGCTGAATGGCACGGCTTACACCTCCACGGAATTGTATCGCAACCCCGGCTGGAATGGGGATGTGCTTAATGGCAATGATTTTGGCCTGGTGCATTTCACTTCGTCTTTGACCGCTATTCCGCCCGCCCAATTCTACGCCGGCCCGACGGAAACCAATCTTACTGGCACTTTCGTGGGTTATGGTTTTACCGGCACTGGCCTGACGGGCTGGAAAACCCTCGACGGCCGGAAACGGGCCTTTCAAAACACTATCGATGGCGACTTCGACCTGCCCACGCTGCTGTTGGGTGCAGATTTTGATAATCCGGGCAACGCCGCTGACAGCTTGTTTGGCAGCGCCACGCCTTTGCCCCTGGAAGGCTGCGTGGCCCCAGGCGACAGCGGCGGGGGCGTCTTTGTCCAGCAAGGCGGGCAGTATTATCTGGCCGGGGTCATTTCCGGCGTGCTGGCTACGGACGGCAACCCAAACTCCGACTACGGCGACATTACGGCTTACGGCCGGATTGCCGGCGCCCTGCCGTGGATCAATAGCATCGTCAGCGTGCCCGAACCCGCGGCCGGCGCCCTGCTGCTGGCGGCAGGACTGGCCATGCTGGGCTATCGCCGCGGGAAGAAATAACCCAAGCGGTCGGCAATCCGCCGGTGCCGCGCTTTTGACTTCATCCGCCCATTCCTCTAGGCTGCGGGCATGAAAACCGTCCGTTACACCGATAAGCATTTCCCGGCGAAACTCCGCGAGCTGGCCACCGGTGCCAGCCTCTTCGATGCCGAGATCGAAGCGCGCACCCAGGCGATTCTCCAAGCCGTTTGCCAGCGCGGCGACGCGGCGGTGCTGGAGTTCACCGAAAAATTTGATGGCGCCAAGCTGGTGGCCGAGCAACTCGCCGTGACGCAGGCGGAATTATTCAGCGCCTCGCTCGCGGCCGATGAATCGCTCCGCGCCGCCGTGGCCGAGGCGGAGAAAAACATCGCGGGCTTTGCCAAGAAGTCCCTGCGCAAAGGCTGGCAGGCCAAGAATTCCCACGGCGCGAGCGTGGGGGAGAAGTTTGATCCGTTTCACCGCGTGGGCATTTACATTCCCGGCGGCACCGCGCCGCTCGTTTCCACCGCGCTGATGACCATCACGCTGGCCAAAGTGGCCGGGTGCAAGGAAATCGTCGTCACCACGCCGTGCGGCAAAGACGGCTCCATTAATCCGGCCATTATCTTTGCCGCCCGGGCAGCAGGCGCGACGGAGATTTACCGCGTCGGCGGCGCGCAAGCCGTGGCGGCGATGGCTTACGGCACCAAGACGATCCGCCGCGTGCAGAAGATTTACGGCCCCGGCAACGCCTATGTCAGCATGGCCAAGCGCCTGCTCGTCGGGCGCGTGGCGATTGACCTGCTCGCCGGCCCCAGCGATTTGCTGGTGGTGGCGGATGACACGGCGAATCCCCGGTTTATCGCGTCCGACATGCTCGCGCAGGCGGAACACGGTTCCGGCCACGAACGCGTCTGGCTCGTGACGACGTCGGCGAAAATTCTCAAGGCCGTGGAAAAGGAAATTGCCCGGCAGCTGCCCAAGCTTGCGCGGCGCGCGCTCATTCAGCGGGTGCTCGACCGCAACGTCTGGCTCATCCACTTGCCCAGCGTGAACGATTGCGTGGAGCTGGCGAACGACATCGCGCCGGAGCATTGCGAAGTCATCACCCGCGACGCCCGCAAGGTGAGCGCCGGCATGGTCACCGCCGGGGCCATATTCCTCGGCAACTGGTCGCCCACGGTGCTGGGCGATTATATTGCCGGCCCGAGCCATGTGCTGCCGACGGATGGTGCCGGGGCGTCTTTTGCCGGCCTGACGGTGGATCAATTCCAGCGCCGCACCAGCGTGGTGGAATACGACCGCGTGGCGCTCCAGAAAGCGCTGAAGGGCGTGCAGAAGTTTGCCGAGCTGGAAGGCCTCGATGCGCATGGCCAAAGCGCCGAAATGCGGCAGTGATTTGTTCGGGTTGCAACGGTGCAAACGCAAACCGGCCAGCCCGCGCTGGCGGGTTTGGTTTTAAAGCTCGATTAGGCGGGCGATTTCAGGGCACCGGGTGGACCGGGAGGGAGGGAGCCGACCGGGAACGCGGGAACGCCGAATCTCGAACGACCGATTCCGCGCGCTTCACATTTTCGGTGATCAAGAGCAGTTCCGGGCGCAGGGCGGGGTTTTCGCCGTGCTTGATGATCATCCGGTCCGCATAGCCGCGGATAATGGTGAAGATGTTGTTCAGCTCATGGGCGACTTCACGTCCGACGTGGCGGCAGTGGTTGAGGGGCGGCGACTCGTGATGGAGGCTGGCCAAAGCGGCGGGTTCCAAGCCGGGGGCCATTTTCAGGTAAAGGTTGTCGAGAGAGGACATGGTCCTTGCAAAAGCAACCCGCTTGCCAACGCCATATTTTCCATCGTTTTTGGAAAAAATGCCGGATACAGGACAGAACTTGATCGCAAATAGACACGCCGACCAGAAAGTGGACAGCAATTCGCGGCTGGATTCCCGCGCGACAATGGCTAAACTTCCCGCCCAAATCGCATGCATCTTGCGCTCGAATCCATTGGCCTGATTGCCGGCAGCCGCTCGCTGCCGCTGGAATTCGCGCGCCTGGCCCGCGCCGCCGGCGTCCGCCGGATCGTTTGCACGGCGGTGGAAGGGGAAACCGATCCCGCTTTGGCGGCGTTGGTGGACGACATCGTCTGGCTCAAGGTCGGCCAGATCAACAAGATGATCGGCGCCTTCACCGAACGGGGCGTGAAGCAATGCGTCATGGCCGGTCAGGTGGCGCCCAAAAACCTGTTTGAGCTGCGCCCGGATTTGCGCGCCCTGGGCATGTTGATGCGGCTGAAAGAGAAAAATGCGCACACGATTTTCGGGGCAATTGCCGACGAACTTAAAAAAGACGGCGTGGAGTTGATCGCAGCCACCCCGTGGCTGGCACCGCTGATGCCGCAAACCGGATTTGAACTGGGGCCCAAGCTTTCCGCCGCCCAAACGGAAGACGTGGCCTTTGGTTTTCGCATGGCCAAGGAAGTTTCCCGGCTGGAGATCGGCCAGCTCGTCGTGGTCAAAAACGGCACGGTGCTGGCTGTGGAAGGCTTTGAGGGCACGGATAAATGCCTGGCGCGCGGCGGCGAACTCGCCGGCAAGGATGGCGGGGCGGTGGCCGTGAAAGTCGCCAAGCGGAATCACGACCTGCGCTTTGACATTCCCTGCATGGGCGCGAAAACCTTGGAGACCTGCGCGGCGGCCCAAATCGCCGTCCTGGCGCTCGAATCCGGCCAGTCGCTCCTCCTCGAACGCGCAGCCTGCGCGGAGCTGGCGAAGCAAAACAAAATTTCCGTGACGACCGTTGCTTAATATAAAATAAAAACCAAACCACAAAATTTCCCATGCTGCAATCCCACGAACTCCTCGGTTTCATGTCGCCGGCGCTGGCGAATGATATATTGTCCTTCATTTTTGAATCGGACAAGCCGGCCTACCGCGCCGCGCTGGCCGCCGTGGCCGAAGCCAAGCGCGTCCGCCCCATTTTCCTCGAACGCCAGCCCCGGGCCGAGCGCCACACCACGATGCTGTCCGTGCTGACCAAGCCGAACTTGGACGCCGCCGCCGCCGCCTTCATTCGCGCCTGGCTGGTGAAGAAGCACGTTGCGATGCTGGTGGATTTCCTCAACGCCCTCGGCGTGCCGCACGAAAACGGCGTGGTGGAAGACCTGCCCGGCACCATGGACGAGGCCAAGCTGAAAGCCGCTGTGGAACTGCTGCTCGGCAAATATTCCCATGAAGTGGTGGCTGTGTATCTGAATGCCTTCAACGACATGAACGCCGCCGGCTGGCCGAATCTGAAGGTGCTGCTGGAAACCGACACGCGGCTGCAGTTGGGCAACGCCGCCTGATCGTGGCTGACGCCCGCGCATTTCCCGGCTTTGCGTCCTGGCGGACCGCCGCCTGCGAGCCGCTCACCGGCGACGCCTCGGCGCGGAAATATTTCCGCCTGCGCACCGCCTCGCAGTCAGCCATCCTGATGGACGCCTCGCAGGTGCCCGATTCCGTGGCACCGTTCATCCGCATCGCCAAGCATCTCCGAAAGATCGGTTTCAGCGCCCCGGATATTCTGGCGCGGGAAACCGAGAGCGGCTTGCTGTTGATTGAAGATTTCGGCGACGACACCTTTGCGCGCCGGCTGGAGAATCTGGCGCAGGCGGAACCACTCTTCACGCTGGCCACCGATGTCCTGATCGCGCTGCACCGGCATCCGCAAGCGGTGCCGGAAACCCTGCGGGACTATCATCCGGAAAAAATGCTGGAGGACATCGAGCTGTTTGTGCAATGGCGCACGCCGCAGGTGACCGCGCTGGAGAAAGAAGATTTCCGCGCCGCGTGGCGGGCGGTGCTGCCGCTGGCGCAGCAGGTGCCGGCGTCGCTGCTGCTGCGGGATTATCACGTGGCCAATCTCATGCTGCTGCCGGGGCGCGCGGGCTTGCGGCAGGCCGGCCTGCTGGATTTTCAAGACGCCTATCGCGGCCCGGTGACGTATGACCTGATTTCCCTGCTGGAAGACGCCCGGCGCGAGGTGCCCGAGGCGCTCCAGCGCAAACTTTTTGCCCGCTACCTCGCGGCTTTTCCCGACCTGGACCGCGAGAAATTTGAAAGGTCCGCCGCCATTCTCGCGGCGCAGCGGCACACGCGGGTGCTGGGCATTTTTGAGCGGCTCGCGCGCCAAGAGGGCAAGCTGGATTACCGCCGGCTGCATTCGCCGCGCGTGGAAAGATTATTGCGCCAGGCGTTGCACCACCCGGCGCTGAGCGAGGTCAAAGACTGGATGGATCGCCATGCCATTACGGATTAAAACCGCCATGCTGCTGGCCGCCGGCTACGGCACGCGCCTCCAGCCGCTCACCGACCACACGCCCAAGCCGCTGGTGCCCGTCGCCGGCCGGCCGATGATCGCCTACGCGCTGGATAAACTCCGCGCCTACCGCATGGAGCACCTCGTCATCAACGTCTCCCATCTCAAGGCGCAACTGGTGGATTACTGCGCGGCGCAAACGGATTTTCGCATCACCATCTCCGACGAGGCCGAACCGCTCGAGACCGGCGGCGGCTTGAAAAAAGCCGAGCCGTTCCTCGGCGACGAACCCGTCTTTGCCATCAACAGCGACATCCTCTGGAGCGACACCGGCGACACTGCACTCAACCGGCTGACCCAAGCTTGGGAGGATGATAAAATGGATTTTCTGCTGCTCGCGCAATCCAAGGCCCGGGCCATCGGCCACGACCAGGGGGAGGATCACCTGTTCATCAAGCCCGAGAACACCCTCGGTTGGACCGCTGCTGACGCGCCCTACATCATTTCCGGCATTGGCATTTTTCATCCGCGCGTGCTCCAGACCGTGGCGCCGGGTAAATTTTCCGTCAAAGTGCTTTGGCGGCAGGCGCTGGCTCAAAACCGGCTTTTCTGTCTGCCGCACCATGGCCGCTGGTATCAGACCGGCACGGTGGAGGACATCCAGCGCACGGAAACCGAATTGAAGCAGTTACCGCTTAAATGACGTTCGCCGCGTCGCTTTTCTCCAAGGCACGAGGGTTTTGAACAACGAAGTAACCAAGTGGAATCGGCTTGGTTCCTTCTTTGTTGTTCAATTCCTTTCCCGTTTTGGCATCTGTGGCAAAAACGCCCCGGCCAAAATCTTTCCCCAAAATCATTGTCTGGTTTGGGGCTTCCGTGAACATTATACCGGTAGATGAGCGAACCGACCGATCACGAACTCCTGGCCGACTACGCCCGCACCGGGGCCGAGCGGCCGTTTGCTGGCCTCGTGGCGCGGCACTTGAACCTCGTCCATTCCGCCGCGCGCCGGTTTGTCGGCAACGAGGCGCAGGCCGAGGAGATCACGCAAGCCGTCTTTCTCATTCTGGCGCGCAAAGCGGGCCTATTAAGTGCTGCCACCGTTCTCTCCGGTTGGCTTTACCAGACCGCCCGGCTCACAGCGGCCAGCGCGCTAAAAGCCGAGCGGCGCCGGCAGCACCGCGAACAGGAGGCCTATATGCAAACCCGGGATAACGAAGCCGAGGCCGCCGTGTGGCGGGAGATTGCGCCGCTGCTGGACGCCGCCATGGGCAAGCTGGGGGAGACCGACCGCACCGTGCTGGTGCTGCGATTCTTTGAGCGGCAGACCAACGCCCAGGTGGCGGCGGCATTAGGGATGGCCGAGGGCGCGGTGCAACGGCGGGGGCTGCGGGCGCTGGAGAAACTGCGGGCCAACTTTGCCAAGCAGGGCGTGACGCACACCGCCCAAGCCATTGCCGGCACCGTGATGCAAAATGCCGTGCAGGTAGCCCCGGCGGGCCTGTTGGTGAAAGTTTCCCTGCTGGCCGCCAAGGGCGCGGCGACCACAACGGCAATAACAACCCTCGTGAAAGGAACCTTAAAAGTTATGTCATGGACAAAAGCAAAAACGGCGATTGTGGTCGGCGCGGGGGTTTTGTTTGCGACTGGGGCAGCAATAGTGATTTCGAGTTTTCCAGACGCTCCGCCGGCGAACCCGGCGATGGTGCGGCAAATTTTGTCGGGGGCATTCGCTCGCATCAGCGCACCGCTGTCGTCGCAAATGCGCTTTGTGATCGAGTTGGAAGAAGTGCCGAAACCTTTTACAGAAAAACAAGCGCGGGCGGAGGCAAAACAAATCCAAGATGACGTGAGAAAGCACGAATCCACGGTTCCAGGCCTGCGGCCCGAAGATTTGGCGAAACTCCCGCCACAAGTTCGGGCGGAACGCGAACGGAGGCAGGCCGAGACTTTGGACATTCAGACCGAGAGCGTGCGTTGGGCGCACCAACCCCGCCTGTATCAGGAACAGGAGTTTGTTTCCGGCGGACAGTGGCGGCTCGACCAGACAGAGATCTCACCCAAGCCGGAAAAATTGCTGAAGTTGGACCGGCCGCTGGCCAAAGACATTGCTTACGAACGGACATACATCATGCTCGCGGAGACGAACGCTCCAGGCCAGCGCTCGTTTCAGATAGATCATCGGATGCGAAGTGTTTGGTTTATAAATTCAGGGTGGTCGCAACCGCGTTGCTGGCAGGCTGGCACACTTGAACCGATGATTGCCTACATGCTCACGACAACGTTGAGTGATTTGAAGGACTTCGTCAAACTTGCCAAAGCCAGATCGCCGACGGAGAAAGACGTGGATTCCTTCGCTGGTGTAAAGCTGGATACCGCCAAGCTCGAAACCCTTGTCCATGGTAAGAGCCTGCTATGGAAGGTCAAGACAGACGAAGTTACGGAGGGCGGACGCAAGCTCGCCGTGCTCCGGCTTAAGGCAAGAAAGACATCTTTGGTCAGCGGCATGGGCATCGCTTTGTATGGAGCGGAGCTTGCCTTCTTCGCCGACGCCGCCAATCCGGCTAATATCTATCGCATCGAAATAATGAACCTGCCCTCGCTGTTCTCGCAGCCATCCACGCCTTGCATTTCGATCCGCGATGACTTCGACACCAACGGCTTCCCGCATACCTGGATTGTTGAAACCCCCAACGACCCGCACACGACAAAAAAGACCATCAAGTTTAAAGAGATTGATCTCTCTGCGAAGTTTGACAGCCAATCTGTCTTCTGGTTGGAAATTCCAAAGAGTTACCAAATTAACGGGCGACTTCCCAAGTAAAGCGGGTGTCCCAAATGCGAGCCAGTTGAAATACTCGTCATCGAAAAGGCAAAATAGTATCGCCCCGCCCGGCCCGGTTCGGGAGCGGCCGGAAAATGCGCCAGCATTTTGGCGTGCGGTGGCCCGGAGTGCTTCCCCACTCAGCCCCAAGGTTTGAACCACCAATGCACCGAGACACTAAGAAACACAACGCAGCCGTGGTTGCTAGTTTGTCTATTTTGAAACCCCTGGGTGTTTTTGTGGCTTTGCGGGAGCGGAAAAAGGTTTATTTGACGCTGGTCGCGACTCCGGCAAAACTGGCGCATGGCAAATCTCGAATTGAAAATTGAAAAACTCCAGGCCGGCACCGGCGCCGCCCCCAAAAAAGGCGACACGGTGACGGTGCATTACACCGGCACCTTTACCGACGGCCTCAAATTTGACAGCTCGGTGGATCGCGCGGAGCCGTTTGCGTTCGTGCTCGGCGCGGGCCAGGTGATCGCCGGCTGGGATCTGGGCGTGGCGCAGATGAAGGTCGGCGATCAGGTGAAGCTCACCATCCCGCCGGAGCTGGCCTACGGCCGCGCGGGTTATCCCGGCGCCATCCCGCCGAATGCCACGCTGATCTTTGTGGTGGAGTTGTTGGGCATCAACTGACGGCGCGGGCGGGCCGGCAAAAGCCTTTCCATTTGCCGCCAATTTGGTTTAGTAGGCCGCATGAAATCCATTCTGCGGTTGTGCTTGGCGCTGGTTTTTTTATGCTGGCACGCCGCCATGTCGCACGCCGCCACCAACCTGGGCCTGTTCACCGATCACACGGACGTCGGCACCGTCGCCCAAGCGGGCACCGTGCAATACCAGCCGGCGGATGGTGTTTATCAGGTGACCGGCGGCGGCGAAAACATCTGGAGCACCAACGACGCCTTTCATTTCGTCTGGAAAAAGCTGACGGGCGAGGTGGCGCTCACGGCGGAGATCCGCTTTGCCGGCACCAACGGCAATCCGCATCGCAAAGCGTGCCTGATGCTGCGCCAGTCACTCGCGGCGGATGCGGTGTATGCGGATGTGGCGCTGCATGCCAGCGGGCTGACGGCGCTGCAATATCGGGCCGCCCCCGGCGCGCCGACCACGGAAATTCAATCAGATCTCGCCGCGCCGGAGCGCCTGCGGCTGGAAAAGCGTGGCGATTATGTGGCGCTGTTTCTGGCGTCGGCGGGCGGCGCGTGGCAACCGGCCGGGCAGTTGCGGCTGCCCTTCGCGGCGCCGTTCTACGCGGGCCTGGCGGTGTGCGCCCATGACAATCAGACCAACGCCCAAGCCAGGTTTTCCAATGTGGAGCTGGTGACCTTGCCGCCGGCCGCCCAGGTCGCCCCGGCGCTGGCCAGCGTGCTGGAGGTGGTGAGCCTTGCGGATGGCCGCCGGCGCGTGGTTTACCAGACGACCAACCACCTTGAGGCGCCCAACTGGTCGCGCGACGGGAGCTATTTTCTGTTCAACGGCGGCGGGAAGATTTTCAAATTGCCGGTCACGGGCGGCGCGCCGCAGCCGCTCACCCTGCGCCCGGACGTGAAATGCAACAACGATCACGGCCTGTCGCCCGACGGCACGCAGTTGGTCGTCAGCGGCGAGGCCGCGCCCGGCGAAGGCTCGCGCATTTACCGGCTGCCGGTGGCCGGCGGCGCGGCGCAGTTGATCACGCCGCGCGCGCCGTCGTATTGGCATGGCTGGTCGCCGGATGGCGGAACGCTGGCCTACTGCGCCGCGCGCAACGGGCAGTTTGACGTTTACACGATTCCCGCGGCGGGCGGCGAGGAAACCCGCCTGACCGACACGCCCGGCTTGGACGACGGCCCGGAGTATTCGCCGGATGGAAAACATATTTACTTCAACTCCGACCGGACCGGGCGCATGCAGATTTGGCGAATGAAAGCGGACGGCTCGGAGCAAACGCAAATCACGACGGACGATTACAACAACTGGTTTGCGCATCCGTCGCCGGACGGCCAGTGGCTGGTTTTGCTCTCGTATCCCAAGGAGGTGACCGGTCATCCGCCCGGCAAAGATGTGAGCTTGCGGCTCCTCGCGCTGGCGGATGGCAACGTCCAGGTGCTCGCCACCTTTTTCGGCGGGCAGGGGACCATCAATGTGCCGTCATGGTCGCCTGACAGCAAAAGCCTGGCGTTTGTCAGCTATCAGCGGATTTACCCATGAATCCGCCGGCGGCAACTTTTCTCCGCGAAACCGCCGCCGGCACGTTGCTGGCAGTGAAACTCCAGCCGCGCGCCTCCAAGAATGAAATCGGCGAGCCGCTCGGGGATGAATTGAAAATCAAGGTCACCGCGCCGCCGGTGGACGCGGCGGCCAACCAGGCGCTCGTGGAGTTGCTCGCGGATCAACTGGGCTGTTCGCGTGGTAGGGTGGAATTAATCCGCGGCCATACCTCGCGCCACAAGACGCTGCTGCTGCATGGGTTCAAGCCGGAAGCGGTGCGCGCAAAAATCCGGCCGTAAAATAGTTTGTCACCTCTTCGCGCTTTCCGGCCACCTAAGCAACGATATGATGACAGCGATGACTGCTGCGCCCCCTGACAGTGACGCCACTTTGGTGCAAGCCACCTTGGCGGGCAACCGGGATGCCTTTGGGCAGATTGTTTCGCGCTACCAATCGCTCATTTGCTCGCTGGCCTACAGCGCCACCGGCAGCCTCGGCCAAAGCGAGGATCTGGCGCAGGAAACCTTCATCACCGCCTGGAAGCGCCTCGGCCATTTGCGCGAACGGCACAAGCTCCGCGCCTGGCTCTGCGGCATCGCCCGCAACCGCATCAACAATTTTCTCCGGCGCGAAGGCCGTGAGCCGGTGGGCGGAGCCGAACCGCTGGAAAATGCCGCCGAATCGCCGTGCCCCGAACCGCTGCCGTTGGATCACACCATCACGAACGAAGAAGCGGCGATTCTGTGGCGTTCGCTCGAGCGCATCCCGGAAATTTACCGCGAGCCGCTCGTGCTGTTTTACCGCGAGCACCAGTCCATTGAAGCGGTCGCCCAAAGTCTGGATCTGTCCGAAGACGCCGTGAAACAGCGCCTGTCCCGCGGGCGGAAATTGTTGCAGGAACAGATTCTCGCCTTCGTGGAAGGCGCGCTGGAGCGGACTCGTCCGGAAAAAGCATTCACCCTCGGCGTCCTCGGCGCCCTGCCGTTGCTGGCCTCCACCCCGGCGGCGGCTTCCACGGCCACCGCCACCAAGAGTGGCTCGACCGCCTTTTCGGTGGCGAACCTCGGCTGGTATGGAATGCTCCTGAGTTTCCCGCTGATGTTTTTCGGCAACTTCATCGAGTATCGCATGGAACTCGACAGCGCCCGCTCGGAAGCCGAACGCGCCAGCATCCAAAATTTTCACCTCAAGCTCATGCTCGGTTTCCTGGGCGCGTTCGTGGTGATCTTTGGCCTGGTGTTCGCAGCACTGGCGGTTACGCCCATCCCTCTGCGCCTGTTGAAAAGCCTGCTGATTGGGCTGTCATTCAGCTACGCGCTGGCGGCGGTTGTTTTTGTTCTCCGGATTTTCCGTCATCGCCAAAGAATTTTCCCGGCCGCCTCGCCCGGTGCGCGAGCGGCCAGACCCATCTGGGAATACCGCAGCCGCCTGACTCTGCTGGGCGTGCCGTTGGTCCACATCTGCCTCGGCTGTAAAGGACCCAACACGGTCAAGGCTTGGATTGCCGTGGGCAATGTCGCCTACGGCTGGCTCTTCGCCTTTGGCAAGATCGCGGTGGCCCCCTTGAGTTGCGGCTGGCTGGCCTTGGGCGTGTTGCCGTTTGGCGCCTGCGCCGGCGGCTTGCTGCCCTGGGGCGGGTTCAGCCTCGGAGGCTGGGCGTCGGGATTTGTGGCCATCGGGTGGCAAGCCTACGGCAGTTGTGCCATCGCCTGGTCACAAGCCCTGGGCTGGCTAGCTTTCGCTCATGATTTTGCCAACGGCGAAATCGCCCGGGCGATCCAAGTAAACGGTCAAATCACCGATCCAACGATTTTTCAAAACTACTTTTTCCGGAGCGCCCAAATGCTCCTGCGTTATCTGGCCTGCCTGACCTTGCTGTGGGTGGTGCCGATTTTCTTTTTCTGGCGCCTGCAACGCGCCCACGACAAAACCAACCAATCAAGCTCATAAAATTTATGAAATCACTGACCATCATCCTGACTATCGGCCTCTTTGGCGGAACCATGTTTTACCTCGGGCGAAAAACCGCCCCGCCGCAGGCCCCGGTGAATTCACCGACCGCCCCCACCGCTTTGGATCAGCCGCCGACCGCCCCGGTGGCGGTGGCCAAAGCGCGACCGCTGGCGGCGGTGTCACCCAAGCCGGCCCCCGCCGCTTCAGCCCCTGTTGTGGCGGTCAAGGACTCGGCCCCGATTGACCCGGCCATGGCCGCGTTTAATCAGACACTCGGAATGTTGATATCCACCAATGCGACCTACCGCGAGAAAGCCAAAATCTGGCAACAATTAAAAGCCTCGGGGCAACTGGAGCAGGCCCTGGAAGCTTTGAAAAATCAAGCGACTGACAACCCGGCCGCCCCCGTCTATCACATGGCGCTGGGCGAAGGCTATTACGCGAAGCTCCAGTCGGTTTACGGCCAGGCCGATTCCAGCACCGTGGCCATGCTGGCGTTGCAGACAGATAAGAGTTTCAATGATGCTCTCAAGGCGGATCCGGCAAGCTGGGAGGCCCAATATGTCAAAGCGGAAGCGTTGTCCCACTGGCCAGATGAAATGAACAAGGGCCCGGAAGTCATCCAGCAGCTTTTCAGCTTGATTGAACAGCAAGAAAGCCAGCCGGCGCAGCCGCAGTATGCCCAATCGTATGTTCTGCTGGGGGATCAATATCAAAAATCCGGGCAAACCGAATACGCCGAAGCCACCTGGCGGCTGGGCGCCCAAAAATACCCGAACGATCCGGCGCTGCAGAGCCGGGTTAAGGGCCCTTAAATTATTTCCACCCGGCCTGCGGGTCGGTGCAACTTGACACGGTTAATATCCGGCCGGAGGAGAGCTGGAATACGCCTTCCGGCTCGTGCTCGTCCGCGCAATTCCCAGCCAAACCGAGGACGAGGACGAGAACGAGCCGGAGGACGACCTTCAGATCAGCAATAACCGGGTCAAGCGGCACCCGTTTTGGCTGAAACTAACACTTGCCATTCCTCCCGCATGAACTAATTTGGTAGTGCGTTTGTTTCCTTTGGAAAAACCAGCGAGGTGTGACTCGGAGCACCTTGGGCTGGAAAATCCTGTTCTCAACCGCAACTGACCCGTAAGTGGGCAGCATTTCCGGTTGAAAGTAATCATGTTATATCCAAAAATTATCCAGGGCGGAATGGGCGCAGGCGTCTCCGATTGGAAACTGGCGCGCGCCGTTTCGCTGACTGGCCAACTGGGGGTCGTCTCCGGCACCGCGCTGGGGGCCATTCTTGCCCGGCGCCTGCAAACCGGTGATCTTGATGGGCAGATGCGCCACGCGCTGAAGCACTTCCCGATTCCCGGCGTTGCTGAAAAAATCCTCGCGGATTATTATATTCCCGGCGGCAAGCCGGCGAACCAGCCTTTTAAACTCTCGCCGATGCCGGGCTTGCGCCTGCACCCCGACTTGCTGGCGATAACCGTGGCGGCCAATTTTGTGGAGGTTTTTCTCGCCAAGGAAGGCCATAACGGACTCGTTGGCATTAATTTCCTCGAAAAAATTCAGTTCCCCACGCTGCCCTCGGCTTTTGGCGCCATGTTGGCGGGCGTGGATTATGTGTTGATGGGCGCGGGCATTCCCCGCTCCATCCCCGGGGTGTTGGACGGACTATCGCGGGGTGAAGCGGTGGAGCTGAAAATTGATATCGAAGGCGGCTTGTCCGGCGAGGAATATTTTTCAAAATTTGATCCGGTGGCTTTTTGTGGCGGTCCGGCCCCGGCGCTAAAGCGGCCATTTTTTCTGGGCATTGTGGCTTCCGCCACGCTGGCCATGACCCTCGCGCGCAAATCCAACGGCCAGGTCAACGGCTTTATTGTCGAAGGCGAAACCGCCGGCGGGCACAACGCCCCGCCGCGCGGCCCGCTGCAATTGAATGCCCAAGGCGAACCGATTTACGGGGCGCGCGATGTGGTGGATCTTGAAAAAATCCGCGAATTGGGCCTGCCGTTCTGGCTGGCCGGTTCTTATGGGGCCGCCGGCAAGCTGGCCGAGGCCTTGAGCTGCGGCGCAGTTGGCATTCAGGTCGGCACCGCGTTTGCCTTCTGCGAAGAATCCGGGATTACGCCCGCCATCAAGCAGCAGGTTTTCCAGTTGAGCCGCGAAGGCAAACTCCGCGTGTTCACTGATCCGCTCGCTTCGCCCACGGGTTTTCCCTTCAAGGTCGTGCAACTGCCCGGCACCTTGTCGGACACCCAGAATGTGCCGTTGCGAAAACGGCTCTGCGACATCGGCTATCTCCGGCACGCCTATCGCAAGGCCGACGGGGCAACCGGCTACCGCTGTCCGGCCGAGCCGGTGGACGATTATATCCGCAAAGGCGGCACGCGGGAGGAAACCAAGGGCCGCGAATGTGTTTGCAACGGACTGACGGCCACCATTGGCCTCGCCCAGTTGAGCAAGGAAAATGTTTTTGATCTGGCGCTGGTCACCGCCGGCAACGAAGCCGCCCATGTCGCGCGCTTTCTGAAGCCGGGCCGGAACGCTTACAGCGCCGCGGAGGTGATCGCCCTCCTGCTGGGCAACGAGAACACCGCCGCCGCCGCCCCGTTGGAATTAGCCGCCGCGGCTTGATCGTTTCGGTCGGCGCCAGCCGCTGGCCCAGCTCGCCGGCCTCGTGTGCGGAATTTATTTGCCGCCCGGCGGAAATCCCCCGACAATGATTTCATGAACCGCCTCCGGTTATTTTTGCTCGCCGGCCTTTTCGTCATGGCCCCGCTCCGCCCGGCGTTGGCGGCTGAAGCAGGGCATGACTTCGCCAAATGGGAAAAGGAAATCGCCGCGTTTGAGGCGGTGGATCGCACCAATCCGCCACCCACGAAGGCGCTGATGTTTGCCGGTTCCTCCACGATTCGCTTATGGACCACGCTGGCCCGGGATTTTCCGGACCAGCCGGTTATCAACCGCGGTTTCGGGGGGTCGGAAATCGTGGACTCCACCCATTTTGCCGATCGGATTATTTTCCCCTTTGCACCGCGAGCCATTTACTTCCGGGCGGGCGGCAATGACCTTGCCAATGGCCGGGCACCGGAACAAGTCGGCGAAGATTTCAAGGAGTTTGTGGCTACGGTGCAGGCCAAATTGCCGGCCACGGACATTTTTTTTATCTCCTGGAATCCCACCCTTGCGCGCGGGCAGAACCGGGACAAGGAAGCGACCCTCAACCGGCTGGTGGCAGCCTATGCGCGGAAGACGCCGCACGTTAAATACATCGATGCCAGTGCGTTTGTGCTGGGGGCTGATGGCAAGCCGCGCCCGGAATTGTTCCGGGACGACCAGCTCCATTTCAGCGCGGCGGGCTATAAATTGCTCGCGGAACAAGTCCGTCCCTATTTGCCGAAATGATCGAGGGCGTGGTGACTGCCCGTGCCCGGCGGGAATGGTAATTTTTGCATTGCTAGGCCATGCGGGACGTTTCATCCTTTTTGCATGAGCGAAATCATTTATCCCCGGAGCCCGCGCGAAACCATGGACGGCTGGCATTATCTGCCGCGTTACATTGACAAAATCCGGCTGCACCTCGCCGGCAAACTCCCCGCCGACTACCAGGAAAACCTCGGCCGAGCCTTCGATGGCATGTGGCTGAAGGCCGCCGGCCTCACCCACGAACAATTTCTGGCCGTCGTTAAGCAGGCCCTGACGGATGGCGAAGTTTATGACTGGGTGCGGAAAAACGTGAAGCGCACCCAAGCGGCAAAGGACGCGCACTGGCAGGATGTGCTGAGCCGCCCGCTCGCCGCCGACGAAGCCGCGCAAGCCCGCCTCCAGCTGCGCAAGGAGCAAGCCGGCATCGCCCACCGAGAGGATATCAAATGCTTCATTGATATGTTGGACGCGGACGAGAAACGGATCTGATTTTCATCGCCGAACTGGATCGGTCAATTTTGGGGTCTGGCAAAACGAACCCGGTTATTTCGCCGGATTCGCCCCGCGAACCCGCAGCGCAATGGAAAAGAGCGATTTGCTCGCGGTGATGAACAGGGTTTTGTGCTCCGGACCACCGAAGCACACATTGGCTGTCCATTTTTCCGGCACGTCAATCTGCTCAATCTGCTTTCCGGTCTTGTCAAAGACCGTTACCCCGCCCCCAGTCAGGTAGATATTCTCTTCCTCGTCGATGGTCATGCCGTCCGATCCCTTGGCGCAGAAGAAGGTTTTATTGGTGAGCGCGCCATCCGGCAGGATGTCGTAACGCCAGGTCTGGCCGGCGCGGATGTCGGCCACATAGAGCCGTTGGCCATCCGGCGTGCCGGTGAGGCCGTTCGGCTGCAACAAATCCTCAGTGACGCGGAGCAGTTTTTTGCGATCGGGTGTGAGGAGAAAAACGTTCTCGGTTTTGAGTGCCTTGGTTTTGTGCTGCCACCAGGGCCGCTGATAATAGGGGTCGCTCAGGTAAATGCCGCCGTTGGGCGCAATCCAGACATCGTTCGGGCCGTTGAGGTATTGGCCTTCAAAATCCTTCGCCAGCACGGTGACGGTTTTGTCCGGCGCGATGGACCAAAGTTCATTGTGCTCGTCCGCGCAGGCGATCAAGTTGCGCTTCGCGTCAAAGGCCAGGCCATTCGCGCGGCCGGCCGGTTGCAGGAAAGTGGAAAGCTTGCCCTCCCCGCTCCATTTCAAAATGCGATCGTTGGGCTGGTCAGTGAAAAAGATATTGCCCTGCCCATCGCAGGTCGGACCCTCGGTGAACGCGAAGTCGCCGGCGAGCTTCTCCAGCTTGGCACCCGGGACCACGACGCTGGCGCCGACGGCGAGCAGGGACAAGAACAGCAAGCAGGCACTGGAAATGGATTTCATGATGTCCGCAAATTTGCCGAGATGTCCGGCGCGAAGCCATCAAAATCAGCCAATTCGTTCCTTGTTTTTTGAATCCGCGTGCACCATCTTCCCAAAAATTGAATTGATGAGTCCTCAAACCCGAAAAGCGGTGCGGTTTCTGCAGAGTTGGGTCATCAACACCGCAGCGGTGTTAGTGGCGGCCGCCATTTTGCACAACCATATCAGCTACGACAACCAGGTGGGCAACCTGCTCATTGCCTCACTATTGCTGGGCATTCTCAACGCTTTTGTGCGGCCCATCCTGCTGCTCATTGCGCTGCCGCTGCTCATTTTCACGCTGGGATTGTTCACGCTGGTCATCAATGCCTTGCTGCTCAGCCTGCTGACCATCCTGCTGCCGTTTTTCCACATTACCAGCAACGGGGTTGATTTTTCCTTTGGCTATGCGTTTCTCGGCGCAATGATTATCAGTGTCATTTCCATGACGCTCAACGTTTTGACCGGCAATGCGCGGGTTTCGGGGCAAGCCCGCCCACCGCCGCGCCCCCCCCCAAGCCTCCGGGCGGCGGTGATGGGCCGGTGATTGACGTTTAAAGGATCGTTACGACAACGCGAGCTGGGTCAGGGGCCATTGTCGATAGGCTGCGCGCAGCGTGGGAATTCCCTGAGCATGGAAGTCGCGCTCGAAGTCCGTCGTGATTTCCGCCAGTCCAGATGGCGTTTCGATCGGCTTAAAACCGAGCGCTGAGCCAAAGACTTCGATCATTTGTTGAAAGTAATCGGGGTCGTCCGTTCGGAGAAAAACCGTGCCGCCGGGCGCGAGGGCTTGGCGGGCAAGCGCGGGGAAAGGCCCGCCAATCAGGCGGTGGCGCCGATGTTTTTTCTTAGGCCACGGGTCCGGGAAATAAATATGCAGCGCGGTCACGGAGTGCGGCGGCAGGAGATATCGCAGGAAATAGGCCGATTCAATGCGGATCCCCCGAAGGTTGGCGAGGCCGAGCCGGCGCCCCTTGCGATCCAATTTTTGGAGGCGACCGAGCAGCCGCTCGACGCCAATAAAATTGGTGGCGGGGTTCTGCCGCGCGTATTCGAGCAAGAAGGAGGCATCGCCGCTGCCTAGTTCCACCTCCAAGGGCTGCGGTTTTTGGAAAAGTTGCGCCAGTTGGATCGGCTCCACTATAGAGCGCAATTCCACGAGCCGGCTTTCGGCTTCAGGGTTGGGGGTCTTCAAGTCGGTCAATGGCGTTAAATCGCTGGATTACTGGGGCGGAGTGGGATTGCCATCGAGCCGGAAATCATGCTGGCCCTTGGTTTTCCCGGCGCTGATGAAAAGCCGGTAAACGATGTTGGTTTCCAGGGGGCGCGGGCGCGCACCGGACACGGCTGGTTTCATGCCGCGAAGATAGCTGCCGTAGGCAAAGGCTTTGACGGGCACGGTGTTGGAAGTCGCAATGAGATGCCACACGGGCAGGATATTATGGTTGGTTTGCCAGGCGTCCAGGGAGACGATTTGGAGATCGGTCAGTTTGAGCGGACGGCTTAAACCGAACATCAGGACGGGGCCGGCCGGGCCGCGCGCGGAACGCGTTCGCTGGTAGCGGTTGGTATGAAAAATTTTGACCGTGTCACTCTGAAACCAGTCGGTGAACCAAATGGCATAGACCATCGCCAGCACCGCCAGGAGGACGATCAGGAACAAGTTTTTTTTTGACATATCTTGGTTATTTTTGTAACGCGTTGGGTGGCCGCCGCGTCGAGCTACTAGGTCAGACGCATCAATGGGTTAACAGGTTATGGTAAATTCAAGAAACGATCAACATTCAGCAACCGGCAGACCCCGCGTTGGCCGGGCTTCGCGGCGGGCCTTTACGCTGATTGAGTTGCTGGTGGTCATTGCCATCATTGCCATTCTCGCCGCCATGCTCCTGCACGCATTGAGCCGGGCCAAGGAGGCGGGGCGGCGCATCGCGTGCCTGAACAATCTGCGCCAGTTCGGCATCGCGTTGAAAATCTACGTCAACGACAGCCAGGATCAATTTCCGCGCCGCGGGGCTCAAGGGATGGGCCGCTGGCCCCAGCAGATGTATGACAGCTATGGCCGGAATACCAAGATGCTGCTCTGTCCCAGTGACGGCCCGAAGGCGCCGAGCACCATTGAGACCGACATGGTCCATTTTCCGGCTGACGCCGCGCCGCGCAGCTACCTGATCAATGGTTTTGATGATTATTATGCCGACATTGTGGGCACCACCGATTGGGCGACGCTTGAGCCGAAAATGGTGACAATTCCGACGGCGGTCAAAGAACAGAGCGTGCGTTACACATCGGACACGGTGGTGTTGGGCGAGAAGCTTTCCGAGGCCGGCGATTATTACATGGACCTATTTGAAAATCCAACGGTGGGCGGCAATGACGCTAGTATTGCCGAGCAATGTCGGCATGATAATCGCACCGCCAGTTCGAAGGCGTCCCAAAGCGGCTCCGGGGGCTCTAATTATGTGATGGCCGACGGCAGTTCGCGGTTCATCAAATATCCACAGGCCGTCTCCCCGATCCATCTTTGGTGCCTATCCGACATCAACCGGGCGGCAAACGCGTGGAAGTTTTGATTTTTTTTGGGGATAGGCTTCCCTTTCGATAAAATACAACCGCCGCATTGCCTATTCGGCAGAGCGGCGGTTGCTTTTTAAGATTAATAGCGTGATTCAGGCGGCCGAACCGGCGGCCAATAGCTCATTCACCTTCGTGATCACCGCAAACGCATCGGCAACGTAGAGCACGTCCGCCTTGCCGCGAGCCCAGCCACAATTCGGGTCGAGGCTGATCGCGCGGCGCTCATTGATGAAACGCCAGCCGACGGTGTGGGGTTCTTCGCCGTGGCAGCAGGTGCTCAAACCTTTCGCGTGCCGCGGCGTCGCGCCGGTCTGGCCAATCTGGTTGAGGTGCGAGAGAAACGGCAGCACGGTTTGGCCTTCGCCGCCCAAATCCACCAGCGATTTGCTGCTGCCGAGGGAGGCGCGGGCCTGTTTCAAAAATCCCAGAATCAGCTTTTCGGCTTCCGGCACATGCGTCTGGCCATCGGCTTGTTTCTTGGTCCAGCCCGCGCCCGTGACGAACAGCAGTTGCGCATCCGGGCGGATGGTCTGGGCGTCCGCCTGGGGCTCGCGAAGGCCAACGACCGTGGTGCGCCTGGCCGCGTCAGTCAGAGTTACTGCCACCATTTCGACCACGGCGGCGCCGGCACCGCAATCACACGCGGTCTGGCTGCCGGGATCAATGCCGATGACCCACGGTCGCAGGGTCCGGGTCAAAGTGCCTTCCATGCGCTGGCGGTAATACCAGCGGCTCACGGAGATTTTGCCATCCGCCGCCGCCACGCCGGTGACGTGTGTGTCCGCCCGGCCGCCGAGGCGTTGAGCCACGCCGGGCAACACCCGCGCCCAGCGCGACGTCGCGGGCGCGACGATGACCGTGGCTTGGCCCGCTTGGGAAATGGCTTCCGCTGCCGCCACATCCGTGGCGTAGCGGGATTGGGTGAAATCGGCCCCGGTGACACCGAAATATTTGGTCGCCGGGCTGGCCGCAATGGAGTTGGCGGCCGTTTGGACCTTATCGCCGATCAGGCCGACCACGAGCTTGGAACCGGCGAGTGATTTATGCAGCGTGGCCGCCGCGTGCAAAGCTTCGCGCACCGATCGGGCGAGCGAACCGTCGGCTTCCGTGTGCGCAAGAACAAGAATGGTTTCCATAGGTTGAAATGTTTTCGTGGGTTTGGTGAATTTCGCGGTGGCTATTGCTTGATCCACGCCACGATTTCCTTCGCGATCGCGTCTGGCGCCTGATCCTTCACAATTTGCGTTTCGCGCCGTTGCTTTGGTAATGCCACGCTGGCGAAGCTCAAGCCTGCCCCGGCCAGCTGCGTGGGCTTGGCCTTTTGCAGCGCCGGCATCACCGTGCGCATGTTGACCATGCCCACCTGGGGATTGTTTTTGGGTTCCGGCAGATTGCCGGTGGCCCAGCCGAGCACCGCCGGTGCGCTCGCGCACCTGGAAACCTGATGTTTGCCGCCTTCGATGCGCTCCAGAATTTCCAGCGAGCCGTCGGCGTTCACCTTCAATTCGTCCACGCCTTGAAATTGATCCAGGATGCCGAGCCGTTCGCCGACCATCTGCAAGGTGGCCCCGGCGCCGCGCGAGGCGGATTCCCAACCGCCAAAGACGAGCAGCTTGGATTGGTCGAAGCCCGGAATCGCCGCAATGGCCTCGGCCAGCGCGGCGGCGGTTTCCGTGGCATCGGTAAAACCACTGGAAGAGCCATCGAGGGCCACCAGTTCAAAGGGCACTTTCTGCGCCACGGTCATCATGACTTGTTGGAGCTTGGCCTTGGGGCCGAGCGCGACCAGCCAGACTTTGCTGCCGGGCGAATTTTTGGCCAGATTGGCGGCCTCAAACAGGGCGTGCCCCGCCCAGGGATCAAGGACGGCGGGCAGCATCATCTCATTTTTCAGCGCCGGGCCGGTGGGCGAGGCGACGGGTTCCAGCGTTTGCAGCGGATCCGGCACAATGCTGCCGCAGACCACAATTTGGTAGGCGATACTCATATAAAATCAGGTTGGCCAGCGGAGCCGGAAATGACGCAAACATTTTATGCGACACGGGCGCGGCTGGCGGCACAGGTGTTGAACCATTGATTTCCCAAAATAATCGGTTCATCCCCCGACGAAAAGCAATTTCAGCCATGGCTTGAATAAATTCGCAGATTGGTTAGTTTGGCAGTGGTTTTGGAAGGGTGGAGAATCGCTCCCGGCGCAAGTCGGGGGAGGAAAGTCCGAACTCCGCAGGGCGCGATGCTGCGTAACTCAAGCTTTTGGGTTTGAGATACACGCAGGAGCGGCGTTTCAAGACGCCGCGACGGAAAGTGCCACAGAAAACAGACAGCCGTTGGCGCAAGCCGGCGGTGATGGTGAAAAGGTGCGGTAAGAGCGCACCGCGTGCAGCGCAAGCAACACGGCATGGCAAACCCCATCGGGTGCAAGGCCAAATAGGAAACCGAGGAGTGGCCCGCTCCGCGTTTCGCGAAAGCGAACAGGTTTCGGGTATCGGTCGCTCAGACAAATGATTCTCTCCGCCGCAAGGCGCAGACAGAATTCGGCTTATAGCCCTTCCAAAACCGCTTTTAAGGCTGCGTTGGCTTTGGCCCCGGCCAAGTGGTTGGCGCGCTCAAATTTCCGAGCCGATCCACGGCGCGCAGGGCCAGCGTGTCAAATTTGAGATTTTCAAAAACGCGGTTCATTTGGCCAGCGGGCAGAATTTCAGTCGTCCAAATATGGCGGTGGCAGACTTGGAGCAGCCACCATTGCGCCGGTTCGGCGCCGCCGTTGCCCCAGCGGACGGTGGTGGAAGACTTTCCGGCGGTCACGGCCAGTTTTGGCTGATCCGGCGGCGTGGCATCCAGCCAGGGCGTGGCCGGCACGAGCGCGGGCTGGGAATATTGCGTGCGGATAATGGCATTGAGGGCGGGATTATCTAAGATGCTGCGGAGGTGATAATGGATTGCCCCACGATCCACAGATTGGCTGCGGAGCGCCGGGATTTGCCGGCCAATCTCTTCGGCCGGCAGCATGGCATCGTATAATCCGGCCCAGACGTGACGACCTTTGGGGTTCTGCTGCCGCCACCATTGCAACAAGGTGGTAAAACTCAATTCCTGCTGGGCAATGGGCCAATAGAGCTGCGGTGCCAGATAATCCACCCAGCCGTTGGTGAGCCAGCGGCGCCCGTCGGCATACAATTTATCGTAGGCATCAAGCGCTTTGGGGCTGATGCCGGCCGGCGTGCCGGGCCGCCAGATGCCGAACGGGCTGATGCCGAACAGAACCCCCGGCTTGGCGGCATGGACGGATTGCGAGATTTTCTGGACGAACCGGTTCACGTTGTCGCGCCGCCAATCGTTGCGGCTCAGGCCGCTGGCCCCGCCGTATTTCTTCCAACTGGCGTCATCGGGAAAGGGCAGCTCGCGCTTTTGCGAATCTTTCTGAGGATAAGGGTAAAAATAATCGTCAAACACGATACCGTCCACATCGTAGCGTTTCAGCACATCGAGCACGGCGTTCAGCGCGCGGGCCTGGGCTTCCGGCTCGCCGGGATCGAACCAGGTTTCGCTGCCATAATGGCGGATGAGTTCGGGATGGGTGCGGACGGCGTGGTTGGCTGCGGGCGGCGATTTCGCTTCCGGATGGCCGGCGCGGAAGGGATTAAACCAGGCATGCAATTGCAAGCCGCGCTGGTGCGCCGCGGTGACGGCGAGCGTGAGCGGATCGTAAAACGGCGACGGCATTTTGCCCTGGACGCCGGTGAGATATTCCGACCAAGGTTCGTGGGGCGAAGCATAAAACGCGTCCGCCACCGGGCGCACTTGGAAGAAAATCGCATTCAAGTGCAACGCGGCCGCGCGGTCCAGCAAGGCGATCAACTCCGCCTTTTGCTGGGCCACCGGCAGGCCCGGCTTGGAGGGCCAGTCAATGTTCGCCACCGTGGCGATCCACGCGCCGCGCAATTCCCGCACCGGGGCCGGCGGGAAAAAGGTTTCTTCCGCCGCCAACAAAAAGGTTGGCAGCAGCAAGACGCAGGCAAGAATGGCTTTGATGCGGCGCATACTGTTGGCCCATGAGACGCGGCGACCGCCGGTTTGGCAACGAATTTTTGCGCGCGACCGGCAAATTGACTCCAAGCGACCGATTTGGTAGATTCCAATCATTGCAGCCTAAGTCCGGCTTCCTTCCTGAGGCCGGATGCGGGGGAACCAGTTCCCGGAGTGATCCGGGGTGGGGCGCAGAAGGCTCGGTAACGAGTCGTCAGGCCACTTTCAAGGCCCAGCCCGTCAGCTAACCTCGTCGGCCATTGGAAGGGCGATCCGCTAGTTCCCGCTTGGGCGGGAAACCATGGTCACCCCACTGAAACCGGCTGCCTCGTCGCCCCAAAAATGGCGCCGCTGGCCGTCACAATGAAATGGGTTATGAAAACAAATCAAGCGACCATCCACTATCAACATAGCCAGCGGGGCACGGTGATTCTCGTCACCCTGCTCGGCGCGGCGGCGGTGCTCGTGGGCCTGGGATTGGCCAAAGCCGAACTGAAAGTTCTTTGGGTCAGCCTGCCGGTTCTGCTGGGGTGCAGCTGGCTGTTCCATTCGCTGACGATCGAAATTACGGATTGCGAACTGCGCTGGCGTTTCGGGCCGGGACTGATCGGCAAACGGGTGCCGCTGGGCGAGATTATCGCTGCCGCGCCGGTGCGGACCGGCCCCAGCTGGGGCATCCACTGGAGTCCGGGCAAAGGCTGGCTTTACAACGTGTCGGGCTTCGATGCCGTGGCCATTACCCTGCGCAGCGGCAAACACTTGGCCATCGGCACCGATGAACCAGCCATCTTGGCCGGGGCTTTGAACCACGCCATGCAACGCTCTCCGCCGTCGGGTCTCCAGAGTTGGTAGCATTCGGCAGGTTGTCTGCCCCGCCGTTGCGGGCGGGGTTTTCGTCAGCTGTGAATCACCAGCTGAATGTTTTCCGGCAGGTTCTTGGCGACTTCGGTGATGACATTACCCTTCAGCAGCCGGGCGAGGTTGGTGCGGTGCGTGGAGCCCAGCATCAGCACGTCGGCGCCGATCGTGGCGGAGATGTCGAGAATGGTGGCGGCGGGATTTTCGCTCACCACATAAACGGGAATGACGGTGACGCCGATTTCCTGGCCCAGCTTGATCATGGCATACATGATGAGGGCCGCCTGATGATCATCCTGCCAGCGCGGGCGTTCGAGGTTGGCCAGCGGGCCGGGGAGATTCACCGCGAGCTCCTTGATGTAAAGCACGTAGAGGTTGCCCTGCCGAAACTTGGCTTCTTCGATGGCAAACCGCAGCACCGGGGTGAGGCCGCGCGCGGCCACCAGAATGGACTGGCCCGGGGTGAGGTTGGGGCGGAATTGGGCGATGTGGTCAGCGCTGACGGCGGCGGCAAATTCCTTCTTGATGATGATCGTTTCGTAGCCGGCATGTTTCATCGCCCACCAGCGCAAGGCAAACCCGACGCCGAGCACGCAAACCACAAAGAACAGGGCGGCGGGCTTGGTTTTGGCAATGGTGATGCCCACGGCAAACAGGACGAGGAACGTGCCAATCATGATGAGCCGTTCCCAAGCTTTGAGTTTTAACCGGGCGTTAAAAGCGCACGAGCCGAGGTTGACGGTGATGGCCCCAACGACGCCGATGGCATACAGATCAGCCAAGGAATGCAGATTATCGGAAATGACCACCAGAAAAACCGGCAGCAGCGTCGCCACGGCCAGCGGTAGCCACGGCACGCCGTGGGCGTTCAGCCTGGTGAACGGCTGGGGCATTTCGCGGTCGCGGGCCAACATGTAAAGCAGGCCAATCAGGGCGGCGATGGCGGTGTTGACCGCGCTCAACAATAACAAGCCGACGACTAGTCCGATGACCACGCCGAAGACTTGCCCGAGGTGCGGGCCCAGCGCCGCCGTGCCGTAGTGTTCCCCCAGAAAACGGAGCATATCCTCATAGCGGCTCTTGATTTGCGGCGCCATCTCCGCGGGGAGCGAGAGCATGGCCCAAGCCAGCAGGGCAGTGATGAGGACAACTTCGATGGCGACGGGCCAGATGGCTTTGCGCGCGGTGCTGGTGACCCGTGGATTTTCGGGGGTGGCGCCCTTGTCCAGCTTCATCACGCCGGTGAGGTTGGCGATGGCCTCTACGCCGCTCAACGCCAGGATGACCCCGGCGAAGGCCACCCAGTTCACGGCAAAACTATCATGCGGACGCTCCAGATGCACAAAGGTCAGGTGCGGGGCGCTCAGGGCAACGATGGCCAGCACGATGATCACCATGGGCATGGCCAACAGGACCGCCAGGCTGCCGGAATGTTTGGGCCCGAAATAATTGATGAAACCGACGAGCAGGATGAAACCCAGGGTGGCCGCTTTAAGATATTCGCGCGAGATCCCGAAATACGCCATGGCATCCCAGCAGCTCATGGCGGCGGTAACCATGAAGTCCGCCAACAGGAGCAGCGAGCCGAGCACGGCCAGCACCCGGCTTTGTTCCCGGGCCGCCGAATAGACGCCTCCGCCGTCCGGGAAGTTTTTGCAGACAATGGTGTAATTGTAGGCCACCAGTCCCGTGAGCGCGCAGACGGCCAGGATGATCGGCAACGACGAGAAGCCGGCCGCGACAAACGCGAGGCCGATGACGTAGGCTTTGCTGGTGCCCCAGTCGCCATACAGCAGCGCGGCGGCGCGTGCCCAGCCCAGATTTCGCGGGCGATGTATTCCGACGCTGTCCATGGCGCAAAAGTGTAGGGCGTGGCGGCGAAAAGTCGAGGTTGCTTGGATGGGCCGGCTCCAGCGTTTTTTGGGGTCATGGCCATGCCGTCGTTTAATAATTATCAGCGTAACTAAGCACGCCCGCGGGTCGTCTGTGATTTCAGGATGAAGATTGGCTTACAATCAGAGGGATGGAGAAAGTCCGCCTTTACGCTGATCGAGCTACTGGTGGTGATCGCCATCATCGGTATTCTGGCCGCCATGCTGCTGCCGGCGTTGAGCCGGGCCAAGGAAGCGGCTCAGCGTATCGCCTGTCTAAATAACCTGCGCCAGATCAACCTTTCGTTCAAGATGTATGCGGATGACAACAACGGCTATCTCCTGCCACGGTCGCATCCCAATCGCTGGCCGCAGCGGTTGCTGGAGGGCTACCGGAGCGTGAGCGTCCTCGTCTGCCCGAGCGATGGGCCCAACCCCCGCACGGGCGAAATAGACACCAACCAATGGCCGGCCGATGCGGCTCCGCGCAGCTATATTTATAACGCGTGGAATGATTTCTACCTGGCCCTGGCGAAGGGCACGCCCAACTGGCGGACGGCGGCCGCGACGAATGGAGTTGCCCCGCGCGAGAGTGCGGTTCAATTTCCCTCTGAGACTTGCTGCTTTGGCGAGAAGGATACGACCTCAATGCATTGGTATTTGGATTTCGAGACCAGCGAAGATATCACTCAACTGGATCAATCCAAGCACGCCAACCCCCTGCGCCGGGGCGGCGATGCGACCGAGGGGTTCGGCGGCGCCAATTACGCTTTTGTGGATGGCAGCATCCGCTATCTAAAGTTCGGACAATGCATCAATCCCGTGAACCTCTGGGCGATTACGCCGGCTTGGCGTAACTCGAGCTTGGCTTTGGCTCCTTGATCGGTTCGTCAGCTTGAGGTGGTGGCGGAAAAGTAAAACCGCCCGCGACTAAAAATCGCGGGCGGTTTTTTTTGAATTGTAAGCTTACGCCGGCTCCGCGCCTTCGAGGAAGCCTTGCAAGTGACGCACCCGGGTCGGGTGACGCAGC
>CAIMLG010000221.1 GCA_903842235.1 uncultured Verrucomicrobia subdivision 3 bacterium
CCGCGCCGGGAGTGCTTTGGTGCTCACGGCGGTTCTCGCCTGCTTTTGCGGGGCCGTGCTGGTCACTTACCTGATGGTGTCGCAGAATGAATATTTTCTAGTGGCCCGTTCGCAGACCTGGAACAGCTCCCTGGCCCTGACCGAGGCCGGCGTTGAAGATGCCCTGTCTTTCATGAACAAATACGCGGGCAACTTCACCATGGTCACCAACTGGTCCACGCCTGAATCGGCGGAGGAGGATCACTGGACCAAGGATGGCAGCACCTTCACCATCCACCGAGTGGTCAATGCCAGCGGCGATTACTATGATGTGACCATCGATAACTCCAATCCCGCCAGTCCGACCATGACTTCGTCCGGGCAGGCCGGGTTTTCATTAATCGCCAGCCGCCGGCCGTTCGTGATGGCGGCCGCCGGCATGCAGTTCGCCGCCAACACCACGGTCATCAACCGCAAGATTCAGGTGCGGACTGTCTATTCCGCGCTTTTTCCCGGGGCCATCACGACCATCACTAATATTGATTTGAACGGCAATAACGTGCTGGTGAACAGTTTTGATTCCACGCTGACCAACGCCAGCAATTGGAAAACCAACCTCGGCTACGGCACCTATACCAGCGCCAAGGCCCGCGCCAATGGCAATGTGGCGACCGACTCGACGATGGTGGGGGCCATCTCGGTGGGACAGGCCAACATCTACGGCCATTTGAACACCGGCCCCAGCGGCTCACCCACCATCGGCAACAATGGCTATGTCGGCCCCCTGCCGCAAAACGGCCGCGGCATTCAACCCGGCTACGTATCCGATGACATGAACATGGCGTTCCCTTCCGTGGTGCTGCCCGATGGGGCGATCAATTGGCAGGTCATTCCCGCCAATAGGGTGATTACTGCGAGCGGCAATTACTACACCATGAATATAAACGGCGGGTTAACCATCAATGCACCCTATGTAACGATTTATGTGGATGGCTACATCAGCCTGAGCGGCCAGCAAGCGATTACGGTTGGCACCAATACCTCCCGGGTCAGTCTTTATGTGCGCGGACCCTCCATTAGCGCCACCGGCAATGCGACCATCAACAATCTCACCCAGAATGCCGGGACTTTGGGAATCTACGGGCTGCCGAGCCTGACCAGCATCAATTTTGGCGGCAATGCGGCCTACACCGGCACCATTTACGCGCCGCAAGCCCGCTTTAGCTTTGGCGGCGGCGGCAACAATGACTATGACTTCGTTGGCGCCCTGGTGGCCTACGATTGCACTCTGAACGGTCACGCCAATTTTCATTACGACGAGAGCTTGAAACGCAACGGGCCGGGCATCGGCTACATCCCGTTCAGCTGGAAGGAAATCACCGGCAATTGAGCGCCGAATAACAACCATTTAAAACCAAGCATGAGCCAGATTAAAAAAATCATGGGGCTGGAGGTGAACCCGAAGTTGGTCGGGGCGCTGTTCACGGAGCGGCTGGAAAAAACGCTGCGGGTGTTCTGCTTCTATACCAACGGCAACACCAGCCAGTTTGACGTGCCGGCGGAGGAAAATACCGACAACATGCATCACTTCTTCTCGAAGCTGAAGATGGATGCCACCTGCTCGAGCGTCATTGTTGATGAGGTGGTGCAAGGGCGGATATATGTCCATTCCGAGCCGGACCACTGGCTTTATACGCTGCTTTCGACTCCCGGCAATAGTTTGCCGCCGTTAAATGCCGACCTTTGCAACCTGCCCTGGAAGACCTGCTGGCGTTCGCAAGAGGCGGAGATACTCGAACTCGGCAAGCCAGGCAAGGCGGTGCATTGCTTTGCCATCCGCACGCAGATCAGCGAAAACGACGCACACCGGCTGGTCAAAGATTCCCAGGCTTTTACCAATCCCGTCTCCCTCCCGCCCAAACAACCCTATCGCTGGCTCTATCTTAATCTGGCGATAGTGCTGGTTGTCCTGGGCCTGCTCATTGCCTGGACCACATTTTATACCTTCAAAGGCAATGCCACCAAATCAGCCGAGGCCGGAGTTCCCCTGCCGGTAATCGCCGACCAGACCGTCAGCTACTACGTGTTGCAAAACCGGCAAATCAGCGGGCCTTACCCGGTAAAAACCATCGCCAGCATGGACGCCGGGGGCTTGCTCAACTCCAACACCATGTGCCGGGCGGAAAATTCCACGGAATGGATCAACCTGGCCAAAGTGATTTCAGCTCCAACCCCGCCAGTAAAATGAAAACTCCCAACCGCCAATTTTTGTGCGCTTTGCTGTTATGGCTCGGAACCGCGACCGCAATCGTGGGCGCCCCGACCGCCAGCAAGGCGATCGATGAACTGATGGAGGAAGGCAAAGCCTTTGCCAGCAGCGGCCAACTGGACGCCGCCGCGTGGGCCTACCGGCAAGCCGCCAAGACCGGCAACCTTAACGCCACGTTTGCCGCCGGCGAAGTGCTGTTCCTGCAAGCCCAATCCGGCACCGGCCGGGAGCGCATCCTAAAACTCGCTGAAGGACTGGGCTATTTATATTCCGCCGCCACCAACCGTCACGCCCCGGCCTGCGCCGAGCTGGCGAAGGCGTTGCAAAACGGCATCGGCGTCGCCACCAACCTGGTCTGCGCCTACGCCTGGCTGAGTATCGCCGCGCAACGCAACCCGGCGTATCGGAGCGAATTGGACCAGCTCGTGACCCGTCTCGATCCGAGCGAAGTGCTGCAGGCGCAAAGGATCGCGCATGACTATCTGGCCGGTCACTGGCCGGCGCCCGTGGCCCGGCCGGTGGAGCAAGGCGATTCCCGCCTGCAAATCCAGGGAATGACCGTGGGCAAAAACGGAGCACTGATCATTTTGAACGGCGGCACGATGGGAGTGGGGGAAACCATCGATGTCCGGACGGGCAAAACCAGCGGGGCCAGACTGGTGGTTTCCTGTTTTGCCATTGCCCCGGATCACGCGCTGGTGGCCGTCGCCGGTGAACCCAATCTGAAATTGTTAGCCATTAACAGCCGGTAAAACCCAACCTGCAAAACATGAAAACCATCGCCAAGCCTTTGACTGCGGATCAAATCTTGATTTTACAATACCTCCAAAAACATCCGGAGAAATTCATGTCCGAGGCGGACATCGCCCAGCAAGCCGATGACCAGAAACGATATTGGGAAGATCCGCTCTGGCCTAATCTGGCCCTGTTTCAACTGACAGAAATGAAGCTGTTGAAAATCGGTGAGGGCGGTGGATACCGGGTAAAAGCCGGCCTCCTTGCGAAATGTTTGGCGGGCGAACCAAGAGTCCAATTGGGTCCGCCGGATATCGAGGACATATTGCTGAAACACGGATTCTGTTGTTGCTTGAAGCACCTGCAGCAGCAAATCCAAAATCTGGAGCCGCAAAGCTGAATATCCTGAATTAATAATAAGAAATAATTTCACCTGGAGATGGCACAGCCGCTGCGGTGCGCGCAGTGCGGAGCGACGCAGGCGCGGAACGGGAATGAGTTTTCGGAACGAACCCTGCGGGTGCAGGTGGGCCGCAGGCACGGGCCGGGGAAAGAGAAGAACGGTGAAGGGTTGTATCGGCTGACGGGGAAAGAGCACGACGTGGTGCTATTGCTCGCGGTGGGCTTGACCCGACCGGAGGTTGCCGGGCGACTGAACATGACCACGCCCAGCCTGCGGACGCAGGTGTGGCGGATCCGGCTGAAACTGGCGGCGAAGCGGCAGGTGGAAGCGGCGGCGACCTGGTTTGAAGAAAACCTGACCGTGCGCAAAGATTTTCGGGACGGCAAGTGGTTGCCGGCATCGAATAGTCCGGATGTTGGGTTCCGGATTGCGGGTGGGTGGCGGAGTTAAGGGATTGGCTCCGCCACCTTCATAAAACCAATAGGCGAACAAGACCGGCTATAGCTTGGGGGCGACGGGGTATCTGACCATCACCGGTAAATTCATGTCCGGGATGACTTGGCCTGGCCAATGAGCTTTAGTTTTTTATTCAAGCTGGAAGTTTTTCGCTCGCTGACTTCGATGACCTGATCGAAACCTTTTAAATGGACCAGTGGCTTTCCTTCCGGAGTTTTGTCCACGAATTCCAAGAACGCCAGATTGATGATGGCCTTGCGGTGAACCCGCAAAAAATGACTGGCGGGCAGCTCTTTTTCCCACTGTTTCAAAGGCTTGCGGAACATCATGCTCTGGTCCTTGCCCCAGTATGCCCTGGAATATTCCCCGTCCGCTATCAGCGCCTTGATCTCGGACAACTTGACAAAATATTGCCGGTTGTTTTTTGACGCCAGAAAGGAGTCGGATTCATCGGCCTCCGGCCTGGCCGTTTTTGGATCTGACAGGTGAAATTTTCCGCCCGTGGCAGCCGCCTCGGCCAGCCAGTGGATCGCGGCTTTGGAACTGCCGACATCATCCACGATGCCGGAAAAAATTTGCATGGCCTTTTTTACGACCTCCTCGCGCTTTTGCTGCTGCCGCTGGTGACGCTCCAAGCGAGCCGTCACGGCCGTAAGGATTTCAGACAGTTCCGCCGGTTTGGGGATGAAATCATCGCCGCCCAGATTCATGCTGTGCCGGATGGTTTCGCGTTCGGCACAACCGCTCAAGAAAATGAAGGGGGTGTCCTCGAGGCTTTTGTCCGCCCGCAAAGCGGACAGCACATCGTGTCCGCCCATGACCGGCATCGACAAATCG
>CAIMLG010000222.1 GCA_903842235.1 uncultured Verrucomicrobia subdivision 3 bacterium
CCAGTTGGTCGCCACGTCCGTCCACGCGATCAGCGCGCGTAGGCCCGCCTCCCGGTGCACGGTCATCGACTGCGCCCCCGGCGCGTGATCCACATAGAGATAAAGCTGGCTGTTCTGCAGCACCAGCCAGTTGGTCATCCCGGCGACCGTCGCCCCATTTACCGTCACGCTGGCCGGCAGCGTGCCCGCGACCAAACCGCTCGCGGTGGTGTCCACCAGCAGATAACTGCCGGCGGCCAAGGCCGTGCCCGTCACCGTCACCGTGACGGCATTGCCGCTGAAATTCAGCGTGCCCCCCGCCACGTGCAGGCTCGGCGCAGTGTTGCTGTAGGTCAAGGCCAGCACCCCGGAACCCAGATTCAGGTTGCCCGTCACCGTGCCCGCTCCGCCCGCGCCGTCGCCTGAGCGCAACGCCTGGCTGCCCAGCGCATAGCCGGCCCCGCTCAAATTGGCGCCGGGATTTATGGTGAGGTTCGGCGAGCTGGAAATCGTGGCCCCGCCCGTCAAATCCAGCGTGCCCGCGCTGACCACGGTGTTGCCGGTGTAGGTGTTCGCCCCGGATAGGGTCAGCGTGCCCGCGCCCGATTTGTTCAAGCCGCCGCCGTCATCCAGCACCGGCTGCCCGTTGGTGATCATAAAGCCGCCATCGTCAATCTTCGCCCCGCCCGCACTCGCATACACCGTGGTGCCGCTGAGGAAGGCCGTGCCGGCCACATTCGTGTTGGCCACCAAGGTGCCGCCGTTGAGATAGAGCTTGCCGGTGGAACCGGCAAACGTGGCCACGCGCGGCGTGATCAAATAACCGCCGTTCAGGTGATATTCGCCATAGGCCCCGCTGACAGAGCCATACTGGACGCCGGAACTGCCCGGAGTGGTCGTCTGGGAAATCACGGTGCCGCCGGTCTGGTAAACCATACCCGTGGTGCTGAGTTTATCGCCGACGAGAATGGCGACCGCCCGGTTGGTCATCAGTAACAGCCCCGAGCTGATGTGCAGCACATTCGTGCCGACCCCGCTGGCATCCTGGCCCATGCGCATGAAGGGAGTTCCACTCACCGAGCTGCCGCCCACCACATAAATCCCGTTGTTGGTGATGTCCAATTCGCCGGTGTGAAACCGGGTGCCGTCCACCAGATTGGTCGCCCGCCCGCCGTCAATGATGATCCGGCTGCCGTTGTAAATATCCGGCCCCGCCCCATTGTCCGCTTGCAAGGCCGCTTTGATCACCAAATTACTGCCGCCGGTAACATTGACCAAGCTGCCGTTGACCACCAAATTGCTCAGCAGCGTCAGGCTGCCGTTGGTCACCCCGAAGTTTATCGTGCCCGTCGTGACGTTGTTAAACACATTGCTCAGCGTGAAGGAACCACCCAGGGGGGCAATCATCACGCCCCCGCCCACTCCAATGGAACCTGTGCCCAGCGCCGAATCCGCCCCCACCAACAAGGTGCCGCCGGTCACCGTGCCGCCGCCCGTGAAGGTGTTTACCGTGCCCAGCGTCAGCCGGCCGGCGGTGGTCTTGTTCAGCGTGGCGCTGCCGCCAATACTGCCCGCGCCCGTGATGCTGTAATCCTTGGTGACGTTGCTGAACGTCATCGAAATCGGCGTCACGTTAATGCCCAGGGTGAGGGCGGTGGAACCCGGGGCGCTATCATCAAACCGCACCAGGTCACCAAGCCCGCCGGACTGTGAATAAAAGGTCGGCGTGAGGCTGACTATATTGGTCCAGTCTATGGAGCTGGTATTCCACAGGCTGTCGGCCGCGCCGGTCCAAGCCAAGGACAGGAAGGCGCTGGAGATATTCAGGGTGACGGGCGAGGAGGCGGTATTCAAGGTGGCGGAAACCCCAACCGGCAGGGTGCCCAATTGAAAATTGGCCCCGCTGCCGCTGGTAAAGGCAATCAGCGGAATGCTGCCGGCCGAAAGTCCGCTGCCGGTGATGTTGATCGTGACGGTCCCGCTGCCGGTCAAGGTTCCGACGCTAATCGGCGCGGAAACCGCATTGCCGCTCGGGAAATTGAGGTTCAAGGTGCTGGCCCCGCTCACGCCCATGGTCAGGGCCGAAGCCGTCAGCGTGCCGGAAGTGTTGGTCAAGGTAAGCGTCGCGTTATCTTTGACAATCAAAGCGCCGCCCCCCGTGAGGTTGGCCGGGGTGATCACCAAGTTGCCGGCATTGATGGTGGTGTCGCCGGTGTAGGTGTTCACGCCGGTCAGGGTCAAGGTGCCAATGCCATTCTTGGTTAGCCCGCCGCTGGTGTTGGCCGCCGAGCTCGCGCTGCCCGTCTGAGTAACCGTGCCGCCGCCGCCAAAAAACGCCAGCGTCGGCGTGCCCGTGTAGCCCACGCCCGGGGAAGTCAGGGTAACGCCCGAGATGTTGCCGCTGCCATCAATCGTGGCAACGGCACTGGCTCCCGTGCCCGTCCCCGTGACTTCCACAATCGGTGGTGCGATGAAGGTGCCGGTATTGCCAAAGGTCATGCCGGACAGGCTGACGCCATTGCCCGTGGTCGGGGTCAGCAGAGCCTGCCCCACAGTAATGGCAAAACCACCATCGTCAATCACGGCCCCGCCGGAATAGACATAGGCCGCCGTCAAGCCCGTCATAAAGCTCGCGTTAAGCTTGTTCGCCTGCAGCGTGCCGCCGTTGAAATTCAAATAGCCGCTGCCACTGCCCTTGGTGATAAGTGGCGTGGAGAGGGTGCCGCCCGCCAAATTCACCATGCCGGTAACACTGGCGTTTACCCCCAATTGAAAGTTGTTGAGAATATTAAAAATGGTCACCTGGGCACTGCCGGAGACATTCAGGGTGCCATTGGCAACATTACCAACCAGCACCTTGCTCCCGCTTGTGCCAAGAAGAGTCGTGGTGCCACCGCTCAAAGTCATCACGCTCGTGGCGCTTGTCGGGGTGACTGAGTCTGAACCGATTTGGGTATTGCCGACACCGTTACTCACCGTCAGAAAACCACTCGTAACGACGACTTCGCCGCGACAAGCACCGGAACCACGGCCCAGGCTGAGACCCGCGTTTTGGCTGTCAAATCCACTAGTCACAGTCCCGCCACTGACCAGCAAGGCTCCGAAGCCAGGGTTGCCGCTGGCACCAATACCCAGCCAGGATTGTCTTCCCAAATATAAAGTTCCACCGGTATTCACATTGATGACCCCGTTGGCGGCATTGGCCGTCCCAAGTTGAATACTTCCATTGGCTGCTGTATTGGTGCAATAGAGGGCGCCACCGGAAAGAATGTTCAGCAATGCATTGGCGCTGGCCGTATCGGCCACAACGACAACTTGGTTGGCAGTGTTGTTAATGACGCCGCCATTGCCGATCGCCAACACGCCCTTGCTCACCTTGGTTTGCCCGGTATAGGTATTGGCCCCGGTGAGTTTCAAGAGGCTAGTGGCACTGTTTTGGGTCAGCGCCGTGGTAAAGCCGGTTCCATTGCTGATGATGCCGGTGATATCAACCTCCCCGCTGCCCGTGCCGGCGTTCGACAGAATTACGTTGGCGGTGGCGTTGCCGGTCATCGGCCGGTCAATGGTCAAGGTCTGCGTCGAATTATTGTTAATCGCCAAAGCACTATTCAGCACCAAACTGCCGTCGCCCACGCCGATTTGCTGGGCCGCTGAACCGCTGGTCAGACTGATGACCGCCGTCCCGCCAAACGTCAGATTGGCCGCCGTCCCGCCGCCCGCAGTGGTGGCCAGGCGGAGGGAATAGGCGGGAGCGGCTGCGTCAAAAATAATGGATTCGACCGTCTGCGCGGTCCCCACAAACAGACTCGTCGTGCTGCTGGCCGCAAAGTGCAGATCGGCGGCGACGCCAAAGACGGCGCTGGGGGTATAATTTGCCGCCGTGCCCACCGCCGCCGTGCCGGGCGAGGCGAGCCAAGTATAAGTGGTGCCGGCCAGGGCCGACGACAGGCCGCCGAACAGCAGGGTGAGGGCCAGGCCGACCGACGGCCGTTTGTAACTTCGAGGACAGGAGTGGTTTGGTTTCATGGGTTTTATGGGGTTGGCTATGAGGTTTGAGTTTGAATCCGGTATTAGGGAACCAGGAGCCGATAGAACATCCTCGGCCCGGTCGGGGTGATAATTAAGGGCGACGCGGCCCCCGTATTGGTGGTCCATGGGCCCACCACATTGGTCGCCTGCAGCAGCATCCCGCTAGTCCAAGTCAGCGTCAGGCTGCCGCCGCCGTGGGTAAAGCCCAGCACCGGCGCGGTGGTGATGACCGTGAGCAAGGCGGGCGCACTGGTCACCGACAGGCCGTTGGCGCTATAAACGCATTGATAATATCCGGCGTTGGCGGCGGTGACCGCCCCCAGCGTAAGCGGCAGGCTGGTGGCGCCCGGGAGATTGGTATAGGTCACGCCATTGGGCCCGGTCTGCCATTGCAGGCTGAACGGGGGCGCGCCGCCATTGGTGGCGGCATTCAGCAGCACCGTGGTCCCCTGGCTGACGGTGTTGGCCGGCGACACCACCGTCGCGCCAATGGTCGGCACGGCGGCTTGGCCGGAATTATTGGCCACAATTTCCAGGCCGTTGTAGCCGGCATAATAGCCGTTGCTGATAATCAGGGAGAAGGCACCGCTGGGCGGGCAATGGAAGACGATATAATTCGCCCCGGGCGTCTCCCAGGCCGGATAGACATCCTTGGTGGAAGGGGTATCGGTCCACACCCCCTGAACAAAGATGTTCGTTCCCTGCAAAAAGCTCGGCAGGTTGGTCAAGTAGTCGCCGGCATTCCAGCGGTTCCAGTTGGTGGTGCCATAGAGCGAGCAGATTTGATTGGTCACCACCGCGGTGTTGGTCGTGGCCCCGGAATAGTTAATCAGGATGTTTTGCTGCCCCATGCTGACGCTGTTGCTGAAGGTCTGCGCCGTGGGGGAGTTGGGGCCGCACAAGCTGTAAAGATAGACATCGTAACCGTTGGTGGCAAAGACGGGGTCCAGATTCGTCACCTGACAGGCCAATTGCATTTGCACCCCTTGCGCCCCGTTGCGATCAAAGCGCATGGAACTGTTGAGCAAATCAGCGTTCCAATTCGTAAAGCCCGCCACCGGGGTGGCCGAGCCGCCAAAGGTGACATTCCCCTGGTTGCCATTGCCCCCCTGGAACGACAGCAGGGTCGCTGTGGAGGGATTGCCATTCGTGCTGCCATTCAGCTCGAAGTTAAAGCCAGTGATCGTATAGGGAATCACGTTGCTGGCCCCCGGCCAATTGATGTTGATCCAATGGGCGGTATTCAAAACTCCTGCGGGGCCATTCACAAAACTGCGGCCGCTATTTTGATTGGGTTGAAACTTGAAGGCCAGCCGGGCGTCCGGCGGCGGCGGCGCCGTCAATCCCAGCGCTGCCGGGGAGCTGGTGACCGCCCCCATGATGTTGGTGACCGCCACCCGATAGTTGCCGACGTCGGCTCCACTCGTGTTGGCGACGGCCAGCGCGGGGGTGGTTGACCCGGAAATATTGCCGACGTCGCTCAAATTGACGTAGGCCCCGGCCCCGCCGCTCTGGAATTGCCATTGATAAGCCAGCGGCGCGGTGCCCAAGGCCGCCACCGTAAAGTGGGCCGTTGTGGTGGCCGCCACCGTTTGCGGGAGGGGTTGGGCCGTGATTTGCGGGGCAATCGCCGCCACATTCAAGCCCGCCCCGTAAAGCCCCAGCACCTGATCCGCTGTCAGCGCTTTATTGAAAATGCCCACTTCATCCAGCAAGCCATTAAAATTCCGGGTGCCATTCGCGCCGCCGGGGTCCGTGCCGAGGTATTCCGGGCCATTCCAAGCCATGGTGGCATGGGCGGTGGTATTTACCGAACTCTTGAGGAAATTGGTGTTCAGGACATAGACCGTCGCGTTGGTCGGGGTGATCACCAGGGCCACCAGAGACCACTGATTCTGCGGGACGGACAGGCCGGACGACCAGCCCGACGCGGCGACGTTGTTATTCCAGTTGTAGCCGAGCGTATAATCCCCGTTGGTTTGGACCCCATCATAAACCAAACCGCCAATAACATTGTTGGTGCCGCGCGTGTAGATCACCCCGGCGCCGCTGACCTGGTTGCCGGCGGGATTGAGCCACGCCGTCAGCGTCACCGTGTTGGTGTTCAGGTTCCAAGGCAACAAGGCAATTTGCGAGTTGGTATTGTTCGCCGCGAGCTGCCCGCCCGTGTTTGTGCTGACAAATCCCGGGAAGCCTACCGCCGACCTCGGCCCCGCCATATTATCCACGACCCCAATCCCGTAGAGCCCGTTTTTCCCCCCCACATAGTCGTAGGCCACCAGGCTGCCGCTGGCCGGACTTCCCGTTTCATTCAGGCGATAGTAAGCCGCCGGACCGGCCGCGAGCACGCCCGCCTCGTAAGGGCTCCCATCAGGAGTCACCAAGGACAACGGGGCCACCGAACTGGTCACATTGCCGAAGCCCGTCGCCACCACCACATCATAGTTCCCGGCATCCCCCGACCCCAAGACATTGATCACCAGGTTGGAGGTGGCCAAGCCGGGATATTTGACGTTATCCGTCAACGTCACCCCGTCCTTGCGCCATTGAAAGCCGGTCGCCGCGCCCGAAACCACTTCGATGCCAAATGCACCGTTCAATCCCAAATACAGCTTTGCCTGGGGGGGCAGGGGGCCGGCTAACACGGCGGGAACCACGGTCAAGTGCGCCGGCGGCGCGCTGGTGACGGAGCCGACGGCATTGCTCACCACCACGATATAATCCCGGGCGTCGCTCAAGCCCACGCTGGTAACGGTCAAGGTGGGCGTGGTGGTGCCGGTAAATTGACTGTCTTCCAGGAGATTGGTATAAACCCCGCCGCTGCCCGCCCGCCACTGGTAAGCGGGCGATGGCGTCGCGCTCGCGATGACGGTAAAGGTCGCGGTGCTTAACCTGCCGTTCGTTCGCGATGCCGGCTCCTGCGTGATGACGGGCGCCCAGCCCGCCAGCCCGAGGCTGCGGGCATACATCAGGGACAGATCGTCTTTCGACAGGGACCGCTTGAACACGGCCACATCATCAATATCGCCATTGAAATTCCGCATGCCCGGCGTGCCCGTCGCGTTGGGATCGGTGCCAATCCAAATGGTGTCATTCAGCGATTGCACGGCATTCGTCACCGCATTCACGGCCGACAACATGCCGTTGGTGTTCATGAGATAAACCGTGCCGTTGGTGGGGGTGATCACCAGGGCCACAAAGGACCATTGATTCGTCGGCACTTTCAGCCCGGAATTCCACAAATAGGTTTTGTCATTCCAATTGTAGCCGAGGCTCCAGTCGGTGAGGCCATACCAAGCCAGCCCGCAAACCATGGAGTTGGTGCTGCGCGTATATACTACGCCCTGGCCGGTGACAGGCGCCTGATTGGGGTTGATCCACGCCGTGATGGTCACGGTATTGGTGTTTACATTCCACCCGGGCAGTTGGATGCGGGCATTGGTGTCATTGAGGGTAAACCGCGCCGCCGTGTTGGTGCTGGGAAAACCCACAAACCCATCCGCCGGGCGGGGCCCCGCCACGTTGTAATTGGGATTGCCATTCTGGATATGCGGCAAATATGTGCCGTTGAGTTCCGAGATATTGTCAAAGGCCGGCAGATTGGTCGCGGTGGCGGGATCGCCCGTCTCGTTCAGCCGGTAGTAGGCCAGCGGGCCGTTGGTGACGGTATAGGCCGCCATCATATCGCCGTTGGTGAACACCAAGGTCAGCGGGGCCACGGAGCTGGTCAAATTGCCGTAGATGGTCGTCACCACCACATCGTAATTCCCGGCATCCCCCGGCGCCAAAGCATTGATCACCAGATTGGAGCTGCTCAGCCCGGGATATTTGCCCCCATCCGTCAGATTCACCCCGTCCTTGCGCCACTGAAAACCGGTGGGCACGCTCGACACTTGAATGCCAAAGGAGCCATTCAACCCGGCAAACAATTGGGCCTGACTGGGCACCGGCCCGGTCAAGGTGCCCGCGATCAACGTCAGGTGCGCCGGCGGCGCACTCGTGGCGGTCGCAAGGGAGTTGCTCACGATCACGATATAATCGAGCGCATCGCTCAAACCCACGCTGTTAATGGTCAAAGTCGGCGTGGTCGTGCCCGTGAAATGACCATTTTCCGGCAGATTGGTGTAAACCCCGCCGCTGCCCGCCCGCCACTGGTAAGTGGGCGCCGGATCCGCCAGCGCCAAGACGTTAAACTGCGCGGTGGAGCCCCCGCTGTTCGTCGTGGATTGCGGCTGGGAATAAATGACCGGCACATTCACATCCGCCGTGGCCCCGGCCACAATGCCCTTGCCCGAAGTTGTTTCAAGGGCGTAATCCACCACCGTGAGGGTTCGGGGGTTGACCAGCCCATTGTAAATCAAATGTACCCAGCCATAATTGGTGAACGTGGTGCCGTCGGTGAAAACCGTCCCGACATAGCCTTCCGTTCGGGCCGATCCGCTCCAGTCGCCCACCACGGTGCTGTTCGCGTCCGTAGCCTGATTTAGGAAGCCAATCTTGTTCGTCACCAAGGCAGCGGCATAGGCCGCGTCAATATTCGTGCCAAACTTTGTCACCGGGTAGCCAAAGGTGGCGGGCTTGACCAGACACCAGGCATTGGGATTTTCCGAGGTGCGGGCGTCCAGATATACCTTTTGCTGACTGCCGGTTAAAAACGTGATGACAAAATCAATGGAGGCATCATTATCCTGATCCAGCAGATAGGCCTGGCCTACCGCGATCGTATAGTTTTGCGGGCCGGAATAGGTAATGCTTCCCACGGCCATGCCGACCGCAGCCATCAACGTGAAGACAACCGCCAGAACTTGTTTCTTGTTCATAGGCATATTTTTTTTGCGGGGTGTTTACGCAGTGAAAATGGAGCCCCCTTCAATCCATCATTTAGCCACCGTGGTGACACTGGAAAGCCAGCGCATATCGGCCACTGTCCCGCTGTCCAAGGCGGCAGCAGTGGTCTGTTGGTAGGTCGTGCCGGTGAGCGCCATCGCCAAACTCACCGGCGGCTGATCCACGGTTCCGCGCCATTTATGAATCTCCACATGCCCGTCCGCAAAACTCAGCTCGCCGGCCCCGCCGTGCTGGCCGGCCGGATAGTCCACCAATTTCACGCTCGCGTCCGCCAATCCGTCGGCCATCGTCACCGCAAACCCTCCCGCATTGATGCTGTTGGGATGCTCCTCGATAAACACAAAGGTTTGCGTCGGCTTGACAATCGTCGTCAACTTCCCGTAAATCCGGTAATTGGCCACCGGCAACCACGCCCCATCGCCAAACACCTGGCTCATGGATAGGGTGCGCAGCCGTGGCTGCAATACCCCCGCCCCATCCTTTACCATGGTGATGTCGGCTGGACAGCGCCAGATCGCCCGATTCTTCGCGATGAACGGCATTAACGGGCTTTTATCCAAATACCACTTCGGATCATAATCACCCGCGCTTTGAACATTGTAATTCCATAAGTCACTGATCCATGGCGGCCGGCCGTTGATCGTGGTCCGGGCGCTCAGCACCTGATCGCCAAATTCTTCCGAATACAAAATCCACCCCAGTTGCATCTGCTTGTTGTTGTTCATGCAGGAGATCGCCTGCGCCCGGGCCTTGGCCTTGGTCAGTGCCGGCAGCAGCATCGCCGCCAGAATCGC
>CAIMLG010000223.1 GCA_903842235.1 uncultured Verrucomicrobia subdivision 3 bacterium
AGAAGATTACAGGCAACATGCTCCAGGCGACCGTGCCGACCAATGCCGGGAGCGGACCCGTGGTGGTGAGTCTGCCGGGGACGGTCTTTGTCTCGGCCACCGATTTCACTGTGTTACCCCTTATCAATGGGTTCACGCCGGGCAGCAACAGCACGCCTGCCTGCACGGTCACGATCGGCGGGGCCGGATTTATCGACGTACGAGCCGTGCGGTTCAACGGGGTGGATGCGGTCTTCACCTTGCTTTCGCCCAATTCCATCAAAGCCGTCCTGCCTTCATCGGCCTTGAGCGGACCCATCACGGTGGTCACAGGTTCCGGTTCCGCCCAAAGCAGCAACCGCTTCCAGGTTGTGCCGGCCCTTCGCCTCCTCTCCCCGGCCAGCGGGCCGGTGGGAAGCATCGTCACGATTTGTGGGCCGGGGTTGAGAGGCGCCACTGGAGTGCGCTTCAACGGCACCCCGGCCGTGTTCGCCCCGGTCGGCAATGATACCTTGATAGCGACGGTACCGCCCAACGCCACGAGCGGAAAGGTCGAGGTCAGCTCGCCAAGCGGCCTGCTGCTGAGTGCAACGGCGTTTGCCGTGGTGCCGGCGATTACCGAAGTCCTGCCCTTGGCGGGCGAGGCCGGCCGAGCGGTGACGGTGCGCGGCACCTCGTTTGGCGGTGCCACCAAAGTGCTCTTCGGAGCGGTAAGCGCTCCGTTTACGCTCACTTCCAACAACCTGATCCAGACCACCGTGCCATTGGCCGCCACCAACGCATTCATACGTGTCATCACCCCGGCAGGCACCGCCCTCTCACTTGCGCCGTTTGCCGTGACGCCCCAAATAAAAAGCGTTTCGCCCGCACAAGGCACGAACGGCGCGAGAATCGCGATTTCCGGTGCGGGCTTGGCCACCACCACCAATGTGGCTTTTAATGGTGTTACTGCCTGGTTCACCAATCTGTCCGCCACCAATCTCTGGGCGGTGGTGCCCAGCAACGCCCTCAGCGGCCCAATCACCCTGACTACGGATTCGGGAACCATCTTCAGCAGCGATTCCTTCCTGGTTTTGCCCGCCATCCGCAGTTTCGCGCCCACCGGCGGTGTGGCCGGCGCCAGGATCACCCTCCTGGGTTCCGGGTTTACGGGGGCCTGGAAGGTGCAGTTCAACGGGATCGATGCCGGTTTTTCGGTTGATTCCTCAAGTCAAGTTCAGGCAACGGTTCCTGCCAACGCCACGAGTGGGCCTCTTTCAGTGTTCACGGACGGCGGTCTCGGCAAAAGCGCTGGGAGCTTCAAGATATTACCGTTCATCAACGGTTTTAGCCCGGCCTCCGGTCCGGCTGGGACGCAGGTGTCGGTCCAAGGGACAGGACTTGCCGGCGCCACCGCCGTTGCCTTTGGGCAGATAGCATCGACTTTCAAAGTGCTGGGTCCAGACGTCATCACGGCCACAGTGCCCACCGGCGCCACCAATGCTCCCATCCGCGTCACCACTCCGGCTGGCACGGCGGCCAGTCCGGCCGCGTTTCTAGTAGCACCGACCCTAATCTCCGTAGCACCGTTACGCGGCAGCAGCGGGACCAAGGTGCAAATCAACGGCACCGGTCTGGCCGGTGCCACCGGGGTGCAATTCAACGGGGTGAACGCGCCGTTTGCTCAAGTCACGGCTAGTGGTCTCTCCGTCACCGTGCCCAGCAACGCCCTGAGCGGCGTCATCCGCGTGGTCACGCTCGTTGGCACGGTTTCCAGCAGCAATCGGTTTGCAGTCCTGCCAGTTTTGGGG
>CAIMLG010000224.1 GCA_903842235.1 uncultured Verrucomicrobia subdivision 3 bacterium
CATCATTATTGCTGTTTGTTTTCATGTTGAGATTTTCGATTTACACACAGCCCTGATGGTTTAACGGGGGCAAAAACGAAATGCTCAAGGGTTGGCATTTCAGTTTTTCCCCTTTTTATTCGTCATCGGATAAAGCGGCTTGGGCGCGGCCACGCGGCCCGGCGGACGAACGCCCGGGCCTTGGCTTGAATCGTCACACAGGGTGGCAGCTTCTTTGTCCGCCAGTGCCTTGAGTCTGGCGACCACGTCGGGATGTTGCGCCGTCACGTTCGTTCGTTCGCCGATGTCCGTGTCCAAGTTGTAGAGCCGCAAGCCGGGGGTTTTCACGCCGCCGGTTTTCATGCCCAAACTGTAGTCCTGCGGGCGCAACGCCAGCTTCCACGGCCCGGAACGCACGGCCTGCAGTTCGTATTTCCAGTAATAATAATGCGCCTCCCGCGGTGACGCATCGGACTGGCCCAGCAACAGTTTGCTGGCGTCCGCACCGTCAATGGGGCGGTCGGTCGGCACCGTGCCGCCAGCCAGCGCCACAAACGTCGGCAGCAAATCAATCTCGCCCATCACTGCGTCCGTCACGCGGCCCGCCGGAATGTGGCCCGGCCACCAGGCGAAGGTCGATTCGCGCAGGCCGCCCTCCCAAGTGCTGCCTTTGCCGCCATACAACGGATACGCCGAGCCGGCATCCGCACCTTGCTTCAACCACGGTCCGTTGTCGCTCGTGAAAAAGACCAGCGTGTTCGTTTCCAAATGCAATTCCCGCAGCGTGTCCAGCACCCGGCCCGCGCTCCAGTCGCATTCTTCCACCCAATCGTAATACCGCCCATGGCCGGAATGCCCGCGAAACTCCGGTCCGGGATGAATGGGCACATGCACCGCGTTGTGCGCCAGGTAGAGATAAAACGGATGCTCCCGGTTCTCCTTGATGAACTTGACGGCTTCCTCGGTGTAAAGTCGCGCCATCTGGTCCTGGTCATCCGTGTTCCACAATTTGATCACCTTGTCATCGCGTATGAGCGGCACCACTTTTTCGCCGGTGTCCGACCGGGGCCGCAACATGTCGTTGGAATACGGCAGCCCGAAATAATGATCGAAGCCGTAGTGCGTCGGGAAAAATTCCGGCTGATCGCCCAGATGCCATTTGCCGATGCACATCGTGGCGTAGCCCTGCGCCTTCAGCAGTCCGGCCACCGTGTGTTCCTGCCGGTTCAAGCCCTCGGCGGAATCGGGCGGCAGCGCCCCGACGATGGAGACGCGCTGCGCGTAGCAGCCGGTCTGGATTTGCGCGCGCGAGGCCGAACAGATCGGCGCGGAGTAGAAACTCGTCAGCTTCAATCCCTCGCTGGCCATCCGATCCAGCGCCGGCGTCTTGCAGTTCTTGCAGCCGAACGGCTGTATGTCCCCATAGCCCATGTCATCAATCAAAATCAGGACGATGTTGGGTTTGGGCGCAGGCGCGGCCGCCGGCAGGGTAAACGGCACCAGCAGCGCGGCGGCAATCAGGCAAAACATATGGTTTTTCATAAAAAATAAACGGGTCTATGAACGATATGGAAGACGGCGTGCAAGGCGGGAAAGTTGCAAAAAAAACGCCGTTTTTGGGCATGTGTTGCCGCAGCGCTTGGGTGCAAGACCGAAGCGACATGGCAGCGCGCGGGTCCCCAAAAGGTTGCCGCCGCAATCTGGTGGAATATCA
>CAIMLG010000225.1 GCA_903842235.1 uncultured Verrucomicrobia subdivision 3 bacterium
AACCGCTGGTATTCCAGCCATCACCCCTTCACCGCGCCGGTCACGGAAGACATTCCGCTGCTCAAGACCGACCCGAAGAAAGTTCGCGGCCAGCACTACGACGTCGTCGTCAACGGCGTGGAACTCGGCGGCGGCTCCATCCGGATCCACCAGCCCGACGTGCAGAAGACCATCTTTGAGGAACTGCTCGCCATTCCGCCGGAAGAAACGAAACTGCGTTTCGGCTATATGCTGGACGCCTTCAAATATGGCGCGCCCCCGCACGGCGGCATCGCGCTCGGCTTCGACCGTTTGATTGCGATTCTCTGCGGCACGCCGAGCATCCGCGACGTCATCGCCTTCCCGAAAACCGCGAAAGGCACCTGCCTGATGACGGATTCGCCGTCGCAAGTTTCGCCCAAGCAACTGCGGGATCTATACCTTGAAGTGAAAGGGAAGCAGAAGGAGTAGGCGAAATCCCTTGCTGAATCATGCCAACCATTCTTCGTGAAAAGGGCTATCGGTTCAGTTTTTAAAGTTACGGTCTGGGCGAGCCGATTCACGTCCACGTCACCAAGGCCGGATGCGAAGCCAAGGTTTGGCTGAATCCGCTGGGATTGGAATGGAACAAAGGCTTTCGCGAAGATGAAGTCCGCGAGATTCTCGACCTTGTAAAAGCCAACCGCCGTGTGCTAGAGTCTGCATGGAATGAACGCAGCGGAAATTGAAAAAGTCAGCTTCACGCAAGAGCGGCTGGGTTTTGAGTTGAAGGATGGCCGCTTGATCAGCGTGCCGCTGGCGTTTTATCCCACGCTGCTGCATGCGGGCGAGGCGCAACGCCTGAATTTTGAAGTCTATCCGTTTTCGGTCTATTGGCCGGATTTGGATTGCGACATCGGGGTGGACGGCCTGCTGGCGGGGGCGAAAGAACTTCCAGTTTACGCCGACAAATCCATCCTTCGGAAAAAACCCGCGGCCGTGTAATAGTCCTGCGCGATTCTTCGCAACCTCTGCCGCGATTTGCCCAAATCCATTTTGGCATTTGTGTGAACGGAACTGCGCTAGTTTCGGAGACGGCGGGAATCCAACGCCGCAGCAGGGCACGCCAACCCACTCCCGACCGGCATCGAGCAGGCGGGCCAGCGCGGAAAAATCGCGCGCGATTGAATTAGTTTTGGTTGAGCTGATCAGCGGCAGAATAAATCGGGATTGCCAAACGCGGGGAAACCCTAAAGGATGTCCCTCATTCACAATGAAAACCATGAAGCTGGTTCTGCTCGGGCTGGTGCTTTGGGCGATTCCCGCCGGAGGGCAGGCGCAATTTGCCTTCATTACCAACAACGGGGCCATCACCATCACCAACTATACCGGCGCCGGCGGCGACGTGATCGTGCCCGCGGCGACGAATGGGTATCCGGTGCGCAACATTGGCGATCGGGCGTTCTACGGCAAGCTGACCGTGACGAGTTTGACCTTGCCGGACAGCGTTACCAACATCGGCGGGGCGGCTTGCTATGGTTGCAACAAGATCAGCACGCTCACGCTGGGCCAGGGGCTGCTCAGCATCGGACCCAGCGCCTTTCAATCGTGCACCGGCCTGATGACCCTGACTTTGCCCGACAGCGTGGTGCGGTTGGGCACCAACGCCTTCATGCGCTGCACCGGCTTGACCAATATTTCGCTGGGCACCAATTTGACCGTGATGGAATGCCGGGCCTTCTCGCAGTGCTCCAATTTGACGAGCGTTACTTTTCCCACCAACATTTCCAGCGTCGGAATGCATGCCTTCTTTCTCTGTTACAACTTGAAGAGCCTGACGATTCCGGATCCGATTAAGAGCATCGGCGAGGGCGCGTTTGGCTGGTGCACCGGGGTGACGAACCTTGTGCTCGGCAATGGCGTGACGAATCTGGGCAAGGAGGCGTTTGCTTTCTGCACGAACCTGACCCGCGTGGGGCTGCCCGCCAATTGCACGAATCTGGGGGCGGGCGCATTTATCGGATGCAGCAGTTTGACAAATATCACGCTCCCCGAGGGGCTGGCGAGCCTGGGCGATTCAACTTTCTGGGCCTGCACCCGCCTGACGGACATCGCGATCCCGAATAGCGTCACCCAGCTGCAAAGTTCGGCGTTCTTCGGCTGTAGCAGCCTGACCGAGGTGACGATTTCCAGCAACGTCCTCAACATCGAGGCCGGGGCTTTTCACGGTTGCGACAACCTGGCGACCCTTTCGGTGGAGGCGGAAAATGCCGGCTACAGCAGCGCGGACGGAGTCTTATTCGATAAAACGCAGAACACTCTCCTGCAATGTCCCGCCGGCCGGGCGGGAAGCTATGCCATTCCCGGCAGCGTCAGTAATCTTCAGGCTTTTGCATTCTTGGATTGCGATTATCTCACGGAAATAACCATTCCCAGCAGCGTCAGCAATATCAGCCCCTTTGCCTTTTACGATTGCAGCGGGTTGGTGGAAATCACCATTCCAAACAGTGTGGTGAACATTGACGATGATGCTTTTGCCGACTGCTCCAACCTGGTCAGGGCCACGATGGGAGCCAACGTCACCAGCTTGGGGCTGGCGGTCTTCTCCGGTTGCGCCAGTTTGAAGGCCATCATCGTGGAGGCACAAAATCCCGTGTTTAGCAGTGAGAACGGGGCATTGCTCAACAAGGAAAAAACCATGCTGGTGATTTGCCCCATGGGCATGAGCGGAACCTACGTTGCGCCTGAGAGTGTAACCAACATCGGCGACTGGGCTTTCATTAACTGCACCAACCTGAATGGAATTTTTTTCCGGGGGAATGCACCCGACGTGACGGCGACGGCCTTCACCGGCGTCAGTCAGGCCCAAGTCTATTACCTGCCCGGCACCACGGGCTGGGGCGCGACTTTGGGCGGGCTACGCACCGTGCTTTGGGCAGCGCAGGTTTGGACCGGCGGCGGCCTCGGGGTGACGGTCAATAAATTTGGCTTCACGATCGCCGGCAGTAGCAACGCGGTCATCGTGGTGGAAGCTTGCACGAATTTGGCAAATCCGTCTTGGGCGCCGGTTTCAACCAACACGCTTAACACCCTGGTTGGCGGTTCCGGCATATCTTATTTCCGCGATCCGCAATGGACGAACTACCCCGGCCGCTTCTACCGCCTGCGCTCGCCGTGAAACGAATGCTTCCGGTCCAATTAATCCGCGGGTTGCAACTCCTCGGCGTCGTCTACCTGCTGATTGTGCTGGCGGTGCTGCTGTTTCAGCGGCGCCTGATTTATTTCCCCACCAAGATTCCCGCCGGGGTCATTGAATCCGTCGCCGCGGAGCATGGCTTTGCGCCGTGGCGAAATCCGGCGGGGGAAATCATCGGCTGGAAAATGGCGGCGGAAAACGCGACCGGCAGCGTGCTCATCGTGCACGGCAACGCGGGGTGCGCCCTGAGCCGGGACTATATTGCCGGGCCGATCCATCAAGCCGCGCCGGTGGACGTTTATGTTTTGGAATATCCGGGCTACGGCGCGCGCGGCGGTTCGCCGAGCAAAGCCACCTGGGTGGCCGCGGCGGAGGAAGCCTTTCTATTGCTGCCGAACAATCGGCCGCGCTATGTCGTCAGCGAATCCATTGGCACAGGGGTGGCGGGCGAACTGGCGCGGCGGCATCCGGCGGAGATCAGCGGTCTGGCCATGCTGGCGCCCTTCAGCAGCCTGCCGACGGTGGCGCAACGGCAAATGCCCTGGCTGCCGGCGGCTTGGCTCCTGCGGGATCGCTTCGAGCCGGCGAAAGCGCTGCAAAGCTATCACGGCCCGGTCACCTTCGCCGTGGCGGGGGCGGATGAGATTTTCGGCCCGGCAGACGGTCGAAGGCTGGCCGGAAGCTATCCCGGCCCCAAGGCGGTGCAGGAGTTTGCCGGGGCGGGCCATAATGACGTGGCCAGCCGCCCGGCGAATTGGTGGCAGGCGGTTTTCGCCTTCTGGGGAAAATATTCCCGCCCGCTAAACGCATTGAACTGAGGCCAACCCGCCCTTCGCCCGGCGGGGAAACTTTTTGTCAAACGCCGCAAAGCTGCTACTGTTCCGGCATGTCTCGAAAAGGAAAAACCCGACCGGCCGCGGTCAAACTGGACGACAAGCAGAGCGAACGGGATCACCGCGAGCTGCGGATTGACAAGGTGGGGGTGCGCGGCTTGCGTTTTCCCATCCAAGTGCGCGACCGGGCGCACAGCTTCCAGAACACGGTGGCCACCCTCGGAATGTTCGTGGATCTGCCCCAAGAATTCAAAGGGACCCACATGAGCCGGTTTGTGGAGGTGCTCAACGCGCACGGCAACGTCATTCATGTGGAGAACATCAGGGAAATTTTGCAGGAATTGCAGAAGAAGCTGAATTCTGCGACCTCGCATCTGGAGATCGAGTTCCCTTATTTCATGAGCAAAAAGTCGCCGGTGTCGCGCCGCGAAAGCCTGATGGACTATATTGCGCGGTTCGACGCGGCGGCGTGCGGCCAGGAAACCGATTTTATCCTCACGGTGAAAGTGAATGTCACCATCCTCTGCCCGTGCTCCAAGGCGATTGCCAAACATGGCGCGCACAACCAGCGCGGCGAAGTGACGGTCGCCGTGCGGTTTAAAAAAATCGTCTGGATTGAGGAAATCATTGAAATCATCGAAGCCTCGGCCAGCTCGGAGCTGTTTGCGCTGCTCAAGCGGCAGGACGAGAAGGCGGTGACGGAACGGGCCTATGAAAATCCGGTATTCGTGGAAGATTTGGTCCGGAATGTGGCGCTGCGGCTCAACGCGCATCCGCTGGTGACGTGGTATAAAGTCGAGGCGGAAAACCAGGAAAGCATCCATAATCATAATGCCTACGCCTGCATCGAACGCCGCCCGGAAATCCGGATACAGATGGCCAACCGGGCGAGCCAGCCGGCCTGAAAACGCGGCCACTTAAAAACCAGAAAATTTTAGTGGCTTATTTATCCCGCTTTGCTACATTCCCGCCCCTTTGAAGCATTGGCCAGTGGCGGTTGCTGGCCGGAATTATTTTTAATATTGTGACCGCGAAGAAAAAAGTTGCCAAGAAAGCCGGGCCCGGCAAAGCCAAGGCCGCCGCCACCTCGGCCGCTATTTTGGGGCGCCCGATCGCCAAAGCCAACGCCGGCTTGAACTCGAAAAAGATCAAGCCGGAATGGCAGAAATTCTGCCAGAATCTGCTGGATTTGCGGGAGCAATTGGTCAAACAGATGAATGGCCTGGCGCAGGAATCAGCGCAGGAGCTGGCGGGCTATAGCCTCCACATGGCGGATTCCGGCACCGACAATTTTGACCGCGATTTTGCCTTGAGCCTGCTGTCCTCCGACCAGGATGCCGTTTTTGAGATCGAGGAGGCGCTCAAGCGGATTGAGCGGAAGACCTTCGGGGTATGCGAATTGACCGGCAAAGCCATCCCCAAAGCCCGGCTGGAGGCGATCCCCTGGACGCGCTTCACCGTTGAAGCGCAAGCGCAGCTGGAACGCGACGGCGCATTGAAATCCCGCCGCCTGGGCACGCTCGGAACGATTGATTCCGTGGGGACCGTCACCGAGGTTGAAACGGAGGAGGGCGAAGAGGGCGAGGAAACCAAACCGAAAGAGAAAGAATAATTTATGCCGCGAGAAGTCATCACCATTGAATGCACCGAGGCGCGTAAAGAAGGCAAATCGCCGTCGCGCTACACCACCACCCGCAACAAGAAGCTGCAGTTGGAAAAGCTGGAAGTCCAAAAATACAATCCCGCCCTCCGCCGCCACACGTTGCACAAAGAAATCAAGTAATTATGCCTCGCAAGACCAACACCGAGAAAAAGTCCGACAAGCGCGGCGGCCGCACCCGCGAAGCCCGCGCGCCCCGGCCGAAGCCGAAGATTGATTTCACAATCGACGCGCTCGACTACAAGAACACCAACCTGCTCCGCACGTTTGTGACGGATCAGGGACGCATCCTGCCGCGCAAATACACCGGCCTGCCCGCGCCTTATCAGCGCCGCATGACCGCCGCCATCAAGCGCGCGCGCCAGATGCTGCTGATGAAGTAATTTTCCGCCCCGCCATGCTTGGCCGGGCGGTTTTTTTATACCGCCTTATTGCAAAAGGTTTGCAATAAGAAACGCTCGCAGTTAAACCTAAGAGATATGGATTACCTGATCTTGCTTTCCAGCATTGCGCTGGGCGCCATCACCGTCTTCTGGTTGCGTCTGACCGACCCCCGGCGCGTGAAGCTGTTAAACGCGTTTACCGGCGCCTATCTCATCGCGCTGGTGATGTTGCACCTGCTGCCCGATCTGTATGAGCCGGAAGCCGGCGTCACCCTCAAGCCGCTCGTCATTGGCGGATTCATCCTGTTTGGCTTCTTTTTGCAAATTGCCATGGACTCCATCTCGATGGGGATCGAGCACGGGCACGCCCATGAAATTCAGGGGCGGATGGCGTATGGCATCCTGGCGGGCTTATGCCTGCATGCGTTCGTTGAGGCGCTGGCGCTGGGCCAAACTCCGGAGCAGCCGACCGCGCATCATCTCGCGCAACACCACTTTCTGCTCGTCAGCATCGTCATTCACAATTTTCCGATCTCCATTGCCCTGCTGGGAATGCTGCTGCAAAGCGGCATGAAAAAATCGGCCGCGCTCCAGTGCCTGGGCCTGTTTGCCGTCATGGCCCCGGTCGGCATGTTCCTCAGCAGTCACACCGGCTTGGCGGTTTATTCGCGCTACCTGATGGCCATGGTCATTGGCATTTTCATGCATATTTCGACCGTCATCCTGTTCGAAAGCGAAGATCATCATCGGTTTCCCGTGGGCAAATTACTGGCCGTCCTTACCGGCCTGGTGCTGGGCATTGCCAGCGTCATCTTTGAAGGCTGACATGCACTGCCAGCACCGGCACACGCACGAAAGGCAGGAACTGGCCGCGCTGACCAGCCGGCTCCGGCGCGAAGACCGCAAGATCACCGGCCCCCGCGCGGCGATTCTGGAAATTTTGCGCCACCATCCGCACCCGCTGACGAACAAGGAGATTTTTTCCGAACTCCCCGAAGGGGAGTGCGATCTGGCCACCATCTATCGGGCCATGCAGATGCTGGAAAAGTTGGGCATGGTCCAGCGGTTTGACTTTGGGGACGGGGCGGCCCGGTTTGAATTGGTCGGCGAAGGGAACAACGGGCATCATCATCATTTAATCTGCACCCGCTGCGCCAGCGTGGTGGAGGTGCAAAAATGCTTTCCGGAGGAGGTGGAACGGGAGATTGCGAAGACAAACGGCTTCACCGGGGTTACGCACCGGCTGGAATTTTTTGGCATCTGCCCGGACTGCCAAAAGTGAATCACCCCGCTCCGCCAGTCGCGGTTCGCGCTGCTGGCTAAACAACCAACGGCAATGGTTGACCCTAGATGGCTTCCTCAGACATCCAGTCACCGAGGTGGAGGTATTCCTTGATTTTACGACGCTCGTAACGGCTCTTTTGGGACTTCTTCGGCTGATTATCAGCCTTACGGAACGGATGCTTCGGGTTGCGGATGGCTTCACTGATGACTTCCATGGTCTTCAACATAGCATTTTCCTTTCACCAAATTGACAGCGTAAACAATGCCAAGCGTTGGCATCTAAAAACTGCCGTAAATCTCTACTTTTTCAGACCCCCAATTCCGCGCCCGTGTTCAAATATTGTCAGGAGAAACAAAAAGAACCACTGCACCATTCATTTTCCGCCCGGTGGGCCACCAGCTTCAATCCCAATTCCGCAAACGTTTTCTGCACTTCGCCAAATTCCACGGCCAAAATGCCCGCCAGCACCAACACGCCATCCGGTTTTAACCGATCCACGATGCGGCGGCGCTCGGCGATGAGCAGGTTGGAAATCAAGTTAGCACACACCAGATCAAATTGCCGCGCGGACTTTTCCGGCAGCTTCGTCACGTCGCGGCGCACCGGTTTTACCCGGTCGGCCACCCGGTTTTTGCGGACATTTTCCTTTGCCACCCGCACGGCTTCCGGATCAAAGTCAAACGCCTGAACCGGCTGGTATCCCAATTTGGCTGCGGCGATGGCCAGGATTCCCGAACCCGTGCCCATGTCCAAAAATGATGCAGCCTTACCCGCATTACGACAGCGGACCAATTCACTTAAACAAAATGACGTCGTCGGGTGCTGGCCGGTGCCGAAGCTTAAACCGGGGTCAAGAATGACAACCGATTGATTTCTCTGCGGCTTCTGTTTGCTCCAACTCGGCTTTACCAGCAGTTCCGGCCCGATTTCCAGTGGCTGAAAATGCCGCTTCCAGGACTCCGCCCAGTCTTCGCGTTTAACCTTGGTGATTTCGATGTCGCCCGCGCCGAGACGGAGCCCGCAGGCAGCAATTCGCTTCAACCCGGCAGCAATTTCCGGGCGGCGGCGGGCGGGCAAACTTTTTCCCGTCTCAACAAAAACGCTGACCAGGCTGGTTTGTTTCTCCAAATCAAAATACGACGAGGCCGCGCCGCCAAAACATCCGGCCAGCAGTTCGCCCACGGCATCCTCAGCTTCGAGGGACGTGGCGACCGACACGCGCCAGAGCGGTTTTTGTTTCTTCATAAAATCACGGAACCCGGTTCAGGCCACCAGATCGCGCCACGGCGTAAAGTTCATCAACTCCACTTCCGCCATGTGCGGATGCAGCGCCACCTGGGTGATGCTGGCATATTCCACCTCAAACGCATTCGTTTTGGGCAGCGGCAGTTCCAGCAGAATCGCCAGCAACATGCGGATGACGCCGCCGTGGCAGAAAATCGCGACATTCTGGCCGGGATGATGCGCGATGATTTCCCGGAGACACGGCTCCACCCGGGCGCGAAACGTCTTTCCGCTCTCGCCATTCGGCGCGCCGGGATGCTCCAGTTGGTGCAGCCATTCGTGGACGGCAAACTTGAACTTGTCCCGGACCGCGATCCAGTTCAGCCCGGTCCAATCGCCGAAATCCACCTCGCGCAGATCCGGGAAAATCGTCTGCTCCTGGCCGCTTTGCTTCAAGGTCGGCGCGAGCGTCTGCTGCACCCGCTTCATTGGACTCGCATAAACAGCGTCAATCGTCTTGCCGCGCAGATACTCGGCCAGCACCTTGGCCTGCCGCTGGCCGCGCGGCGATAGGTTCATGTCGATGCGCCCGCCAAAAATGCCTTGGTAGAGCGCCTCCACTTCGCCGTGCCGGATGAGCAACAGCCGCGTGGCGGGTGGCGTGGGCGTTTTTTTGCGCCGGAAAGTTTTGGCCATGATGAATCAGCCCTGGGCGATGGCGGTTTGTTGCGCGGCCAGCAGTTCCCGGATGCCCGCCTTGCCGAGCGCGAGCAAAGCCACCAATTGCGTGTCCGTAAACGTCGCTTCCTCGCCGGTGCCTTGCAGTTCAATAAATTCGCCGGCGGCATTCATCACCAGGTTCATGTCCACCGCCGCGCCCACGTCTTCCGTGTAACACAGATCCAGCAACGGCGTGCCGTTGACGATGCCCACACTCACGGCCGCCACGCCGGATTTAACCGGGCTGGCCACCAGCTTCTTCTCCGCCTGCAACTTTTTCACCGCGAGCGCCAGCGCCACGAAGGCGCCGGTGATGGCCGCCGTGCGCGTGCCGCCATCGGCCTGCAACACGTCGCAATCCACGCAAATGGTGCGGGAGCCAAATTTCTCCAAGTCCACGGCGGCGCGAATGGAGCGCCCGATCAGCCGCTGGATTTCGGAGGAGCGGCCATCCAACCGGCCCTTGGAAATATCCCGCGGTTTGCGCGTCAGGGTGGAATACGGGAGCATCGAATACTCGGCGGTGATCCAGCCGCCCTCGACTTTTTGCTCCTTCATCCAGCGCGGCACGTTTTCCTCGATGGTCACACCGCAGATGATGCGGGTATTGCCCCATTCGATGAGCGTGGAGCCGGCGGCGTGGGGCGCGATGTGGTTTTGAAAGCGCAGGGGGCGCAATTGATTGGCGACGCGCCCGTCGGCGCGAATAGAGTCAGACATGGCGGCAAGGGTAGGGAAAAACTTTCCAATCGCCAACCGGGAAATCACCCGCGCCAGCTTAATCTTCCCCGCTGCACCATCACGGGACTCGCTGCTTAAGTTTCGAATACCTTGCGACGTGAAGTGCGCAACGGAACGGCAGGGCTAACCGGCGGGAGGCTCCCGATGTCTTCAACGCCCCAAACTCAGCGACGGCCCGCCGCCGTTCGCTGGATCACCTGGTTGAACGGGGCCAAAAGCAAACGGCAAGCGAGACGACTACTGGAAAACTTCGCCGGGCTGGCCCCAGGAGCCGCCCAGGCTTTTCCGGGGCGGGTTCAAACACGGATTGAAATGACGCTCCGCTGCGCTCCGGTCATTTCAATCCTTTGGTCGTTAGGTGCCGGCTGTTCGTAAATATCGCCAAACATTTCGGAATCCTTTCGGGTTGAGGAGCAGGAGCACACCGACAACAAGCTGAGCGAAAACTCCGGCCGCATACAACCAACTGCTGAAAACTCGATCTACCGGATTCGTGCCGCCTTGCTTATGGTAAGAATATAAAACAACCAAACTCTGCAACGCTCGTCCCACGCTGGGAAGTGCCGTCGCCAAAATCAAAATACCGGCGACGGCGAAAGCGATGGACTGAAACTGATCAAATGTGCAAACACTCTCGCTTGGCGACGGCGAAGTAGAGGAAGCAATCCGCCGCCCGAGCGGCTGTGAAAAAACGAAAAGCAAGATGGACAACAATAAAAGCGAACTGCCCGGAAGCAAAGCCATGAAAATAGCCACTGGTTGCGAATGGCCAAACGACCCTGAACCTAACATGACGGCAGTAAAGCTAACATCCCAAAACAACGGCACAGCTTGGATAATGCAGTAAATCGCCAAGAGTCTCAAACCAACGATTGCAAGATTGATGGATGACATAAAATCGAGTGTGTAGGCATCGAAGAGGGATTCGGCCACTGTGCGGGCGCGGGCGCGGGCGCAGTTGTTTTCGCGACGGCCTGGGTGAACATGAGGTTATGAAAGCGGACTTCCGAATTTCTGTCAAAGGCTATTCCCAGAATACAAACCTCCAGGGGCAACGGACTCGGGGGCCGGGGGCTGGCCCGCCCGCCCGTTGGAGTTCAAGCTTTAGCTTGTTGGCCCGGAAAACACGCTGAAGCGTGAACTCCAACGGTCCCCCGGTTTTTGGGGGTAATTCGGGGGAAAACGGCATTTTATGGCTATCTGGCTGGTTTTCAGTGGATTGGAACCATTTCCTCCCGGTTTTGAGCCGGTTATTCGGGCGAAATGCGCTTGTTTTGCCGAAATAATCGTGTTCAGCGCAGCGTAAATCACGTTTGCCTCAAAGGAAAAGACTCTTGCCCTGAGGGAAATCACCCTTGCCTTAAGGGAAATGGGATTCGCTTTTGAGCTGCCTCTGGTCCGGGGGCGTTCGCTTGGCCGCCGGAGCCGGAGCCTATTGGCTGGCGTAGTGGGCATCCACCTTGGCGGACACGTCACGGTAGCTGATGTCGCTTTCGTAGATGATCAGGAACTGCTCGATGGCCTCGGCTTTTTTGCCCATCTTTTCAAAGACGCAGCCCAAGTTATAGGTCAGCTCTTTTTTTTCCTCGTCGAACACGGTCTTTTCCTTGAGCGCATTCTGGAGGGTGCGCACGGCGGAATCGTTCATGTTGCGGAGCGCGAAGCATTGCGCCAGGTAGTTCATGGCGAGCAGGCGCTTGTGCGGGTTCTGCTGCGCCTTCTGAAATTCGGCAATGGCCTCGCTGACTTTGCCCGTCTGAAAATACAGCAGGCCCAGTTCGTAGCGGATGGCCAGATCGGTGGGGTATTTTTCCGCGCGCTGCTGACATTCCGTCAACTGGAACGCGGTTTTCTCCGCCTGAATGGCCGCGGTCTGCTCGGCGAGGTCCGGCGCGAAGGGATTCAACTGGGCGATCTGAAAATCGAAATGCCGCACGGTGGTCTCGGCAATGGCGCGGTCCAGCGTGGCATCGCCGGCCAGCCCGGCGGCTTTCAGCCGGTGGTAATAGTCCAGCGCGCGGTCGAACTGGTTCTTCTGGGTGTAAAGCTCGGCCAGCGAGCGCAGCAGCTTGGCATTGTGCGCGTCCGTTTGCAGGCGGGCTTCATACTCTTCGATCAGCCGGCCCGCAACGTCCTCGGATTTCTGGACGCGCTGCTCCTGCTCCATGGAGACGGCCTCCTCCTTGTTCCGCAACACATCGCGGTAGGAGCCTTCGCCGCCTTCCAGCGCGCCGTAGCCGCCCTCGTCCAGCGTCTTGCGCGCGGAAAGATTCTTCTGCGCCTGCAGCAAATCCGGGTCGTAAGGCGAGGTGCGGATGAGTTCATCCAGGAACTGCTCGGCCACGGCGGATTTGCCGCCGACTTCGGCCACGGCGTGGGCAAATTCGATGATCAACGCCTTGTCCTTGGGCGCATGCTGCACCATGGTTTCCAGCGACAGCACCATGGTCTGCGGCATTTCCAAGGCATTGGCCGCATCCACAATGATCCGGTGGGCAAAGGGATTATTGGCATCGCCATTCAGCACCTGTTCGGCAATCGCCATGGCTTCGGCGGGATTTTTGCCCAAGGTCATTTTGGCCTTGGTGATCTGCGGCGAGGAACCGGCGTTGCTCAGCATCTTCTTGAAAAAGCCCTTGCTCGCCCCAAGGAATTTCTGCGTCTGCGCCAGCCGCAGCGCCTGGCGGCACTCAAACAGCCCGGGCTCTTTTTCCAGCACCTGGCAGAACAACGTGAGGGCGTAGTCCAGATTATCGCGTTGCGCGGCCTCAACCGCCTTGGAGTAAAGCCGCCGCAGATCGGGCGCCAGTGCGTTTAATTTTTTTTCAGCCATGAATGGTAAGAGGTAAAGCAAGCGCCGCCGGTTTCAACTAAATCAACCGCACTGCGCTTTCTGGCGCAACGCATGATCCACCAGGACGAGCGCCGTCATGGCCTCGACCATGGGCACGGCGCGCGGCAAGACACAGGCGTCATGCCGGCCGCGGCCCCGGAGCGTGGTGTTCTGGAATTGTTCATCCACCGTGGCCTGCGCGTGCATGACGGTGGCCACGGGCTTGAAGGCAGTGCGGAAGAAAATGGTCTCGCCGTTCGAGATGCCGCCCTGGATGCCGCCGGAGCGATTGGTGAGGGTAAAGACCCGGCCGTTTTTGGCGCGGATCAGATCGTTGTGCTCCCGGCCGGTCAGCAAAATGCCGGCAAAGCCATCGCCGCTCTCAAACCCCTTGCAGGCGGGCAGGCTCAACATGGCCTTGGCGAGATCGGCTTCCAGCTTGTCGAACACGGGTTCGCCCCAGCCGGCGGGCACGCCGCGCGCCAGGCCTTCAATGATGCCGCCCACGGTGTCGCCGGCATGGCGGGTTTTTTCGATGAGGCGGATCATTTTATCCGCCACCTTGGCGTCGGGACAGCGGACGAGGTTGGCTTCCACGTGCTTGAACTTCACTTTGTCCGGATTCACGTCGGCAATGATTTTTTGCACCTGCTTGACGTAAGCGAGCACTTCCACGCCAAATTTCTCGCGGAGAAGCTTTTTGGCAATCGCCCCAGCCGCCACGCGGCCAATGGTCTCCCGGGCGCTGGCGCGGCCCCCGCCCTGCCAGGCGCGGATGCCATATTTCGCAAAGTAAGTGTAGTCGGCATGCGACGGCCGAAACTTGGCCTGCATCTCGTGGTAAGCCTCGGAGCGCTGGTCCTCATTCTTGACCCACAGACAAATCGGCGTGCCCAACGTGCGGCCAGCGCTGGAGATTCCGGACATGATTTGCACCGTGTCGGACTCTTTGCGTGGAGTGACAATCTTGGATTGGCCAGGGCGCCGGCGATCGAGGTCGGGCTGGATATCCGCCGTGGAAAGTTTCAGGCGTGGGGGGCAGCCGTCCACCACGACGCCGACGCCCCCGCCGTGCGATTCGCCCCACGTCGAAATGCGGAACAAGTGTCCAAAGCTGCTTGCCATGACGGGATAATGCGGAAAATTCTCCGCGCGGTCAAATCCGGCGTTAGCCGAAGCTGCAAGACTGGCCGCTTGCGGTGGCGGGGCGGGCGGGCTAAAGTGGCCCGGTCACTTTGATGAATACGTTTCAAATCATCTTCACGCCCACGGCGGCGGCGGAACTCGGGCGGATGCCCAAGGAGCTGCAACTCCAGATCCTCGGCGAATTTCGCGGGCTGCCCCAGCACGTCATCGGCAGCGAGCTGGAAGACTTCGGCAAATTGGAAAGCGATGGCCACACGCTGCACCGTTTCCGCCTCGGCGACTACCGCGTCTATTTTGAACGCCACCCGCTGGGCGTGCTCGTCCACCGCGTCATGAGCCGGCATACCCTCAAGGATTTTTTCTTCCGCTCCGGCATCAAGATGGGCGAGGACGAAGCGCTTCAGGAAAATCCCAAATTCTGGGAGCTGATCGAAGCGGCCAAGAATCCGGGTAAAGCCTGATCCGCCGGGGCTGGCCGCCGCGCCTCACTTGGCTTGTTCTGGATCAAACCGGTTGATCTGGACGGGAATCACGAACGGGTTGGACAGGGTTTTTATTCGGGCAAAACCGACATCCTGGGCCCGGATGAGCGAGGCGGCAAAATCTCCAAAATCATAGTATTTGGCCAGTTCGCCGATTTCGTGATGGTTGTTCAGGTGCATGGCCAAGATGTTTTCCGTGTTGGCCAGAATACTCGGGTGGATGGAGGAAACTTCCTGGGTGGCATAGACGAAGGCCAGACGCGCCTTCGCGCCTTCCTTGGCAATCGTCGGCCAGATCCCCGTAAGCGGCTCATGCCGGCCAACCAGATTGTGCGCCTCCTCGACATAAATGACGATGTGCGGCGGATGCTGGCCGGCGTTGAAGGCGGCCATGGAATTTCGCAGGATATGGCGGGCGATGCGTTTGCTCAGCCGCTCCCGCTGCACGGGATCGCCGACGGAAAGGTCGAGGATGACAATCCGCCCATTCACCAGATGGTGATAAATTTCATCGCAGACATCGGTGCTGCGATTCGGCGCGTGGTAATCCTTGAATGGCTGGAGCAGCCGGTAGCCGGGAATGTATCCGCCTTGGTCATTCTCCTGGAGCAGGAGGTTGATGAGCACGTTGGTGTCCGGTTCGACCCAGGATTTGCCGGTGCTGGTGACGAGTTCATCCTGAATCTGCCGCACCAGTTGAAACCATTCGATGGCTTGCTGCGCCGTGAGACCGTTTGCGGGATCCACCGCCGGATTCACCTTATTGCGGATGCCCGGCTGAACCTCGAAAGCAAACTTGAAGCCGGCGGGCAATTCGTAGCCGGCGCGGACCAGCAGCGCCTGATACGCGGCGACCTTGAGATTGAACATAGCCGCCTGCCGCTGAAATTCGTAATCGCTGCTGCAAGTCTCCTTGTCCGGCTCGGTGAAATCCATGGTCAGGAACGCTTCCAAATCCGCCGAGCGCGGCAGTTTGCCGCCTTCGATCAACCCGCGCAAGGTGCTGTGACCTTCGGCAATCTGCCGGAAAAAATTATTCAGGATCACCTCAAAGCCCGGCGTGGGAAACATCCGGTAGCGAACGGTGTCCGCCGGAAACACGCCGGCGATGGAGCCCTGATCCTGCTGGTTGGCGTTGGCGTATTCGCCATTCAAATCGTAGATGATCTGGCCGATCTTCAATTGCGCCCCGGCCCCCGTGCGCTTCACCACGGAAACCAGCTGTTTGACCGTGTTGGATTTTCCCGTGCGGGTCATGCCCAACACGGCCGTGCGGCGGGCGAGAAAATCCACCGCATTCAGGTGAAACTCCGCGAGCCCCGCCGGCTCACTGCGCCGCCGGCGCTCGGTGGAGGCGTAGCGCACGGTGCCAATGGAAAAGTGCGGCAGGTCTCCCGCCAATCCCAACCGCCGCGCTTCCTCACGCGACGCGGCCAGACGCTCGGGGCTGAGGTAATTGACGATCGCTTCCAGCGCGGCGCCGCCGGGCCGATGGACCGCCCACCCGGCGGCCACGGCATAATTCTCCACATCGCTGCCGAGGCGCAGTTGGCCCGCCTGCAGGTAAAACGTGCCCAGCACCCGGCATTGCAGCAGGCCAAACTGAAATTCCTCCACCGTGCCGCCGGGGCCGGCAACCGGCGAACGGCCCTTGAAGGTTTCCAGCTTGGCCCGCAGTTCCGGGTCCGCCGGAACCTCGGCCGCCCCAGTTACCCGGAGCAAAAAAATCTCCACCGGCTCCGCGCCGACCGGGGCCGCGAGCAGGAAACAATGCGGGGGCACGCCGCCGGCCGCGACCTTCCAGGCATCGCTTGTCAACACCAGCGCCCGCTCAAAATCCAATTGGCCGAGCCAGCCGATAAATCGGTCAGCCTGAATCAACCGGGCCAGCAGCGTTCTTGAAAATCTTTCCGGGGGATGGGACATGGCGTTTCCGTAATCGGGTTGCGGCCCAACCTGACGACAAACGCCGCCGGTTTCAAGCCATTCTTTACCAAAATTAAACGGCTCGCGGGTTGAGCGGAAGTTTTTTCGCTTTACCTTTGACGGAGAACTGATTGTCTATCGCCAACGATTTTCCAACCCAGCTAATAACCTGATCGCCTTTTATATGAAAAGAAACTCCCTGATTCTCGGTGTCGCCACGCTCGCCGCCCTCGGCAGCCTGGCGGGCTTCAACTTCGGCTGCGGCAAACCAGCCGCCCCGACCCGTTCCGTGATCGCGCTGCCCTCCGAACGCACGAGCTTTGCCGAAGTGTCCGACCAGCTTGATCCCGGCGGGAATTTCTATCTCTATCTCGGCACCGCGCAATGGCTGGAGCACCTCTCCACCACCGTGGAGCAGTGGCGGACGACCCTCACCGCCCTGCCCGCGCTGCCGCCGGACAAAGCGGCCGACGTCAACCAGGCCTTTGACGCCGTCAACCGCCTCATCCAGGACAGCGGCGTGCAGGATCTGAGCGGCGTGGGCCTGAGTTCCGTCGAGGTGGAAAAGGGCATGTTCCACAACAAAATGTTCCTGCACCATTATCCCAAGACCGGCAACGGCTTCCTCTGGAAACTCAGCGGCCGCCCCCCGCATCCGCTCACCGGCCTGGACCTGCTGCCCGCCAACACGGCGCTCGCCGTCTTTACCGACCTGGATTTGCCGCTGACCTGGAAAGTGCTCCAGGACGAAATCAGCAAGGCCGGCTATCCGCAGGCCGATGATTTTCTCCAAAACCTGCCCGCTCAATTTGAGCAGCGCACCCAGTTGAAATGGGAGGCCATGCTGAAATCCCTCGGCGGCGAATACGGCTTCGCCCTCACGCTCAACGAAGCGAATCCCATCACGCTGCCGCTGCCCACCGGCGCCCTGACCATTCCCGAGCCCGGCCTGTTCGTCGTCCTCAAGGTCAATGACGACCTCCTCTTCGACCGCATTGATGAGGCGCTGAAAGCAAATCCGCAGACCATCAAGGCGGATCAAGCCGGCCTCAAGCTGCGCACCATGCCGGTGCCCCTCCCGCTCATCGGCACCCTGCGCCCGTCCGCCGCCAGCAGCGGCGGCTACCTGTTTATCGCCAGCTCCGATGCGCTGGTGAAGGAAGCCCTCGCCGTGAAGAGCGGCAAAAGCCCCGGCCTCACCAGCACCGCTGAATTCAAGCGCCTGGCCAAGCTCATGCCCGACCAGGGCAACGGCTTCAGCTACATGGGCGCAAGCTTCGGGAAAATCCTTTTCCAGATCCAGCAGCAGGCCCTGAGCGGCCCGCTCGCCCAGGGCGGCAATGGCCCGGCGCAGGCCAAGCTGATTCAATCGCTCTTCAACAGCCAGCCCGCCTTTGCCTACACCGTAACCGCCACCGCCGCCGACGGCGTGCTCTCCACCGGCAACGGCAGCCAGAGCTTTGCCAACCTGGCGCTCCTGCCCGCCGTGGCCGTGCCCGCCATGATGTCCGCCATTGCCATTCCCAACTTCGTCAAAGCCCGCACCACCGCCCAGAAAAACGCCTGCATCAACAACCTCCGCCAATTGGACGCGGCCGAGAACCAATGGGCCTTGGAAAATAACAAAAAAACCGGCGCCCCCTGCACCGCCAACGATCTCAAGCCCTACCTCAAGCTCGTCAACGGACAAATGCCCAAGTGCCCGCAAGACGGCAGCTACAGCATTCATGCCGTCGGCGAAGCGCCGACGTGCAGCATCGCGGACCATCAGTTGCCCTAAGCCAACCGCGCGGCGGTTTTGCCCATGAAACCGGTTCCGCCATCGCCCGGGCCGACCTCCGTTGGCGCGGGCGATGTTTCGGTTACCGCTCCCGACCGGCGGCGGCGGGCGCTCAGTTCACATTAAGCATCGCTCACATTTATGATCGAGCGGTTCATCTTTGGGATCCACTGGAAGCATGACGGGAAAATGTATTATGACGAATTGCCAGCCGACTCGAAAGGCGAGGCGGCCGCGTATTTTATCGACCATAAGCGCGACGACATTACTTTGGTTCGAGTGGAGTTGGTAGGTCCGAATGAGGGCGGCGTTCGAGAGCTTGCGGTTTCGCCGGACGCGCCGTTTAGTCCATTGATGGCCCGTCGCCGCTGGGATATTGATGAGGATGCCAGATGAGCGCCCCGGCTCATTCTCCGCCACCCCGGCTTCGATTGACAACCGTTTGAGGAACGCGGCGCGGACGCGCACGAAAAGGCTTAACCGGCGGTCGGCGGTTCCCGGCGCGGCCACCGTTAGGATCCCGTCCCCAAGCGGGTTCCTCCCCGGCGCACTTGGCTCCCCACACAGACGGTTTCAGTTCCCCCGCCACCCGGTCGGGGCGCGCGGCCGCAGGGAACCCACTGGCGCTTCAACAGATGAGAGAATCAACCGCCGTGGGCGCTGCCCGTTTCCTCATTTCACCCGCAATAATTTCAGCGCCCGCATAAAATCCGCCGGCAGCGGGGCAGTCAATTTCAGCGTCTGGCCGGTGCGCGGATGAACAAAGGAAAGTTCCCGGGCGTGCAGCAGCACGCGCGGCGCGGCGTAGTGGGTCAACTCCTTGAGCCGGGCATTGGGCTTGGCGCCGTAAGTCTCATCCCCCACGACCGGATGGCCGAGATATTGGAAATGCACGCGGATCTGGTGCGTGCGCCCGGTATGGATCTGCGCCTCGACCAGCGTGGCGGATTTCAGCCGCTCCAACACCCGATAGCTGGTATGCGCGGCCCGGCCCGCGCCATCGGCGGGCACCGCCATGCGCTTGCGGTGCGTGGGATGGCGGGCGATGGCGGCGTGGATTTCGCCGGCGGCGCAGGCGAGTTCGCCGCAGACAATGGCCTGATAAATTTTCCGGATCGTGCGGTTGGCGAATTGTTCGGAAAGCTGGAGATGCGTTTCGTCGTTCTTGGCCACGACCAGGCAGCCGCTGGTTTCCCGGTCGAGCCGGTGGACAAGGCCCGGCCGCACCACGCCGCCGATGCCGCTCAGCGAGCCCTGACAATGGTGCAGCAGGGCATTGACGAGCGTATGTTCCTGGTGGCCGGCGGCGGGATGCACCACCAGTCCGGCGGGCTTATTCACGACGAGCAGGGACGGGTCTTCAAACAAAATTTCCAGGGGGATAGCCTCCGGCTGCGCTGCGGCGGGGCGGGCTTCGGGCCAATGCACGGCCACCTGTTCGCCGGCGCGCGGCGCGTGGGTGGGCTTGACGAGCTGACCGTTGACGCGGACGTGGCCCTGTTCGATCAGACGCTGCATGGCCCCGCGCGAGACAGCGGGAAATTGCCCGCGCAGAAACGTGTCCAGCCGCTCGCCGGGCCGGGATTTCTCCACGGTAAAAATTTCGGTGCGGGCGGTCATTTCAAGTTGGCCAGTGGCAAAGGAGCGAGGGAATAAATGGGGTTACCCGTCACTCGGCTTCGACTGGTGTTCGGTTCGCCAAGTGATGAGAAAGATCAACCCCACGCCGGTGCAGATGGCGCTGTCGGCGATGTTGAACGCCGGAAAACCGATTTCCCCGCCGCCACGCCGCAGCATGTAAAAATAAATGAAGTCAATCACATGGCCGTAGCACAGGCGATCGGTCAGGTTCCCCGCGATGCCGCCAAAAATCAGGCCAAAGGCAATCTGGCCCGGCAGCGTGTGGGAGTTGAAATGATGGCGCGTGAGAAAGAGGGCCACGAACGCCAGCACGGCCACGAGCGCCAACACGCTGTTGTTGCCGGTAAACATGCTCATCGCCGCGCCGGTGTTGTTCCAATGCACAAAGCGGAAGAAGCCGGAAATGATGATCTTTTCGTCGCCGCTTTGAAGCAGGTTCAGGACGAGCCATTTGGTGAATTGGTCGAGCACGAAAACCACCGCCGCAATGGCGGCGAGGTTGCGGTTGGAGTTCTTAAAACTGGGTTGGGCTGGAGCCATGCGATTACCCGCCCATTAAACCGCAAGGAGCGGCAAAGCAAAAGCCATTTCCCCCGCATAAAAAAACATGGCAGTTGAACTCACGGGACAATCGCCTATAATAATCGGACCATGAAGAATCTATTATCATTGACCTCTTCCGAACTCAAACGCGCGGCCGAGCTGAAAGATAAGATCGCCGCGCTGGAGAAGCAATTAGCCGCCTTGCTGGGCTCCGCTGCGGCCCCGACGGCCGCCGCCACCAAAACATCCGGGATTAGCGCGGCCGGCCGGGCCCGCATCGCGGCCGCGCAAAAAGCGCGCTGGGCCAAGG
>CAIMLG010000226.1 GCA_903842235.1 uncultured Verrucomicrobia subdivision 3 bacterium
CAACACGGTGATCAGCAACGGCAAACTCGAGGAAGTCGTGGGCGGTTCGGCCAGCAGTTCGGTGTTGCAAATCAACAATGCCGCCGCGACCAACAGTGTGGCGGTGACGGACAACACCCTGTCGTGGACGCATGCCGGTTTGACCACCACCGCTGGCGGAACGTTGGAATTTAATTTTGGGGCGATCGCACCCAGTGCCTCGGTGGCGCCGCTGATCATCACGGGTGCGGCCACCTTTACCACGCTGCCCAGCGTAATTGTCAATGGGGATAATTTTCTGTCAGGCACTTATCCCTTGATGACGTGGGGATCCTCCTCGGGCACGATTCCTTCGACCGTCACCTTGCCGGCGGGGGTCTCCGGTAATCTGAGCCTCTCGGGCAATACCCTCAATCTAGTGATCACGGGTGGCAATGCGGTTGTCAAGGCGAACAACACCGACAGTCTGAACCTCACCAGCAGTTGGGTTGGCGGCGCGCTCCCCACGGGAGCCGCCCTCTGGGACGCCACCGTCACTGGGGCAAACACCACGGAACTGGGAGGCAATTTTTCCTGGTCGGTCTTGCAGGTTAAGGATCCCGGCGGTTTGGTGACCATCAATGATACCGCTGGTAGCTATCTGCTAACCTTGGGCGGGGCCGGCCCGTGCCTTGACCTGTCGTCCGCCACGCAAGATCTGACCCTGAATTGCAGACTGGGCCTGGGGACTAATAACATCTGGGATGTGGCCTCGGGCCGGACTTTGACCGTCGGGGGCGTGATTTCTGGGGCCTATTCCGTGACCAAACAGGGGGCGGGCACGGCGACTTTGACGGCGGCCAACACTTATACCAACGGCACCACGGTGAAGCAGGGCGTGTTGGTGGTTGGCAGCGGCGGCGGGATTACGAACACGGCCGTGATCACCGTGGCCAACACGGCCAGCACCAGTGCCTCGCTGAATATTGCCGGCGGCACGGTGAACTCCAGTTTGGCGGGAAACAGTTTGAACGTGGGCACGGCCAGCGGAGCCAGCGGGGTCATCAATGTGAGTGCCGGCGGCAATTTGAGTGTGGGCGGGCAGTTGTTTCTGGGCTATGCCGGAGCCGGGCTCAGCGGGTTTGGCGCCCTGAACCTCAGCGGGGGCACCGCCACCATTGGGTCTTATCTGGCCCCCGGGCGTGGCTCGGTCGCGGGTTCGCAGAGTCGTGGCGAAGTCACCGTCAGCGGCGGTACGTTGTTGGTGACCGCAAACAATATCGAAGTCGGATCCTTTAACAACGTCGCTACGAATACCAGCGTCATGACCTTGAGCGGGGGCACGACGACGCTGGGGGCCTCCGCTGGCCAGCTCATCGTCGGCAATGATGGTAACGGCATTTTCAATATTTCCGGCGCCGCCACTATGGAAATTCAAAAGGCGACCGCCACGCTCCGATTGGGCAAATCCGCCGGCGTCATCGGCATCGTGAATTTGAACGGGGGCACCGTGACCACGCCGCAAGTCGTCCAAGGGAGTGGCACCGGGTATTGGAATTGGAACGGCGGCACGCTGAAAGCCAGCGCGAATAACGCGACCTTTATGACCGGTCTGGCGGCGGCCTATGTCTATGCCGGCGGCGCGATCATGGATGATGGTGGATTTGCCATCACCAATGGCCAGGCCTTGTTGACCCCGACGACCGGCAATGGCGTCAGCCTGTCGGGCATGAGCTTTAGCGGCTCGGGCTTTGTGGCGCCGCCGATCGTGGATGTTTTTGGCACGGGCACCGGGGCCAGCGCCATTGCCACGATTGATGGCAGCGGCAATCTGACCGGCGTTACCTTGACTTGTCCGGGCGTGGGTTACACCGGCACGCCCACCCTCATGTTTACGGGCGGCGGCGGCATGGTGACGCCGACCGGCAGCGCGAGCACGGCGGCCAACCCCAGCGGCGGCTTGACCAAGCTGGGCGCGGGCACGTTGACCTTGAGTGGCATCAACACCTACACGGGCAATACGGTGATCAGCAACGGCACCTTGGTGGTCACGCCGGCCAACCTAACGGGGGGCGGCGGTTTGATTGTTAAAGACGGGGCCACGCTGTCGGTGAACAACAACGGCAGCACGCTGGCGGCTTCGGCGTTGACCTTGGGCGTGAGCGGGGCGAGCACGGTGAACTTCAACTTCCCGACCGGCAACGTGGCCACGGCCACGATCAGCGCTGGCACCCTGACCGGCAACGGCACGGTGACGATCAATATCTCCGGCAGTAAGTTTTATGCCGGCAGCATCCCGCTGATTGCGTTTTCCAGTGGCAGCGGGGCCAATCTTCAACTGGGCTCCTTGCCAGCCGGGGTGACGGCCACCTTGGATACGAGTGCTTCGCCCATTACCCTGAACATCTCTAGTGCCATGCAGCCGTTGGTCTGGACGGGCCAGAATGGCAATGCGTGGGACACCAGTGCGTATAACTGGACCAATCTGAACTTGCTGAATTCGTGGTATTTTACGCAGGGGGATCAGGTCAAATTTGATGATACCGCCTCGGGTTCCACCGCCATTAGTCTTGGCATCGTGGCGACGCCGGTCTCGATGACCTTCACCAATGTTACGAAGGATTATAGCCTCACGGGCGCGGGCAGTCTGGGCGGCAGCGCCACGCTGAGCAAGACCACCGCCGGCCGGCTGACGCTGGGCACGGTGAACACCTTCACGGGCGGCGGCACGGTCACCAGCGGCACGCTGTTTGTTGGCGCGGATTCGGCCTTGGGCAAAGGTTCCATCGGCGTGGGCGGCGGCGTGATGATTGCGCCAGTCGGTGGCTCGTTCACGCTGAGCAATGTGTTTAACAGCGTCACGTCGGGAACGTTGAACTTCGGGGTCACCAACGGCAGCCTGACGCTGCAGAGCAATGTGGTCATGAGCAACGGCGGAAAAGTAAATGTCACCGGCGGCAGCAATCTGGTGATCAAATCCTCTTTGCAACTCATCAGCACCGGGGCGGGCTTGGACCTTTACAATGGCAGCCGGCTGGTCCTCGACGGGGCCACGGCCACCAACACGGATGACGGCATTCGCTTCCATTCTTCCGGCGGAGCCGGCGTAACGGAGCTGGATCTGACCAACAACGCCGTTTATGTGGTCGGGGTGTCCTCTGGTTCGCCCAACGTGCGGTTGGGCCAGGACGCCAGCGTGACGGGCGCGAACGTGATCCGCATCAGCTCGGGCTTGTTCTTAATGACCAACACCGCGGGGGCCATTATCGTCGGCGATAAACTCGGCACCACGGGTATGGTCTATCAGACGGGCGGCAGCGTGATTTCCCAAATCGCCGCGCCGGGCACGGGCAATTCCGGCATCATGTTTGGTTCGACCAGCGGAGCCTATGGCGAATATCACTTGGACGGCGGGGTCTTGAGCACGCCGCGGGTGACGACGATATCGGGTTCCACCGGCAAGCTGTATCTGAACGGCGGCACCTTGGTGGCCAACACGAATGTCGCCGGCACGGCCTTCCTGAGCGGCACCACGGTGTATGCGAGCGTGGGCGGGGCAAAGCTTGACGATGGTGGCTATATAATCACTAACGGGCAGCCGGTGTTGGCGGACGGCGGTGGCCTGACCAAGCTCGGCGCGGGCACGTTGACCCTATCCGGGGCGAATACCTACACCGGCAACACGGTGATCAGCGCGGGCACGCTGGATTTGACGGGTGGGGCCACGATTTCCAGCTCGCCCAACATTACGATCAATCCGGGCGCCAGTTTGAGCGGGGCCGGCTATGCGCTGGGCAGCCAGACGCTGCACTCGGGTGATGGCGTGGGCGGCGCGGGCACGGTGACGGGCAGCTTGAATCTGGGTTCGGGTGCCCTGGCCTTGACCTACAGCAACACTGCGCCGAGCCTGCACGTGGCGGGGGGCACGCTGAATTTCAGCGGCAATGCCGTCACGGTGACGGTGTCCGGCACGGCCTTGACCGCCGGCAGTTATCTGCTGGTGGACACCAACGCGAGCGGTTTGGTCGGAGGCACGTTGCCGGCCAGCGTGACGGTGAATGGGGCGACGGTCGCCGGGATGACCAACTGGCTGGTGCTGCAGAACAGCCAGCTTTACTTGAAAGTGGATCACGCGCCGGTGGCGCAGCCGATGACGGTGAGCCGGGCGGCGGGCCTGCGCGTGCTGATCGCCTTATCGGACGTGGCAACCAACTGGAGCGATGCGGACAGCGACGCGGTGAGCCTGGTGAGCCTTAATCTGACTTCGACCAACGGAGTGACCGTGACGACCAACAGCGATTATATCCTGTATCCGGCGGCAGCCGC